>CAJQPW010000026.1 GCA_905480295.1 uncultured Rhizobiaceae group bacterium | reverse complement strand
ACAGAGGTAATTAATATTCCATTGGCTGCCGTGTTCTGTCGAAACCCATTGGTGTAGTTCGCGGTGATGCCTGGAATGGCGGTTTCAGAAGCGCAACGCGGTGGAATCGTATCGACCTCATATACCCAAGGAAGATCTAGGCCTCCCAGTGATCCCGATGTTGAACTTCCTTCACATGCGACCAGCGCGGCGGCGGGGCCGGTCCACAGCAAAGGTAATATCAGGATCAGCAGCAAGATCGCCGCTGCATTCCGCAGCGAGCCTGCGCGGCCTTGTACATTTCTCATCTGATTCATCAATGGGTGCCCAATCCAGAATGGATCGCAACTGGCATGGGTATTCTCCGAAACCCCCCGACATTCAGCGACAGGCGTGTTGGCGTTGACTGGGGCCGAATTTATCGTGCGGTGAGTCCGCTTGCCACTGCAGCAATATATGGGCGGATAGGTCTGCTGATCCTGCAGCCCGCCTTGAAATTGATAAGAACCGTCCGGTCGTGGGTCAGGCTTTTGCAATCGGCGGGTCAGGGCAATGCATCAAATCCGATACCCGCGGGCCTTCCGATCTTGACACAGACCACCCTTTGGCGCCCAAGATCAGGGATATAATTTTAGAGGTTGGCCCCATGACCCTTCGCAATACATCTGTCGGTTTGAACACAACTGCAATTCATGCCGGTGAAGCGCCCGATCCGACAACCGGGGCCTCCGCTCCGCCCATCTATATGTCTTCGACCTATGTGACCGATCAGGTTGCGGGCTTTTCCGCCCATGATCTGGATGACGAGGCCGGGTTTTTGTACGGGCGCTGGGGCAACCCAACCGTGGCCATGCTTGAGAGCAAATTAGCGGCGCTGGAACAAACCGAAGATTGTGCGTGTTTTGCCTCCGGCATGGCGGCGGCAACGGCAATATTTCTGACTTTCCTTTCTGCCGGTGACCATGTCGTGGTTTCCGATGTCTCCTATGCCGGTGTGGCAGAACTGGCGCGGGATACGTTGCCGCGCCTTGGCATCGACGTCAGCCTGGTGGACATGTCTGATCTTGCCGCGGTGGCAGCCAGCATGCGCGACAATACCCGGCTTGTTCATTGCGAAAGCCCGGTTAACCCGATCGGCCGGTTGACCGATCTGGCCGCTGTTGCCGGACTGGCTCATCAGGCTGGCGCACTGGTTTCCTGTGATTCCACCTTTGCCTCGCCCATCGGGCAGAACTGCAAGGCGCTGGGTGTGGATCTGATCATGCATTCGGCGACCAAATATATTGGAGGCCATGGCGACGCCCTGGGTGGTTCGGTGGCGGGATCGGCTGAAAATATCGCAAAGATGCGGGCTGAAGCGAGCATTCACCATGGTGGCGTGATGTCACCTTTCAACGCCTGGCTGATCGCCCGGGGTGCGTCAACGCTGCCGCTGCGCATGAAGGCCCATGCCGATACCGCCCTTAAGGTGGCACAATGGCTGGAAAGCCGTGAAGCGGTCACCCGGGTCATATATCCCGGTTTGCCATCCCACCCGCAGCATGAACTGGCTCAGCAGCAGATGAGCAACATGTCGGGCATGATTTCCTTTCAGGTCGGCAGCGCACAACAGGGTCGCGCTATTGCCGAACGGCTGATCGGGCATCTGGAAATCATCCACCATGCGGTCTCCCTGGGGCATCACCGCAGCCTGATATTCTGGATGGAAACCCAGGGGTTGATGGAAACCTCGTTTCGTCTGCAGGGCAGGGCGCTGGAAAGCTATCGCGCCTTTGCCGGTGACGGGGTGTTCAGACTGTCTGTCGGGCTGGAGGATGCCGAAGATCTGGTGGCTGACCTCTCTCAGGTTCTTTAAGTGCCAGCGACCCGCCGGAGCGATCAATCAATGCTGCGCAGGCTTTGCTTTCGGCGCAGCCAGGCACAGGGTCAGCAGGTCTGAAAAATCCGCAGGACCAAGACTGTCAAAAGCGGTGGTCAGCGCGTGCAGTTTTGTTGCCCGGTCTTCGCCCAGTACCGGGCGTGCAAACCCATAAAATTTGTCGCTGATTTCGGCGTCGCTGAGCGGCAAATCGGCATCGCCCCGGGGAAAGCGGGGTTCCGCACTAAACCGCTCACTGTCGCGGGTGATCAGGTCCACAGCGGCCCAGCGTTTTTGGACACTTCGTGCGGTGAGCACGGGATCATCGATCAGTTTTACCGCCCGGCTGATGCGCAGAATTTCCGGGTCCTGCAGGGTCGCTTGCTGCAGTTCTGCAGCACCGATGCGTCCCCTGACCGCCATGGTCGCAACCGGAAAGGCAATGCCATAGGCAAATTCATCCAGCGTTGCCGGTTCATGTCCGGCAAGCCGGGTGGCGTAGTGGAAAGTTCGAATTTCGATGGCGTCGATTTGCTGGTGCTGAAGCTTGTGCTGCTGCATCAGATCGCGCACCGCATCGATGGAAGGATGGGCCCAGCGGCAACACGCATAGGGCTTGTAATGGGTGTGTTCAATGGTGCGCCATTGGTTTCCCAGATCGGTCCAGTGCGGTTGGGCCCGCTCGCTGTCGCAGGTCAGCGCCGGGGCGCCTGTAAACCCTTCACAGGCAAGATAGGCTGCTGATACCCCAGACGGTGCGCCCCAGCCCACCCCATCGCGCACCATGGTCGGGAAATCGATGCATCGCATCATCTGGCTGCGGGGACCGTGATATTCACCGATGCCAGCGGCATGGGCCATCCCGGTTTCATCGCAACCCAGCATGCGGGCACAGGCAATCGCGACACCGACGGCGGTCCATGCCCCGGATGTATGATAGTCGGTGCAGGTCGCGTGTTGCGCCTGTCCCGCCCGGTAGCTGAGTTCATAAGCAAGCGCGAGATAGACGGCAAAACTCTGTCCGGAGAGGACCTGTCCACGCTTCTGGAGTGAATCCGCAACCGCAAGAAGCGCTGGGAATATGGCCGAGCCCCCGTGCCCCTTATTGGGTGTCGTCCCGTCATGGGCATCGACACTATCGATGGTCATCGCACCGGCCATGGCCGCACCGGTCGGGCTGACCCGTAAACCATTCATCAGCACGCGGCTGCCGTCGGTATCCCCTGAACCAAACAGGTGTGGCGCGGCGCGGCGGGCCGCTGTCGCCATTTCTGTGGTCGATCCGACAGCGGCAACTCCCATCGTGTCGAGAAAGCTGCGGCGCAGAATGGCCAGCAGCGCCGGGGGCAGGTCGTCATAGCGCAATTCTGCGGCAAAACGGGCGAAGCCCGGGGTCATCGTGAGGGTGCGGTCAGTCATCAGTTGCAACCTGTCGGATAAACCAGGATGCGACAAGGGGAGGGATATGGGGCAACGACTCCAAACTTCATAATGTATACAAAATAGGAAAAAAACAGTAATTTAAGATTGATAATCATAAAATTGTATGCAAAATGACCGCAACAAGCTGCATGACTGGCATTTGTGGCTCATTGAACAGGAGGAGAATAATCGTGAATTTACATCGGACATTACAGATCGTGGCAAAGCTGCCATTGGCTGCAACCGCAGCGCTTGTTGCCATGATACTGACGGTTATGGCGGCGATGATACTTCCTGCAACGGCAAGTTCGACAACCCTGCGCATCACCCTTCAGACCTCGTTGAAGAGCCATCTGGGTCAAAATCTGATGCTGTTCGAAAAACTGGTAGAGAAAGCTTCCGGCCAGTCGATTGATGTTCAGATTTATGACAGTGCGCAGCTCTACCGCGACAAGGAAGTGCCGGAAGCCGTCGGGTCCGGCCAGATCGAGATGGGCGTTGCATCGCTCACCCGCTATGTCGGTGAAATTCCTGCCGTTGATATTTTTTATATGCCCTTCCTGCTCAACACTGAAGAAAAGGTGCGCAAGGCAACGGCACCCGGCAGCCCGGTGCGGGCACCGCTTGATGAGGCAATTCTGGGCACAGGTGCCCGGGTGTTGTGGTGGCAGGCCTATGGCAGCGTCATTCTGCTGTCCAAGGGAGAGCCGGTGGCGACGCCGGCGGCCATGGCCAACAAAAAGGCGCGTGTATTCGGCAAAACTCTGGGCTCCTGGGTAAAAACAGTTGGTGGAGCGCCAACATTGATTTCGGGATCAGAGCAGTTTCTGGCCTACCAGCGGGGAACGGTGGATATCGGCATGACCGGTGTCGCCGGAGTTCAATCGCGCAAGCTTTGGGAGGTGATGGATACAATTACCGTGACCAACAACGCCGATATTGAATTCATCGTGGTGGTCAATGAGCAGTTTTGGCAAGGATTGACCGGGGAACAGCGGAACTGGATTTCAACGGCTGCCCGGGCGGCAGAAATGGATGTTCGCGATCGTGTTGGCGAAATTGAGGCTGAGGCTTTCGAGCAAGCGCGGGCCAATGGCATGAACATCTATTCCCCAAAGGCGCGGGAAATTGAAGCCTGGAAGGACGCATCCCAGCCCGTTATCAATCAGTGGTTGACCAGCGCCGGGGATTTGGGTGCAAAAGTATATGAGGCAGCAAAGGGTCTGTGAGGTTTCAAAAGGCTTCAGCTCATCGCGTCCGCCAGCTGCTGCTGGCGGGGCGGGAGCTTCTGGGTTCGGGGCTTCCGGTCCGGATTGGTGCCGTTTATCGAGCAGTTCCTGAGGCAACGGGCGTCTGATGCAAATTTTTGAAACACTATCAGCGACGCTGGCTAAACTATCGGCCTGGGCACTGTTCACCATCGGATTGATGTTGGCCTACGAAGTCGTTGCTCGATATTTCTTTATTTCGCCGACGATCTGGGCTGAAGAGCTTTCCCGCCTTGTGCTGGTGTGGGCTGTCTTCGTTGGCGCTGCGACGTTGATACGGGATGATGGACACATCCGGGTAACCTTGTTGACCGACCTTCTTTCGCCACCCGGTCAAAGGATCATGCGCGTCGTTACTCTGGTTTTTCTTGCCATTTTTGCTGCAGCGATTTGCTGGAACAGCCTGCCGACGGTTGTTGATAGTTTCGTGCGCGGCCGGACAACCGGTTCGATGATGGACATACCATCATGGTGGATGCAGGCCGCCATTCCGGTCGCATTCGGGCTGATTTCAATCCAATCACTGGTGCAGATCATCGCCGTTTTGCGGCAGGCGCCAAACGCTGTTCGATCAGGCGGATCAAGAGATGGGGGGCTGATGTGACCGTTCTGGTAATTCTTGCATTGTTGTTTGCACTGCTGCTGTCTGGAATTCCTGTCGCGTTTGCACTGGGCGGCCTCGGCGCCCTGCTGCTGGCCTATGCCGGATTTTCAGAGCAGATGGCACCGGCTGCACTGTTGTCTTCAATGGACAGCTTCGTATTGATTGCGGTTCCACTTTTCCTGCTGATGTCCAACATCATGCTGAAGGGCGGTGTGGGCAAAGACCTGTTTGAAGCCGTTCAGGCCTGGGTCGGCCACCTGCCTGGTGGCTTGGCGGTAGCAACGGTGCTGTCCTGCGGAATATTTGCAGCCATTTCAGGCTCGTCAGTGGCAACTGCTGCGACAATCGGAACGGTCGCTATCCCCGAAATGACAGAACGCGGTTATCAGCGAAGTTTCGTCTTTGGATTGCTGGCTGCCGGGGGCACGCTGGGCATTTTGATCCCGCCGTCTCTGATCATGATCATCTATGGCGTCATAACCGAAGAATCGGTCCTTGCCCTGTTTCTTGGCGGGATTGGGCCGGGCCTGTTGCTGATGGCATTGTTCATCGGTTACTCGATAATATTCTCAATGATTTCGCCCTCCCATCAGTTTCAACAACGGGCAAGCTGGCAGGTCCGGTTTCGGACCGGGCGGCGAGCTTTGCCAACAGTGTTGCTTTCAGCGGCGGTCATCATCGGAATTTATCGCGGTTGGTACACACCCACAGAGGCAGCGGCGATCGGGTTTCTTGGAGCCCTGTTCGTTACCACGGTCGTGTTGCGGTCGCTCAGTTGGGTTGATCTGAAGGACGCGGTTTTACACAGCATGCGGACGACTGTGGCGGTGCTGTTGATTGTCGCCGGTGCAAAAGTTTTTGGCAAAGCGATTTCGCTCTATCGCATCCCCCAGGATATTTCGATGTTCATTTCCGACAATATCAGCAACCCGATTGCTTTCATTGCCGTGGTCGCACTTGTGCTGCTGGTCATGGGGCTGTTCATGGAAGCACTTTCGATGATGCTGATCATGGTACCGGTTTTGATTACAGCTGTGCTGGCGCTTGGTATTGACCCGGTTTGGTTTGGTGTTTTCTTTGTTGTGATGATCGAATGTGCGCTGATTACGCCTCCGGTTGGGCTCAATCTGTTTGTGATTCAAAGTGTCGGCAAAGCCAGTATGCAGGAAGTTGCAGCCGGGGTCGTTCCGTTTCTGGCGCTGATGTTGCTGGCCGTCATTGTTATTGTTGCCCTGCCACAACTCGTTACCTGGCTCCCAAAAATATTGTGACAGCGGTTATAAAAAATGGGTTGATCAGACATTGTCCGATCGGTCTCGAAATAGGGCAAGGGCCGCTTGGAAAGGAAAAACATGGAACAGTCACCCTCCAAAGGAGTGTTGCGAAGGAAGCTGGAAGGGGAAGAAATTGTCTTTGCTGCAGGAGCCTATGATGCTCTCTCTGCCAGACTAGCAGCCGACAGTGGGATAGACGCGGTTTACATGAGTGGATTTGGTATTGCTGGTTCGACCCTGGGTGCGCCGGATGTCGGCCTGCTCAGCGCAGTTGAAATGGCGGACCGGGCCCGCGCCTTGACCGAAGCGGCAGCGCCGGTGCCGCTGATTGCGGATGCCGACAATGGCCATGGTGGGGTTTTGAACGTTGCGCGCATGGTCAGACTTTATGAGCAGGCCGGTGTGCAATGCATACAGCTGGAAGATCAGGTCTCTCCAAAACGTTGCGGTCACATGGCTGAAAAGGCGGTTGTCGATCTAGACGAGGCCGCCAGCAAGATCGCTGCAGCGGTTCAGGCGCGCACGAGCAGTGGCTTTCTGATCCTTGCCCGAACCGACGCGAGGGCGGTGCATGGATTGGATGATGCCCTGCGAAGAGGGGAAGCCTTTTTGCGGTCTGGCGCTGACCTGCTGTTTATCGAGGCGCCGCACACTCATGATGAACTGGTGAAAATTGCCGAAACCTTCAAAGGCGTTCCTCTGGTGGCCAATATGGTTGAAGACGGAAGAACCCCTTATCTGTCCGTGCAGGAGTTGCAGCAGATGGGTTATGCGCTAGCGATCTATCCGGTATCTGCGCTGCTCGTGGTCGCCCGAACCTTGCGGGAAACATATGCTGCAATGCTCCGACACGGGAAATTGCCTGATGATGAACAACGCATGGGCTTCAACGAATACAACAAAATGATTGGCCTTGAGAAATTAGTACCGGGGGCAACCGGTGACGGTTGAGCCTTGCGACCGAGCAGCCGTACTCTTGTGCATCGCATGGAGGTATTGTACCGCAAATCAGGGAAAAGTAGGGAATTGTGTCGACATTGGCCAATGCGGTAACCAGAGCTTATGAAGCAATCAAAGCCGCAGTCATGTCCGGTGAGCTGGCCGCCGGCACCCGCGTCAAGGAAGAATTGATCGCTGAAAAAGTTGGTGTCAGCCGCACGCCGATTCGAGAAGCTCTGAACAAATTGACGGCGGAAGGCTTCCTCACCATGCCCCCCAATCAAGGTGCTCGGGTGGTACAATGGAGCGCCCGCGACCTGATGGAAATAACAGACTTGCGCGCCGTGCTGGAAAGCCATGGGGCGGGAATTGCCGCCGAACGCATCAGCAGTGCTCATCTGCAGGAAATCGACCAGCTGTGTGAACGCATGGAATCGGCGGTTGCCAGTGGCAGCGATCAGGACATGGACGCCCTGACCGAACTAAACAGCCAGTTTCACATGACCATCATTGCTGCATCCGGCAATGTTCGGCTGGCTGATGTGATTGGAAATCTGGCCCATCCGCTGCTGGTGCAGCGCCGTTTCGAGGGATTCAACAGAGCGCGACTGCAGCGAAGTTTGGATCATCATCGCGAAATTGCCGATGCGTTGTGGGCTGGGGATTCCGCCTGGGCGTCGGCGATCATGCGGGCTCACATACTTGCCAGTCACGGCGCTGACCAGAACATGTGACCCCGATATCGTCACCATCGACGATACCAACCTGCCAATGCCGATGGAGACCATGAAGATGAAGTCTGCCAGTCTGCCTTGGGAGTTCATGTTCGCCCGGGCCATGCACAAAACTTCGGACATGATTGAGCAGCACAAATTATTGTCATGGGTTGCAGGAGAAATCGAGAGTGGGAATTTTCGAACGACAGTCAATCAGGTGCTTTCGCCGATCAATGCTTCGACCATGCGCGAAGCCTATCTTTTAATTGAAACCGGTCGGGCCAAGGGCAAGGTTGTGCTCGAAGGGTTTCAATGGCGAGCCAGGTAATTGCGTTTAATCAGCGGGAGGCCGCCCAAACAATAATTGCTTGGGCTATCGGCATCGGCAACCTATACTGACGGCAAGCGAGGACGACCTCCCCCAATTGGGATACTGCATCGGGACGGCCCGAAAAACCGGGGGGCGACCATGCGCCAGACCAGGGATCGCATCAGACATGCGATTAGTTTTGAGCTGATAGGCCTGGCGCTGGTTACACCGCTGGGAGCGGTGGCTTTCAATATGCCGGGGCAGGACATCGGTGTGGTCGGCATTGTTGGTGCCACCGTCGCTACCGGCTGGAATTATCTCTATAACCTGCTGTTTGATCATGCGCTGTTGCGAACACTGGGCGATCTGAACAAATCCATGCCCATGCGCGTTTTCCATTCGATACTGTTTGAAGCGGGATTGCTGGCAATTCTGTTGCCGTTCATTGCCTGGTATCTGTCGGTCAGCCTGCTACAGGCCTTCTGGATGGACCTGTCCTATGCCCTGTTCTTCGTGGTCTATGCTTTCTTCTTCAACTGGAGTTATGACCGGATTTTCCCGATTCCCTCAACGCAGGGTGATGCAAACACCCGTTCCGACTGAACCGGATATTTCAGGAGTGCCCCATGGCAAATGCTTCAAAGACGACCCGCGAACTGATCGAAGGACGAGCCGCGCTGATCGTGATCGACATTCAGGCCAGCACTTTCATTGACGACAGTGCTGTTCGTGCCATCGACAACATGCCGGGCTACAAGGAGCGGATGTTGAAATCTCGTATTGCCATCGACAAGGCGCGGGACTGCAACATACCAGTCATCTTCATCCAGGAAGTTCACCGTCCTGATGGCATCGACTTCGGTCGGGAACTGGATGGGGATGAAGATGTTCATTGTCTTGAGAACAATCCAAAAACCGATATAGCCGTCAAGGAGATGGGCTTTCTTGCGGATGACTATCTGATCAGAAAGCGTCGTTATTCGGCCTTCTTTGGTACTGATTTTGAGATCCTGCTGCGTGGGCTGAAGGTCGATACACTGTTGCTGTGCGGCGGACTGACTGACGTCTGCGTGCATTACACCTTTGTTGATGGTCATCAGTCGGACTACTTTTGCCGCGTCATTGAAGATTGTGTGGCCGCGTCAAGTCAGGAAGCTCATGACGCCGCGCTGAGAGCCATGGAATATCTGCAAAACGGTGCCCGACAACCGTTGAATGCGGTGCTTGATGCGATGGATGTCGTTGGCTAACTGCTGCAGGTGCTGTTGGCTTTGGTGGTGTCTGGCTGTCCATCTGCAGTGAGACTGTGATAGGATGATGCTTCCAGAG
>CAJQPW010000025.1 GCA_905480295.1 uncultured Rhizobiaceae group bacterium | reverse complement strand
AGCTTTTCGTCTATGCCTTCGACAATCTGGCGCGCCCGCGTGGCAGTGGCATTGGCTTGGGCAATGGTATCGTTCAGGCCATCAGCGTCAAAATTGTTGAGAAATTGCTCCGCGCGTTTGGCCGAGTTCTCAATGCTCTTTGCCGCAGATGCAACGTCTTGCGGGTCGACGGCAGAGGCCAGGCCATCGACCTTGGTTAGCGTCCCGCTTAGGTCGTTTGAAAATGCATTCAATCGTTCCGCCGTCTGGTTGATGGTATCCATCATAGAGGCAATTTGTTCGCGCTGGTCGGCGAGAGTCTTGGAGAAGACTTCAATATTGCCCAGCGTGGTTTTGACGGTGGTCGGATCAATCGCTTCCAGCACCTGTTCGGCGCGCTGTGCCGATTTACCGATAACACTGACCGCATTGGCCACTTCTTCTGGGTTCACCGCAGAAACTACACCGTCAACTTTGTTGATAACGCCATCGGCCTTAGCCAGGCTCTGGTTGAGATTTTGTGAGAACGTGCTGAGTTGTTGGGCCGTTGAGTTAACCGTGGCCACCATTGCATCAATTTCGCCGCGTTGCTCTGCAAGGGATTGAGAAAAAGACTCTATATTGTCGATAGTATTCTTTACCGATTGAGGTTCGACCGCCTGTAAGATTTCCTCAGCTCGTTTGATGCTGCCATCAAGTTTGGTTGCCAGGCGCTCCAGAGATATTGCAACATTGCCGGCAGAATCCATAAATTTGGCAACGCCATCGCTGTTTTCAGAAAGAGCATTGGAAAAAGTTTCTGCATTGTTCAACGTGCGGGATAATGAGTCACTGTTTTCACGGACAAATTTTTCCAGCGTTATCATGATCTCTTCTGTGCGACCGGCAATGCTACTGACCCGTTCCAGGAGATCTGCGACAGCAGCGGGATCGCCTTCAATTGTGGCGACATCTGCTCCTGTGGCATTGACGGACAGCAAAGGTGTAGCTGCAGGACTGCCGCCTTCCAGTTGCAAAAATGCCCCACCAGAAAGGCCGCGGATACCAATTGAAGCCTTTGTATCGGCGCGAACCGGGGTTGAGGCACTGATCATCGCCCGAATGATGACAAATCTGGGGTCAGCCTGATCAAGAGTGAGGGTGTCGACCCGACCCACGGTGATGCCATTGAACTGCACCGCACTCGCAGGACCCAAACCGGAAACTGATCCTTCAATGCGTACATTGATCGGGACAAGATTTTCATCCTCGCCGTGATTTTCGAACCAGTATATTCCGGCAAATACGGTCACGATCGCTAAGAGCGTAAACAGACCGACCGCAATGTAATTGGCTCGTGTTTCCATGGTTAATCTTAACGGTTTGGCCTATTGATTGCTACTCTATTGGATGGATTGTCTACTTTACATACCCACATTGCGTGCCCTCTTCCCCGTGAAATAGGCCTTTGTCCAGGGATCTTCGACCTTGGTCATTTGTTCCATTGTTCCGGTGGTCAAAACCACTCCATTTCGAAGCACAGCGATTCGATCACAAATGGCTTGTAAACTGTCCAAATCATGGGTCACCATGTAGACGGTCAGTCCCAGTGTATCCCGCAAAGAAGCGATTAATTCATCGAACTCCGCCGCGCCGATGGGATCGAGTCCCGATGTCGGCTCATCGAGAAACACCAGTTCCGGATCAAGCGCCAAAGCACGGGCCAAACTGGCCCGTTTGATCATGCCTCCAGAAAGTTCAGAAGGAAATTGATTGGCGGCGCTTGGTTGCAGTCCGACCAGTTCAATTTTCACCATAGCCAACTCGTCCATCAGTTTCTGACTGAGATCGAAATATTCCCGCATCGGTACCTGAATGTTTTCTTTAACGGTCAACGACGAAAACAGCGCCCCATGCTGGAACAACACACCCAGTCGTCGGTCGATTGCTAATCTGTCGCTTCCAATCAGGCGGTCGTAATTGGTATGAAACAACTCAATGTCGCCAGTATCCCGGGCGATCAGGCCCAGGATGGCGCGCATCAAGACCGATTTGCCAGACCCCGAACCTCCGACAAATCCAAGGATTTCTCCCCGAAATACATCCAGATTCAGACCCTTGAGGACTTTGTTGCTGCCGAAGGCCACCGACATGTTGTTGACACGCAAGATGGTTTCGCTGGCAGCAGCACTTCCTGGAATTGGGGTCTTGGCGGATAACAACTCAGTATCCAATCGCGGCGTAGAACATGGCAAACAGACCATCAGCCAAAATTACGGCAAATATGGCGCGAACCACGGCTGACGTGGTGTGACGACCCAAAGACTCCGCACTCCCGCCAACTTTCAGCCCCTCAATAGCCGCCGAAAGACCGATAATAATTGCCATCACTGGTGCCTTGATCAAGCCAACAAAGACATGTTTGACCTCGATACCGGCCTGTAGAGTTTCCAGAAATTGTCCCGGTGATATTCCGACATACAAATCACAGACCACGATGGCGCCAAGAATGCCCGCAATATCGCTCAACAAGACCAGAATGGGCAGCGCAATGATTAACGCCACCAAGCGCGGGAAGATCAGGACACCAATCGGATTGAGCCCGATCACCGTTAATGCGTCGATTTCTTCGCGCATTTTCATGGTGCCGATTTCTGCAGTGATGGCGCTTCCCGATCGACCGGCCACCATGACCGCCGTTAGCAGCACGCCAATCTCTCTGAAATGAAGGATGCCGACCAAATTTACCGTCAGCAATTCCTCCCCGTAATAGCGCAATTGATAGGCGCCCTGCTGGGCGATGATGGCGCCGATCAAGAAAGACATGACCCCAATCACGGGAATGGAACGCAATCCCATATGATCAAGATGGTGGATAATTGAAGTCAGACGTATGCCGCCACGTCGTCCGGACTTCATTTGAGGGCCGCGCACGGATGCGCCAACGAGATAACAAGCTGTCACCAAGTCCTGAAACAGGTGAGAGGACTTCTCACCCAACATAGACAAAAAGGCAAAAACCGCGCTGGTGCGGGGCGGACGAGGCGGGATTCCGGACTCTTCGTGTTGGGCTATCACATTGACCAGTCTGGAACGTCTTGAATCCTTGTCAGTGTGAGTGAATGCTATTCCCAGCTTATTCGCAGCCCGCCGCATCCGTTCAACCATCCAGGCGCCAGCCGTGTCGAACCTTGTAACAGCTGTTGTGTCGATCACCAGCGATTGACATCCTTGCAAAATCAAACTGTTGAGCTGGCCATCGGTTTCATTGATGGTCGCAATGATCCAATCACCTTTACACTGCAGGGTCCAATCGGCCGTCGACTGATCGAGGGTGAATTCCGCCAGCACGCCCTCGAGAGGCCGGCGCCTTTTGCGTGACGCTTTTTTCCCGGTCCGGGATGTCGATTGCACTGGTTCTTGAACGGTCACGCGGTATCTGTCCGAACTATGAGGGTTATTAGAGGGCTGGCCAGTTCGACCAGTTCACAGACTCAGCCATTGTTCTCATTTTGCGGCGCCATGCAACCACCCTGCATTTTCATCAACTACAGAGCCAGCGCGCGGTGCATGACAGGTTCGTCAATATTACCACCAGACAGGGTCGCCACGATGGTTTTCCCACCCACATCCAGCTTGCCAGCAAGCAATGCGGCAAGCGTAACAGCGCCACCGGGTTCAACAACAAGTTTCAACTCATGAAATGCAAAAGCCACGGCTCGCAAAGCGTCTTCTTCGCTGACAAGCAGGCCCGGAGCCAGTTTGTTGCGGCAGATCGCGAACGACGCCTCCCCTGGCATGGGTGTTAAGATGGCGTCACAAACACTGGGCTGGTTCAGATTGCCCGAAAGCCGCTTTCCGGCTGCATGCGAGCGTGTCTGATCGTCATATCCCTCTGGTTCAACAGGATGGATAAAGGCATGAGGAAAATGGTGTTTCACCGCCAGCGTGATGCCCGCCATCAATCCACCGCCACCGGCGCAGACCAAAACGTGATCCGGTGTCAGGTTGTGCTTTTCGAGATCCTGGCAGAATTCAAGACCAGACGTGCCCTGCCCGGCTATTACATGAAAGTTTTCATAGGGATGGATGATGGGTGAACCAGTCTTTTGTGAATATTGACGGGTCAGTTCCTCACGGTCCTCACCATGCCGGTCATATTCAACGATGCGCGCGCCTGAACGCATGGTACGCCGTTTTTTCGATTCAGGCGCGTCCGAGGGCATGATGATGGTTGCATCATAGCCCACAATGCGTGCCGCTTCAGCGACACCTTGCGCATGATTGCCGGAGGAGCAAGCGACGATTCCATTCTTGGCCGCAGCTTCTCCGACATGTTGCATGGCATTGAAAGCACCGCGGAATTTGAAACTGCCTGTGCGTTGCAGACATTCTGCTTTGAAAAATATCTTACCGCCAAGCTGTTGATCCAACACGGGACTGTTGATGAGGGGCGTCCGTACCGCCTGCCCCTTTATTACTTGGGAAGCCGCCAAAATATCGGAATAGTCGGGCAAAGTTGTCATTGGGGGTTTTCCGGTTACGCGCTGAGGTCTATTGGTGCAGACTAGTTCGTCGCGACAGGATGTACAGGTCGTGAGAAAAGGAAATTCAACAGGTTAGGGATGAAGTTATGGATTTGGGAATTGATGGCCGCAAGGCAATCGTATGTGCTTCCAGTGAGGGATTGGGCAAGGGGTGTGCCCTGGCGCTGGCACAGGCCGGGTGCGAAGTAATCGTCAACGCCCGTACCGAAGCAACCGTTGAAGCGACCGTAGCCGAAATTTCCGCAGCCACCGGTGCCAGTGTAATCGGTGTTGCTGCTGATGTCGGCACGCCTGAAGGTCAGCAGGCTCTGTTGAAGGCGTGTCCAAATCCCGACATACTGGTCAACAACAATGGTGGCCCTCCACGCAGGAACTATACCGAACTTGATCGTCAGGACATGATCAACGGTGTGGTTCAGAACATGATCACGCCGATTGAACTCATTCAGGCCGTCGCTGACGGCATGGCCGAGCGAAAGTTTGGCCGGATTGTTAACATCACGTCGCTTTCGGTCATGATGCCGATTGAAGGCTTGGATCTTTCCTCCGGGGCACGGGCCGGACTGACGGCGTTTCTCGCCGGTGTTCGTCCTCTCTACGCTGCGCATAATGTGACCATCAATAATCTGTTGCCAGGCAAGATGGATACCAAGCGATTGCAGGGTGGGTTTGCGGCCGGATCCAAGGCCACTGGCAAATCCATCGAGGAACTGAGTGATGCAACGAGAAGTGAAATTCCGGCGAAGCGTTTTGGAACCCCGGAGGAATTTGGCAACACGTGTGCCTTCCTGTGCTCGCAATATGCAGGATATTTGACCGGTCAGAATATTTTGATGGACGGTGGATTGTATCCGCACGCGTTTTAAGCAGGCATTCACCGTATTAAAGCAAGGCCAAACCCCTTTACCTTATCGCAAAGTGTTCCCCTTATTTTTGTTCTGGGACATCAACCGCATGCTCAAACGTGCGGTGCGATATGGGATTGGGAACTGTGCTGGTACGTCGAGTAAACCAAGGACAATGGACACTAACGCCTGTCGGCTTGCGCCTATGGATAGGTCGAATCATCGCTCTGGTGTTGATCTTAGGACCGCTGGTTTTCTCTTCAATCGATCCAGCTCTGGCCCAATCTGCAAAATGTACCCGGCTTGAACACCAGCTTGCCTCGCTGTCGGCTGGCAAGCGGTCCGTGAAAAGTGACACCGGCGCGATCAGGGCGCACCGCAGCAGAATTGGTAAATTGAAACAGGCCATCAAGATCCGGGGCTGCGCCGCCAAAAAGAAATTGTTTAAGCGAGATGCGCATGCGTCGTGCAGCGGCCTGCGATCCGATCTGCGATTGACCCAGCGAAAGCTCAAGCGATTAGAGAAACAAAAATCGCACAGTGTATCGGGAAAAGGCAGTACGACTGCAGAAACAAACAGGATCAAACGCGCCCTGCGTCGAAACCGCTGTGGTCAGGATGATACCAAAACGGCTGTAAAAAAACGCAGCGGATTTTTCCGCTCTCTCTTTGGTGCTTCAAAACGCGTCGACCGAAAGAACCGCGGACCGTCCAATGTTGATCTGATGGATCAAATGTACGGTTCTCGCAGCAATCTCGCCAACCGACAGGCGGTTTTGGACCGTCACGGCAAGGGCAGAAACCGCAAGTTATGGTCGACCCGCAGACGTTTGAAAAACTTCAATACCGTTCGGACCATATGTGTTCGACGTTGCGACGGATATTACTTTCCGGTCAGCTTTTCTACCAATGAGTCAGGCATCGAGCGTGATTCAACAGCTTGCGCAAACCTGTGTCCCGGTAGAGAAATGGAATTATTCACGCACAAGACCAGCACCGAAACCGTGGATGACATGACGTCTGTTGTTGATGGACAATTCTATACATCGATGGAAACGGCTTATGCGTATCGACAGTCCTTCAATCCCCAATGTGCCTGTGATTTCAAGAAATTAGATCAACGATATAGCATCGACCGCCCGGCAGAAGAGCAATCAATAGCCAGTCTGGACGGTGACTATTCCTATCTTCAGATGGCGGTGCCGGAATTCCGGCCCAATGGGCCAACGACAGATGATGAGGGAGGCGAAACGGTGGAGATAGCGCGGGTCAGACCACCAGTCACGATTCTTCTAACATCACCAAAGCAACCGGCATCCACTGAACGCAAGATCAGGGTAATCGGCGACGCGTTCTTTCCCAACCAATAACCGGCATCAATTGTTTCAGGTCAGGACCATGGTGTTGGCCGGTCAATGCGATGCGCAGGGGCATAAACAGTTGTTTGCCTTTGCGCCCGGTCTTTTCCTTCACCAGTCCAGTCCAACGTTGCCAGATGTCATCGCCCCAGGGTTCTTGAGGGAGAAGTGACGTCGCTTCGATGACAAAGTTACTGTCCTGTTCGTCCTGTGCGACTGGCTCAAACTTTCCGTCAACGATGTCGGCCCATTTTTTGATCTCATCAAATCGGTTCAGATTGGCGCGCACGGCGTTCCAAAACATTTCCCCCATATCCGCATCCAGAGCCTGCAAACGGGTGTGTGCCTGCTGATAGCTCATAGCGTGGAGCAGTTTATCATTGAGACCGTTGAGTTCATTGACATCAAACTTGGCATTCGAGCGAGAGACTTTTCCGGGATCAAACAAATCGGCCAGAACTTGCAGATTTTCGCAGGCCTCGACAGCCTGTCCGGTGCCAATCAGGGTTGCCAGAGAGGCCACGGCCATCGGTTCAAATCCGCTTTCCCGCAAACTGGCGATGGACAGTGCTCCCGTTCGCTTTGAAAGTCCTTCTCCAGATGCATCCTGCAACAGGTTATGATGGCCGAATGCCGGAACTGGCCCACCTATTGCCTCAAATATGGCGATCTGGGCACCGGTATTGGTGATGTGGTCACCACCGCGGATAACGTGGCTCACGCCCATTTCGATGTCATCAACCACGGAGGGCAACGTGTAGAGATAGGTGCCGTCCGCACGGATCAAGACCGGATCTGACATCGAAGCGAGATCAACCGTCTGTTCACCCCGTATGACGTCATCAAACTTGATTTCGGTTCTTCGTGTCACAAAGGGGTCTGACGCAAAATTTGGCAGCAAGAACCGCCAGTGCGGTTGTTTACCTTCTGCCTCCAGTGCGGCCTTATCATCATCGCTAAGATTCAGCGCAGAGCGGTCGTAAATCGGTGGCAGTCCGCGGGCCATCAAACGCTTGCGTCGACGGTCTATTTCTTCCGCAGATTCATAGCATGGATAAAGTAGCCCCTGTTCGCGCAACTTGTCGGCCACGGAATCGTAGACGGCAAAGCGATCAGACTGCTTCTCAGTCCGATCCGGTGTCATGCCGAGCCAGGCCAGGTCGGTAACAATGCCCTGCGCAAACTCCTCGGTGGAACGCTCCTGGTCAGTGTCATCCAGTCTCAGGATAAATTGTCCGCCCTGCTGTTTGGAAAACAGCCAGTTATAGAGAGCGGTTCGAATGTTTCCGATATGCAAACGACCAGTTGGTGATGGTGCAAAACGTACGGTGGGTGGGTTTGTCTGGGTCATGGGGCGGCTGTAAATGACAGGGGGAAAAATTACAACAGATCACAGGGCTGATTGAGCCGTGTGTCGAGAAACATATCCTCTTGAGGCGAAAAACATCAAAACAAAGGCAAAAAGGCAAAATCCAGATATGAAAAGCAATTGGTTGCTGAATGGGATGCCCCGGTCGATCAACCAACCTGTCACGCCAGGTCCGGCAGCCGACATGAATACCATCATCGATACAGTGATTGATCGCAGACTGCCGAGATGACGGGTTCCATAGACCTCAGGCCACATTGCGCCAAACAGGGTTGAAGTAATGCCGTAGCTGAATCCCAGCAGAACCATGAACACAACGATGGTGGCGGGGGCGCTGAACGTACCAAGCACGAAACAGGCCAGCGCCAACGGAACCATGAATATGGGCAACAGCCTGGCCGCACTCCAGCGATCGACTGCGTATCCGGTACTCAAAGATACGATGATGGTCATTGTGGCCATCACCGCAAACGAGCGATAATACAGTTCCGGAGGCCAGTTGTTCACCTCAATCAAGTAGTCCTGATGAAAGAATATCGACGTGCCGATAAAGGCTGGTGAAAACAGCCCAACACCGGTCAGCCAAAACAGCGGATCCATCAACATCTCTGAGCGGGTCCACTGTTTGCCCGTTTCGCTTGACGTGTCATTGCCAGCCTTTGAGCGGGGAATGCGCTCGACCCGCATAAGGCCATAAATCAATGGAAGGGCAATCAGCAGCAATACCAATGCTGCAATCAGCCAACTTTCACGCCAGCCGAAGGATACCGCGATGGCAACAAATATTGTCGGGCCCATTCCTTCTGAAAACTGATGGCCAATTGTTGCCGTGGAAACGGCCTTCCCACGGTTATCGACATACCAGCGGCCCATCGCGGTAATGGAGGTGTGTGTCATCATGCCCTGCCCGAACAGCCGCAGCAGAAAGATCGCCAGGCATAACATCGGCAGTGATTGCGCAAGATTCATCGTCACAGCAGCTGTCGCGAGCATCACGATTACGATGGCACTGGTGGTTGCCACGCTGGTTACATCGACCAGTCTGCCGACCATCGGCAGAACCGAGGCGCTGGCCAGAGTTGCGATCATGTAGATCAGGCCGAAATCACCATGGCTGAGGCCGAAATCAGCACGGATCTCAGAGCTCCAGATGGATATGTAGAATGTCTGTCCAAACCCTGAAAAGAATGTCAGCAAAAACCCGCCGAATAGCCAGCGCGCGTTTTCGCGGTAAAATGACATCATTGTGCAGTGATTCCGGGCGGCGGGATTACCTAGGCCATAGGCCTGTCTGCCGTGATGGGCAAGTGCCCCGCCCGAAGCTTAGTACAACCCGCCTGTTCCGGATATCACGGCTTTTGTCGCTTCCTGGGTCGTAGACAGCTTGCCCTCAAGCATATCGGACTCAAATCCGATAATTGAGTAGCGGTTTGGCGGTCTTGTGCCGGGCTTGAAGGCTTCCATGATCACACCCCCAGAGCCGATCTGGGCCAGCAGGCCGGTCTTGGCATTAATGGGATACAGTTTGATCCCTTCTGGAACACGGAAATCGATGGCTGAGGTTTCGGCGATTGCACTCTGCATGAATTCAACAAAAATCGGTGCAGCAAGTCCGCCTCCGGTATTGCCCTTGCCCATTGGCTCGGGCCGGTCATATCCGACAAAAACACCAACAACCAGATCAGGAGAATAGCCGACAAACCAGGCGTCTTTTTCTTCGTTGGTGGTGCCGGTCTTCCCAGCAATCGGCACGCCCAGTGAGGCAACAACTTTTGCCGTTCCACGCTGGACAACACCTTCCATCATTGATGTCACCTGATAGGCCGTCATCGGATCGAGGACCTGATCCCGGTTATCAATCAGCTCAGGTTCCTCCTGACCGCTCCAACTGGCAGCAAGACAGTTGTCGCAGGTGCGTTCTTCGTGTTTGTAGATTGTCCGGCCATAGCGATCCTGAATGCGGTCCATCAGCGACGGTGTAATCCGCTTACCGCCATTGGCCAGTACCGAGTAAGCTGTCACCATGCGCAGGACAGACGTTTCGCGAGATCCAAGTGATGAGGCAAGTCCACGGATCGGCTTGTCATAGATACCAAAGCGAGTCGCATATTCAGCGATCAGCGGCATGCCCATGTCATTGGCCAGGCGCACAGTCATCAGGTTCCGTGATTTTTCAATGCCCAGTCGCAATGTAGATGGTCCAGCGTATTTGCCGCCGTAATTCTTCGGCTCCCAAATACCGAGATTGCCACCCTGGTCTTTCTTGAATGGACCATCCAACACCACCGATGATGGCGTGTATCCATTGTCGAGTGCAGCTGCATAAACGAACGGTTTGAAGGAGGAACCGGGCTGACGCTTAGCCTGTGTGGCTCGGTTAAACTGCGAGTCT
>CAJQPW010000024.1 GCA_905480295.1 uncultured Rhizobiaceae group bacterium | reverse complement strand
TATGAGCCTTTTTCGCCCCATCAGCGGTTACTGGGTAAATCTTGTCGTCCATTTGAAGCTCCCGATCTTCTTGGCAAGGCAACGCCCTTGTCGACGGCGTATTGCCCTCTTGCAGCACTTAATATACCGCACCGGCTCAACCGTCCATTAGACTTGAGGCTGGCATCCATCATTGTCTGCAGACTTGTATTTCGACCAATGAAAGCCGGATTGAAGGTCTAGAAGCCGAACCAGCCTATGATCAAACCCTGAACCAGCAACAAAACCAGATAGTGACCTGAATCAATGGCAGTCAATGTCCATGGATGCCAAAGTCGCCAATCCGACCGCGATCCAGCTGATCTGTTCCAACATAATCACCTCCTGTGTCTGGCGGCGTTATCAGCAGGGCACTGACAGAATAAGTTAACCAAGTTTAATCACGAATTTTAAGCGCTTTTTTTGCAAACTGTTTACCGTCTTTCCATTCGAACTGCGGATGTGTTGTGTTGCGTTGCCTTGTCCGACCTGTGGCTGTTCTGCTTGTGGCGATCACATTGGCGGGATGTTCCAGTCTTCCCGGCCTGTATCGCATTTGGGGTGAGGGGGAAGTGCGCTACCAGAAGGCGTCCTGGTGCGTCCCGTGGAGCCTGAAACGGGTCTTGCGACGTGTTGCCCATAAATACGGGGACGTGATTGTCTTTTCCACCTGGCGCAGCCCCTGGCACAATTGGCGGGTCGGCGGTGCCAGCAGCTCTTACCACAAAACCTGTCAGGCTGTGGATTTTAAGGTGCCGGGTGCCAATATGTCATCGGTCTACCGTTATATTAAACGCCAATCTGAGGTGGGTGGGCACAAGCTTTATCCATCGCGACGCGGCGGGCATATCCACATCGATACGGGGCCCCGCCGAACGTGGCGCTAGGGTCCTTGTGGTTAAGTTGTTTCTCCTGTCCCTCGGCCTGGCAGATCCTATAAACAATGAATGTGGGCAACAAAGGTTGACTCAGAGACCCTCCCGTCCCGATAGTTTGGTAACGGCCACGAACTCAAAACCTGGGCATACGAGTTTAGCACGCAATGGCGACAGACAAAGATAATCAAACACTTATGGATGGCAAGCTGGAACGGCGTCATCTTCAGCAAACCATTGAAGCATTGCGGCTGGAACTGGAGGCAGAACGCCAATCCAAACAGGCTGAAGTGCAGCGCGCCCGGGCAGAGAACCAGGATGAAATCAATCAGCTGAAAGACACGGCAACAGCGCTGCGCGATGAACTTGATGCGCTGCGGCTTGAAAAAGACGCAGCCGTTCAAAAGGCGGTGGCCGGTGGGGTCAATGAAAGCCGGCAATTGCAGGAAACCTCGCGGGTGCTGAGAGAAGAACTGGAAGCACTGCGGCAGGAAATGGATGACGAGGTGCAACGCACCCGTGCGGGCTATGAGACTGAGATTCGGCAATTGCGCGCCACCATTGGGGCTTCCCGTGACCGATTGGATGGCCTCAAATTCACCAGCGACGACGAGATCAATCAGCAGGACAGCCGTCATCGCGATGAGGTGAAACAATTGCACAACACCATTCAGGCCCTGCGCGATAGGCTGGAAAGCAATCAAGCCAACGGGGCAGCGGGATAGAACATGCTCAAACCGACAACGAAAAAGCCTTCCAAGTCTGGTTCAACAGGCAAGAAACGCGCAGAATCTGCTGCTAATGGTAAAACGGGCCAGAGCAGCTCGGAAAATGATTCTGCTGATCTGGAAGAACGCCTCTATCGGGCGGAGTTGTTGCTCGGCCTGTCGCAGAAAATTGCGTCTTTGAATTCGCTGGATGCAATTCTCAACATATTGGTCGAAATCACGACACGCGAATTGCTGGCTGAGCGCGGGTCGATATTGCTGAACGATGATACGACCGGCGAATTGTATTCCAGGGTTGCCCAGGGCGATATCAAACGTGAAATTCGAATCCTGAATAACAGCGGGATTGCAGGTCATGTTTTTACGACCGGCAAAGGGGAAATCGTCAAGGATGCCTATGCCGATGAACGCTTCAACAAAGATGTCGATGAGCAGACCGGCTATGTGACCAACAGCATTCTGTGTGTGCCCATACGGACGGCCAACCATCAGGTGATCGGGGTTTCCCAGATTCTCAATCGCATAGAAGGGGATTTTACGGAAAACGACCTTGAACTGCTGGAAGCGATGACCGGCCAGGCTGCGATCGCGCTTGAGAGTCAGCAATTTGCCGAGCGCATGGAAAAGTCGCGGGCGCAGGAGCGAGAATTTCTCGATGTTGTGGCCGACGTCACCTCCGAAATTGACTTGAAAGTCATTCTTGGACGGGTGATGGGCGAGGCGATGCGGATGCTGCAGGCCGACCGTTCGACCCTGTTCCTGAATGACGAGAAAAACAGCGAATTGTTTGCCATGGTGGGTGAAGGTCTGCAGACCGAAATTCGATTGCCCAACCATGTCGGCATTGCAGGCACCGTGTTTACGTCAGGCAAAACCGTCAACATTCCCCATGCCTATGCGGATCTTAGATTTAACCCGGGTTTTGATAAGCAGACTGGCTATTTTACCCGCTCGATCCTCTGTGTCCCAGTGATCTCTAAAGAGGGAAAGGTCATCGGTGTCACCCAATGTCTGAACAAGCGGGGCGGGGCTTTCTCCGCCGAGGACGAACAGCGCCTGCGCGCCTTTACCAGCCAGGTCGCGGTGGCGTTGGAAAACGCCAAACTGTTTGACGACATCCAGAATATCAAAAACTACAATGAATCGATGCTGGAAAGCATGTCGAACGGCGTGTTGACGATGGATGAGGAAGGTCTGGTCGTCACCTGTAACGCGGCAGGGCAACGGATATTGCAGCTGACGGCTGCCGATGTCTTGAAAAAGCCAAGCACCGAAGTTTTCAAAGATGAAAATGCCTGGGTCATCGATCGCATCAAGCGCAATGAGGAAGACGGCGAAATTGACGTGATGATGGATGCGGAGCTGAAGATCGGGGGAGAAACCCTGTCGACAAACCTGACTTTCCAACCGCTTGTCAGTGTTGAGGGAAACAAGCTGGGTTCGATGGTGATGTTGGAAGATATCAGCTCGGAAAAACGTATGAAATCAACAATGTCTCGCTATATGGATCCCGGCATTGCCGACCAGCTTCTCGAAGGCGCGGAAGATATGCTTGGGGGAAAAAGCACCGAAGCCACCGTGCTGTTTTCAGACATTCGTGGCTTTACCCCACTCACGGAGGCGCTTGGCCCGCAGGGCACCGTCAGCCTGTTGAACGAATATTTTACAATCATGGTTGAATGCATTTCCTCGGAAGATGGCATGCTCGACAAGTTTATCGGTGATGCCATCATGGCCGGCTTCGGCATTCCCCTTGCCCATGAAGATGATGCAGATCGTGCGGTACGCGCAGCCATCGCCATGACTACAAAGCTGCGGGACTGGAACAAAATTCGAATCAACAATGATCAGATGCCAGTGGGCATGGGCGTTGGACTGAATACTGATACCGTTGTCAGCGGAAATATCGGGAGTCCCAAACGCATGGACTATACCATGATCGGCGATGGTGTGAATCTCGCTGCCCGCTTGGAAAGCGCCTGCAAGCAATATGCAGCACAGATACTGTTAAGCGAATTCACCCAGGCGCAGCTTAAGGGTACGTATCGCATGCGCGATGTTGATCTCGTTGTGGTCAAAGGCAAAACCAAACCGGTGCGGGTGTTTGAATTGCTGGACTTTCACGACGAAGAATCTTTTCCCAACCTGATGAGTTCGGTGGCGACCTTTCGCGAGGCGATCAACGAATTCCGTGCCCAGCGTTGGTCGACAGCAGTAGAAGGATTTGAAGCCTGTATTGAATTCAATCCTGAAGACAAGCTTCCGGCCATCTATGTTGATCGCTGTCGCCACATGGAAGCAAACCCGCCCGGTGATGACTGGGATGGTCGCTGGATTATGACGGAAAAATAATTGGCTTTTACGTCAGGGCGTTGGGCGTGACCGGAAGAACGGGCCGTTACATGCCGGCCCGTGGACCGGGAAAGGGACCCAGACAACTCGCTCGGTGTTCAATCTGGAAAACGTGATTATACAGCTGGGCGACCCACTGCTTGCCCTCCATGGTCTGCTCCAGGTAACCAAGGGCGGTACCAATCAACGGCTGGACCTGTGACCAGAAGAAATCGGGAAAACGCTCCACCAGATCCATCGGCGAATTGTAGCCAAGTTTGGCAGCGGTACCCGTTTCAACAAATTCATGAAACAGACCATTGATTTTGCGATGATAGAATGGGTCCGCCATCTGCCCGATCAAGTCTGCGGCACGCACCAGGGCATGCTCGGAATCCGTTTGCTTGTAATAGGGGTCATCGGGAATGGGAAACCGGGTGAAATCAATCGCCGTTGCAATGCGTTCTTCATCGATCAACTGGGAGTCCGCGAAGCGCTGGCGCGCGTAGATCATGCCGCGATCAATGTGATAGGGCGATAAAAAGGCGTCGGAAGCACCGCGGGGCGGAGTGACCGTTTCGCCAGCGGCATTGATAACGATGGCATCTGTTGTATCGCCGGCACAGATGCCGCGCGTGTAGCCAATATCATGGACAAGCAGGGCCACGGTGTAATGAACCCAATCCTCCGGTTTCACCGTATCGGTGATCAATCTGCCGCGCATGATCTGCTGACCGACCAGAGTAACCATCATCGTGTGTTCAGCATTGTGATAAAGCGCGTCAGAATTGCCGAGCCGTTCCAGCACAAGACGGGCGGCGCCACTGAGGTAGGCGGCATATTCCGGGTTTCGTCCGGAAAAATATTCCAGATAGGTCTTGGCCAGTTGATCGCCAAAGGCGGCGGCGACGACGGATGTCGGGTTGAACAATGCGGCTCTCCTGTAACATCCGGTTTGTCTTCATGACGCAGCCTTTCCGGCCATTGCAGCAACCCGGTATTTGAACGATCTATGTTATGGTGCCAACGGGCAAAAACACAATGCATGTTTGGCAAAATTCCATGCAGAATTTGCATCGGTGGTTTTATGAAAGAATGGGATCAGTGCGGGGGATCACGATCTTTACCCTATAAATGAATGGATTCTCCAGTTGCATCAGAAGTCTCGCAATCCGTGCATTTTTAGTCCATTATAGCTTTAGGGGTAGGGAGTTTAGGTTCAGGACCCATTAATTTGCATTGAGTGATGATTTCTGATTCAGGGTGGCAAAGGAGTTTGCCATGTCTGATTTGTTTCTGCTCTCACCGGCTCAAATGTCGAAAATACAGCCTTTCTTTCCAAAGTCCCACGGGGT
>CAJQPW010000023.1 GCA_905480295.1 uncultured Rhizobiaceae group bacterium | reverse complement strand
GCCGGAACGGGCAACCGCCACTGGTATTCCTTCGATTTCGGTTTCGCGGAACCAGAAATGACGCAGATCGCGCACCCAGTCTCCGAAGATCGAGGCAACAACGTCTTCGGCCATCGGTCCCTGAATGGCCAGCGGGGAGGCGTCGGCTTCACTGACATTGACGTTCAACCGGCGCTCATGCGCGATGGCGCGGGCCCAGAACAGAATATTGCTGTCGGCAATCGACAGCCAATAGGTATTGTTGTCCCGTTTCAGCAAAATGGGATCATTGATCAACGTCCCTTCGTGGTTGCAAAGCGCCACGTATTTGCCCTGGCCTTCCTTGCATTTTGAAAGGTCACGCGGCGACAGGATCTGGGCCAGCGTTTCGGCATCCGGGCCGGACAGTTGAATTTGCCGCTCCACGGCCACGTCCCACATCGCGACACCATTGAGAAGGCGCCAATATTCTGTTTCCGGATCACCGTACCCCGTCGGCAGCAGCATATGGTTATAGGATGTGAAACTGGTCACACCGGCTGCCACGGTATTGTCAAAGAAGGGAGAAGGGCGAAGCCGCGCCGAGGGAGCAATCGAAAACATGAGATACCAATTCCGACACCATGAGGTTGTATAATTTTCTCTACCACAATGAACATAATGTCGAATATCGACATCACGACATCTGCCTGTCGTAAGTTTGACGGCGTTGCCGGCCCAAATTGCAGTCGATTTCCCTGAACAGTTTTGCTGGATGTCTTGCACTTCTGGTCTGGCTTAGTTAGGTTTGCGCAACCGGACAGGGATCCCGGTGGGCAGCGGGTGCGACGAGATCTAGTCGTCAATATAAGCGACCGCCCCCAGCCACCACTCTAAATTTGCAATCATTGTGCGCCATAGGGCGTGCCGTCACGCAGTTTGCGTGCTTGGGAGTTACCAATGCTGGACCGCTCGTCTTCAGGAAAAAATCGCAGACGCGACACGTCTAAACCGAAGGGTCGGCAACTCGATGATTCGGCATTTCAGGAAGTGCAACAGCTGCTTGGGGACCGGGAACGCCGCAGTGATCTGCTGATTGAATTCCTGCATCTCATTCAGGATGAGTATGGATGTTTGCAGGCCCGTCACCTGCGTGCGCTGGCCGAAGAAATGCGGCTCTCCCAGGTTGAAGTCTATGAAGTGGCGTCGTTCTACGATCATTTTGACGTGGTCAAAGAGGGTGAGCCGGTTCCGGCACCAATGACCATCCGGGTTTGCGATTCCGTGTCCTGCATGCTGGCCGGGGCTGAGCAGTTGATTGAGCAGCTGGAAAAAAACGTTAATCCGCAGGAAATTCGGGTCATGCGGGCACCATGCATGGGGGGCTGTGATGTTGCCCCTGCTGCGCGGGTTGGTGACAGGGAAGTGGGCGAGGCAACAGCGGCAAAGCTGATGAATTATGCCACCACCGGCCAGACCAAACCGATGAAACCAACCCACAAACGATTGGATGCTTATCGCGATGAAGGCGGATATGGCGTTTGGGAACGGGTCAAAAGCGGTGCGCTGTCGGGTGATGAAATTATCGATATGCTGTCGGATGCCGGTCTGCGTGGTCTTGGCGGCGCGGGATTCCCGACCGGCAAGAAGTGGAGTTTTGTTCGCGGCTATGAAGGCCCGCGCCTGATGACCATCAATGGTGATGAGGGGGAGCCTGGCACATTCAAGGACCGCTATTATCTGGAACGCAATCCCCACGCGATGTTTGAGGGCGCGCTGATCGGTGCCCATGTGGTGGGAGCTGATCGCTGCTATGTCTATATGCGTGATGAATATCCACTGGTGCTGCAGATCCTGCGCGAGGAAATTGCCGCGCTGGAGGCCGCCGGTGTCGCTGAACCCGGGTTCTTTGAACTGCGGCGGGGTGCTGGTGCGTATATCTGCGGTGAAGAAAGCGCGATGCTTGAAAGCATCGAAGGAAAGCGCGGCATGCCGCGTCACCGGCCACCTTATATCGCGGAAGTCGGCCTGTTCGGCAGACCAACCCTGAACAACAATGTTGAGACCCTGTACTGGGTGCCCAGCATATTGGAAAACGGTGTTGAGTGGTTTGCGTCCCAGGGCAAGGAAGGGCATCCCGGCATGCGGTCGTGGAGCGTGTCCGGCCGGGTGAAAAAGCCCGGTGTCATTATCGCACCGGCTGGTGTTACCATGAACGAGCTGATCAATGACTATTGCGGTGGCATGGCAGACGGTCACGCGTTCAAAGCCTATCTTCCCGGCGGTGCTTCTGGCGGGATCTTGCCGTCTAGCGAAGCCGATGTGCCGCTTGATTTTGGCGGACGGCTGGCCGAACTCGGCTCCTTTGTTGGCTCCCACGCCATTGTCGTGTTCTCCGATCAGGACAACATCAAGGACGTCACCCTCAATCTGATAGATTTCTTCACCCACGAAAGTTGCGGTCAATGTACCCCGTGTCGTGGTGGAACGGAAAAAATGGGCAAGCTGCTGCGCAGCGACGGCAAGCTGGATGAGGCAACCATTCGCGATCTGGAACAGGTGATGCGCGATGCCTCAATCTGTGGTCTGGGGCAGGCGGCCCCCAATCCGGTCAATCATCTGCTGCAATATTTCCGGAGCGATCTGTAATGCTGCAGGCTGTCGCAACAACCCAGGTGGATAATGAACGCACGGTGGTCACCCTGTGGGAGTTTGCCCCCGGTGCCGAAACCGGCATGCATATTCACCAACATGATTATTGTGTGGTGCCGATGACCGACGGCACCCTCAAACTGGTGGCGCCTGACGGCGCTGAAACTCTGGCCGATCTGAAGGCCGGTGAATCCTATTTTCGAAACGCAGGTGTGCATCACAATGTGATCAATGCCGGTGAAGTTGATTATTCCTTTGTGGAGATTGAATTTAAATGAGCGATCAAATTACCTTCAACCTCGATGGAAAAGACGTTTCTGCATCCGCGGATGAGACCATCTGGCAGGTGGCCAAACGCGAGGGAACGCGCATTCCCCATCTGTGTTACCTCGATAAGCCCGGCTATCGCAGCGACGGCAATTGCCGTGCCTGCATGGTGGAAATTGAAGGCGAGCGGGTTCTCGCCGCTTCCTGTCAGCGCAAGGTCAGCAATGGACTGGTGGTGAAAACCGATACCGAACGCGCGGATAAATCGCGCAAAATGGTATTCGAACTGCTCGCTGCCGACATGCGTGAACCCGACGAAACCCCCGACAACCAGTCCTCTTTCTGGAGCTGGGCCGGTGAGTTCGGTATCGCGGGAAGCGACCGGCTGCCGTCCAAATTTGATGCCGGTGCGGGGCAGGATTCAGCCCAGGAATCGGGTATGCGTGATCTGTCCAATCCGGCAATCGCCGTCAATCTTGACGCGTGTATTGCCTGTAACCTGTGTGTGCGGGCCTGCCGTGAAGTCCAGGTCAATGACGTGCTCGGCATGGGCGAACGCGGTCACCATTCGGTGCCGGTTTTCGATATTCATGACCCCATGGGCCTGTCGACCTGCGTGACCTGCGGCGAGTGCGTTCAGGCCTGTCCGACCGGTGCCCTGTTTGAAAAGACCCTGATGGATCAGGAAGGTGGCAAACGGGTCGTCGACGATTTCGATAAGGTTACCGATTCCGTCTGCCCGTTCTGTGGAGTGGGATGCCAGACGACGGTCTATACCAAGGACGAAAAAATCGTTCTGGTTGATGGCCGTGACGGGCCGGCCAACAACAACCGCCTTTGTGTCAAAGGCCGTTTTGGTTTTGATTATGCGATGTCAAAGGAACGGTTGACCAAGCCGCTTATTCGTCGCGAAGACGCGCCCAAACGGGGCGATATCGACATGCGGTTCATGGACGTGTCCGACATCTTTCGCGAAGCGACATGGGAAGAGGCAATGCAGCGTGCCGCTGAGGGACTGACCAAGGTGCGCGATCAGAACGGCGGCAATGCGATCGCCGGATTTGGTTCAGCCAAGGGTTCCAACGAAGAAGCCTATCTGTTCCAGAAATTCATCCGGCAGGGATTTGAAACCAACAATGTCGACCACTGCACCCGTCTGTGCCACGCGTCTTCCGTATCCGCCCTTTTGGAAGGGGTGGGATCCGGCGCCGTATCGGCACCGTTTACCGATGCGCTGAAGGCCGATTGCGTGATCGTCATCGGTGCACGCCCGACTACCAACCACCCCGTTGCGGCGACCTATTTCAAACAGGCCGCGAAACAGGGAACCAAACTGGTGATCATGGACCCCCGCGGCCAGGACATGATGCGGCACGCGGAATTCTCGCTGCGCTTCAAACCCGGCAGCGATGTGGCGATGTTGAACGCGATGATCCACACCATCATCGATGAAGAACTTTACGATGCTCAATACATTCAGGCGAATGCTTCCGGTTTTGACGCGCTGAAGGAGAAGGTCAAGGACTTTACGCCAGAAGCCATGGCCGATGTCTGCGGTATTGATGCGGAGACCCTGAAAGCAACCGCCCGTCTTTATGCAACGTCGGAACGCTCGATCATCTTCTGGGGCATGGGCATTTCCCAGCACACCCACGGCACCGACAATTCCCGTTGTTTGATCGCGCTTGCGCTGATCACCGGGCATGTTGGCCGCCCTGGCACCGGCCTGCATCCGCTGCGCGGTCAAAACAACGTGCAGGGTGCTTCCGATGCCGGTTTGATTCCAATGTTCTTTCCCGATTACCGGTCCGTCGAAAACGGCGATATTCGGGGTGAAATGGAAGATTTCTGGGGCCGCTCGCTTGACCCGGTCAAGGGGCTGACGGTGGTGGAAATCATTGATGCCATCCATGCCGGAAGCATCAACGCGATGTATGTGATGGGCGAAAATCCAGCCATGTCCGACCCCGACCAAATCCACGCAAGGGGGGCTTTGGCGAAGTTGGACCATCTGGTGGTTCAGGATATTTTCCTGACCGAAACCGCATGGCATGCAGATGTCGTCTTGCCGGCTTCGGTTCATGCGGAAAAGCTGGGCACCTATTCCAATACAAACCGCCAGGTGCAGATCGGGCGTCCCGCCCTGCCACTGCCCGGAGATGCGCGTCAGGATTGGGAGATCATTGTCGATCTGGCCAACCGGTGCGGTCTGGCGTGGGAATATGACGATGTGCCTGACGTCTACGAAGAGATGCGGCAGGTAATGGCGTCGCTGAATTACATGCCCTGGGACCGGTTGGAAGCGGAAGGTTCCGTAACCTATCCGGTGCCGCATGAAGGCGCACCCGGCAATGAAGTGGTCTTCACCGATGGGTT
>CAJQPW010000022.1 GCA_905480295.1 uncultured Rhizobiaceae group bacterium | reverse complement strand
GGTGAGAGCAGAAACAAATCAGACATGACAAACTCCTTTGCCACCCTGAATCAGAAATCATCACTCAATGCAAATTAATGGGTCCTGAACCTAGCGTCTGCTGCAGATCAACTACTGTATTGTTGATCAATACTGTCTAAGCGAATGTTCAAAGGGGTCAGGAATGCTCCCGGGGCAGGAGCATTCCGTTCCTTTGTTTGCGGATCATGCTTATTTGCTCAGACAGTTTTGCAGCAATCCGGCATCGGGATATTTGGCATTGGGGCCGAACTGGCCATAGCAGGCGGTGGTCCAGGCAGTCGCGACATTCTTGCCACCATAGGTGCCGTCGCCGCGCCCACGCTGTGGTTTCTGGATACCCTTTGACAGGCCACCGGTTGCTGAAGGTTTGGGTTTCTTTGCGGCGATGGCGGATGTGCCGGAAACCATCGACATGGATGCTCCCAAAACTGCTGCGGCGACAAATAGTTTGGTATACATGGTACTTCTCCTCTGGATTGTTGTTGTGAGCATCAGTGCCCACGAGAAGAATTTCCCACGGTTGTTTATCCGTCAGACCTCGCTGAATGTCTCAATTGTATCAGTTGGGAATTGGTCAGGGGCAAGTCTTCGTGTGCAAATCGGCGTGGATGGCGGAAGCTTGGTCTTGGGTATTTTGTTTGGAATCTCTTTGGTTGACAATTTCGCAGAATTGCCTGGTCAGATCAGAAAGGGCCAATTTATTTACACTGACAAAATAATGCTGTATTTGTTTTTTTCTTCATGGGTTGGGCGCAATCTCTTGGAGCTCTCACAAAATGAAGAGAACTATTTCTACACTCGCAGTACTGATTGTCTGCGGATGCGCCACCAAACCTGAAGATATCAGCCCGACCTATATCGCCCCTTCTCTATATCAGAATATGACCTGTGCCCAGTTGCGCGAGGAAGCGCAGGCGGTGTCCCAGCGTGCGGCTGTGGCTGTTGGCAAGCAGAACAAACGAAAAAGAAGAGATGCCGCCGCCATGTCGGTAGGGATAGTTCTGTTTTGGCCGGCATTGTTCTTTATCAAAGGCGACGGACCCCAGGCCGCAGAATTGGCAAATGTAAAGGGACAAATGCAGGCCATTGAAACGGTCAACGGGATCAAAAAATGTGGCATCGAATTTAAGAGTTGATGGCCCGTCGCTTTCCTCGCTGTGATTGATAACACTGCCTGACACGATCATTACTACCGGTTGATCTGCAGGGAAGTTCACAGCAGACATGGTTCGAAGCGGTAAAGATCGACGCGCAGGCTATGCCAGAGCGCGTCGAGGCCTGAAAATCCGCAACTCTATTGTGCGGCAGTCATCCGGTATCCCATGCGCGGGAAATGCACGTGGACGGTACCGGCCTCGGCATCGGAGCGCTTGAGCGTTATTCGTTCGATTGTCGCAGCAAGCAATTCCCCTTCGACAGGTTGCTCTCCACCATCAAGGTCAGGCGACACCGTGACCATCGTGCCTGTCGCAAAGCCCTGCGGATCATTGGCGTCCTGCTGCTGCACGTCAACCGGCTCGCAACCGGCGGCGCGGGTGATCGCGTCTTCCGGCGAAAGCGGCGACATCTGGCCATGGCCGATCGCCATGACATTGGATTCCCATCGTTCCAGATCAGTAAATTCCGCCAGGAAAGATGGCCCGTGTTGCCAGCGACCGCGCAGGAACCAGACCATATGGTAGAATTGCGCATCGATGGCAGCGGGGTCCGACCCCAAAAGAAATTTGCGACCATCGGAAAGCTGACCGTTCAGCCAGTGCAGGGGTGCACGCATCTGCGCGGCAAGATGGGGCAGGGCGGCATTTGCCTTCTTCAGGTTGCTGGCCCAGTCCGGTCCGAAATAGAGGCGGCCCCGATCTTCGGCAAAATCTTTCGGCAAATCGTCGCCAGCTGAGCCGAGCACAATTTTGACCGTCAGATCAAAAAGAGGTCCGTCGGTCCATCGGCTCAAACCCCAGATCAGTCCGACATCTGATGTCGGGAAAAACGTGGGAGAGGGGATGCGCTGTTCCAATTCCTGAATAATGCATTGGGTGTCGCAATATATATCAGCGCCGATCTGCATGACCGGCGTGCGCCGATATCCACCGGTGAGCTTTGTCAGCATGGGCTTGGGTGCAAGACGTGGAATCTCAACCGAGTCCCAGTCCGCTCCCTTTATTCCCAGAGCAATTCGGGCCTTTTCCGCAACTGGCGATTGCGGGTAATTGTGCAAAATGATGTCGGACATGATGAGCCTACTAGGTGGAACGAATGACTACTTACCCGTGCTGCAGGGGATTCGGCAAGCCGCCGGGTGTGGGACATCATGCAATGCGCAACGGGGATCCATTCAGGTGAACAGCCGTGTCTGAATCAGCCCAGCAGTGACGCATCAAGATGTGCGCAGGCGCTGAACCGGCTATACAAATTTGACGCTCACCTGCTGTCCGGCCATTTGATAGCTGAACCGATCACCTGCGGTTGGGAAACGGGTTTGAACCGCCGACCCGGTAATGATGTGTTCACTGCGGGAGAGCTCGATACCCCGCTCACTGCAGTGGTTCAGCACCCAGGCCAGGGACCCGAGAGGATCGGCCGCACCGGTGTTGGTTTCTTCCGTGGGTTGGCCGTCCTGCAGAACGTGGGAAGGGATGTTGTTGAGGTCAAGGTCCTGCCAGTTCTGCAGCCTGTCGCCGAGTACCACGCCGCCGCACCAGGCGTTGTCAGCAATCAGGGTGAACGGGTCCAACTCGGCATAGTCGGCCTTGCGGTCTTCAATCAGCTCAAATGCCGGGCGGACCCCGGCCACGAGATCACGCACACTGTCGCGCGTATGTGCCTGGGTTTGAGGTGGGACCACCGAATTCAACTCGATCGCCAGCTCGAACTCCAATCCCAGATGAACGAAGTCGCTTAATTGAACCTGAGCCGGCGACTGCAGCACGTCATCGGCAAAAATGGCTCCCGCGACAGGGTGTTCGATGCCAATCATCTGCTGCATGGTCTTGGAGGAGAGGGCGATTTTGCGGCCCGCAATGGTGCCACGCCCTTCGCTGTGGAGCCTTTGCAGGGCTGCCTGAATATCATAGGCATCGTCGATTGTCGCAGGCGCATCATCACCGGTCAGCGCTTCATAGGGAGCCTTGGCATTCCACGAATCCCGGAGTTTGAGCGCGGCGTTTTCGATCTGGTTCATCGGTCATTTCCCATCGTAAGAAGCGCTGATCCTGCGCCAGATCTGAGCATCCGTCCATGCTTATGCATTGCCATCATGTCCCACTGCGTTCAGTCATGAAATCCAATCGAAAGATCAGGCCGCTTATCCCGGAACCGATGCAACAAAGTTCGAGAGAAACGGGGTTGAGGCATATCCAGTGCCAATTCTGGAATTCTGATTCTGGTTCGCTGGTTGATCCCCAATCACCACAAGTGGTTCCCTATTTTGAAGCCCTGACGACACATTTTTTCCGGCTTCCTTTGTATTTCTTCGCCCCTCTAAGGCAGGATGCGATCGCTGCTTTTTCAGCCTGGGCAACGTTTTTTCGGTTCAGTGCGACAGCGCATACGCCCGACTGTTGAACCCTCGAATGGGCAACAACCACCGATTCGGCGTACGCAGAGTGTCCTGACGCGGCAATATATTGTCTGTAAAATTTGCCACAGCCCCCTCTTTTGCTCGGAGAACCGCGGGTGCGCCCCCGCTTTCCAGCAAGTCCCTTACCACCGTAGCTGCGGTTGGATCGGCTTTGCCCTGAGGCTGCCTTTTTTGAGGACGCTGAGCGTTTTGAGGCAGCTGGAAATTTACAGGATTCCTTCGTCGTGTGCACCCATGCAATTTGGCTGCCCTTTTTCAGGCATCCCTGGCGCCAAACCCCGGATATTTTTTTCCCATCTTTGGTTTTGAACACGCCCTTGCCATGGGGCTTGCCGACCTGCCAGCGCCCCTTATAGGTTGAGCCGTTTTTATATTTGTAAGTGCCGACGCCGTTGATTTCATTTGCTCGCCATTCTCCCACATAGCTCGTGCCATTGGGGAAAGTATAAGTGCCCTGTCCTTGTCGCTTGCTCCTCCGCAATTGTCCCTCATAGCGACCACCGTCAGAAAAAGTCTGCTGACCTTTACTTTTGTTACCGACCACGCCCTGGGAAAGATTCAGATGGACCACCATTCTCCAGGACATCTCGCCGGTAACGGGAAGTTCCCATTCTTTTTCATACATGCGAATGGCAGCTGCAGTCTTTTTGCCAAATTTTCCATCCGCTTTGCCTGGTTTATACCCTTCATCGTTCAGGGCCTGTTGGACAATTCTTACTTGTCTTTCCCCATGCAAAATTGATGCAGTATCCACTTCGGGTTTTGGCTTCTCACTCTGATTTGCCGTTGAAGAAACCGGTTTCTTTTGTGACAGTTGCGACTTCACAATCCCGGCCTTGGCTGATTTTTCAAACCACTTCAGTGCTTCCTCACCATCCTTGGCGACACCAATGCCCTGACTATACATCTGCCCCAAACGATATTGAGCAACCGCGTTTCCCTGCAGGGTGGCTCTCTTGTACCAAATGAACGCACCGGTTGGGTTCTTCGCGACACCCCGTCCCTCGTCAAGTGCTTTGGCCAGGTTGAGTTGTGCGTCAGCGAAACCTGTTTCGGCCGATTTTCGGTACCAACTTAAAGCTGCCGTATAATCCAGAGCCTTTTCAGCGGCCTGTCCCTTCTCGAAATCTTCCTGCGGTCCGGCCCAGGCGATCACCCCGCTGAGGGCGACCAGTGTGGCAACAAGGACTGCGGTGAAAAATTTGATCATGACGTGTGGCCTTCCAATTCTGGTATTCCAGCTTCCATGAAATGGGAATACCGCTGGCTTGGCAAGGGGACGCCAAATGGCCGGCTCCGCCGCGCTGTCAAATTCAGC
>CAJQPW010000021.1 GCA_905480295.1 uncultured Rhizobiaceae group bacterium | reverse complement strand
CAATACCGTTGCGATCGACGGCATGGTGTTGCCGTTCTCAAGAACGATATCATCTGAACTTGTCTGGCAAATATTGCGCAGCTCGCCTGCACGAACGAGATCGATGTGTTCGTGAACACCGCCACCAGCAATATCAGTTTCGCCCTGCAAACCGGCAAGTGTCGCGGGTTTACCGCCCTTGTAGGGAACGTATTTGAGTTCGATTCCAGCAATATTGGCCACAATCAACGCCAGTTCGTGCCAAACACCACCGGTGCCTGAAGTCGAAATTGATACCGAGCCAGGCTTGGCCTTGGCAGCGGCAATCACGTCATCAAAAGTTTGGAACGGTGAATCTTTGCGAACCGACCAACTTGCAAGTGCATTGGCCGCTTTCATTGGCACCCAGTCTTCCCACGGAACAAAATCGGCATGACCCAGAACGCGGACGAAGCGGTTGTAATTGGCACCCCCAAGAACGGTATATACGTCAGGACGGGCAGCGCTTACAAATTGGGTTGCAACACCGCCAACAGCACCCGGCTTATTGATAACATTGATTTTCCAGCCCTGCGCCTTGGCCATTTCTTCCGCCAGTTTGCGCATGATCGTATCTGTACCACCACCAGCGCCATACATGACAACCACTGTGATCGGTCGACCAGGAAAACTCTGGGCAAAGGCACTGCCAGGCATCGAGATCTGCATTGCCGCCATTCCGGCACCGGCCGCGGTCAGAAACTCGCGACGATCCAACTTAGATTTCTTCGTCATTGTGTATTCCTCTCTGTTGGCGGAACGGGCTTTACCCCCGCACCATTTGTACGCTCTAAGACGAGCGGTTTTCTTTCGCTCCCTGATAGTTTTTCTGCTCAAGGAATTCATAAACTTCAGGCTCGATGTCGGTTTCCATCAACGCATTCCAGCGGTTGTTGAAACCGAACAGCGCAATAACCGCACCAATTTCGACAACTTGGGCGTCGGAGAAATGCTGCTTCAAGGAAGCCATATCTTCAGCAGACGCGTGTGAGGGACACTGCCCACCCGTCAGCGCTACTCTCAACGCGGCACGTTCGGCCTCGCTGAAAACGGACGACGTTTCAAACGCCCAGATATTGTCCAATTTTTCTTGACTGACGCCGTTGTCAGCCCCGTTTTTGAACGTGTGAGCCGAACAATAGGAACAGCCGTTCGACAGGCTGGAAACATGGGCAACCATCCAACGCAATTCGGGTGCAACCGTCCCTTCGGGATTGCGCACAACTGCCCGGATCAGACCGAGAACGGCCTTCGCAATTTCGGGCCGGTGTGAGAGCGTGAGCATGGAATTAGCGGTAAAACCCGTGGCCGATGCCAACCACGCAATATCGTCTTTCGCTTCGGCGGTATCGACGTTTGAAACCGGTGTTACATGGGGCAAATCGATCTCCCTCCCAGGCAAAAGACAAGTCTTCCAGGCAGATATTTCTTTGGTCAACCAATTGAAACTACTGGTTGAACTCAACAACCATTGAACACCAAAAACACCAAAAACACCAAATCTGCAAAGAAAAAGGCACAAAAAATCAACCTTTTTCGTCAAAAAACGAGAATAATCGACTTTTTTGGTCAACCATTGTGGATGAATTTACCCGGTTGGCATGCCCTGTTGGGAATCTGCTGAACGGGTCAAAAGACAAGCGCAATATTTCGAGAATTTTTGATCAGCACTTTGCAACTAATGAGTGTTAGCTGCGCCGGAACACAATCCAATTCTCAGTCGGGTAATTCACCGGTTGTTACTCATTCCCATGCACCCTTGATGGACGATCAAGCTTCCGATCGGTCGTGGTTCAACGGCATGTTGAAGTGATCGCGACAGTTGCGACATGCAAGACTGATCTCGTCTGAAAGCGTTTGCGCAAACAGACGAACGACCGCCGAGGATGCTTTTGATGCAGGTTCGATCAATAGGTATTCAACGGTCAAAGTGGGATCGACAATTGGGTGCAAACTGACCTCTGGATTATGAATATCGCGAATGCAAAGTGCACCCGGAAGGACGGAGGACCATTCACCTTTCCCAATCATGTCCAAAGTCGTCAGCATTGAGTCGAGTTCCATCACGACATGCTTGGAGCTACAGAAATCAACCAGATAGTCATCGATTTTAGACCGACGCGCATTGCCCGGACCCGGCAGCAGAAGCTTCAGCGGTGGAGCGGATGCCAGGTCGATTATTTTGGATTCGGAGTGGTCGGATTGACGCCGCATGACCAGCACTTCCATGTCCGTATCGATATAGGTGGATCGTGCTCCGACCGGAACTCCACCACCGGGCACCACGGCAAAGTCCAGCTCACCATGAACCACCATTTCGGTGAGCATGAGACTATAGCCTTCAGTCACCTTTACATCGACGAGGGGATTTTCTTGTGCGAACCGCGTAAGTACAGGTCCCAGCACTGAGCGGGCAAAGGTTGGCATGATGCCTGCCCGCACCGTTCCAAGCAGTTTGCCGGAATGCAACGCAACATCTTCTTCAAGCCCGCCAACTTCCAGCAACACCCGGGCGGCGCGGCGAAATATCTGATTGCCAGCCTTGGTCGGCACCACACCGCTCGACGTCCGCTCAAACAGTTTCAATCCAAGTATCGCCTCAAAATCCCGGATCTGAATGCTCACTCCTGATTGGGTAGCGTTGACCCGTTTCGCAGCAGCAGTGATCGATCGTTCTTCATAGACAGCAACGAAAAACCTGAGATGCTGAAGTTTGACTTTCATCATTTGTGCTGTACCGGCCGTCGCGTTGGAATTGGAGATTTGATTTTTCGCAATTTTTTCAACCTATCGGAACTAACTGGCCATTTGAAGTGCCACCCAAACCAGCACCGGCAGGCAGAGAAATGTCAGCACCGTTGAAACCATAACAGCTCCGGCAACCTGTTCGGGATGGCGACGATAACGATGGGCAAAGACGTGATTGACAATGGCAGGCGACATGGTTGCCATCAAGAAGACCGCACCGGCAGCAATCCCATCAAGCGACACCAGCCAGATCACAATCAATGCTGACAACAGGCCGGCCCCCAGCCGTCCGAAGGCGATGATCAGGGCCGGCTTCAAATCTGAAACCGTCAGGGTTGCCAGTGAAGTGCCAAGCAGGATCAACATTGCCGGGATCATCATCCCTGACAGAATTTTTGCCGTTGACATCACCATCTCCGGGACCGTGATGGATAGCGACGTCACCAGCAGCACACTGGCCACGGCATAAAGCAGAGGCTGACGCAAAATATATGCAAAATTGTAACTGCCCGATGCGATGGAAAACCCGACGGAATGTTGAAGAAGGGCGATGACGAAGAAATAGGACACGCCAAGCGTCAGACCATCTTGCCCAAAAGCCAGAAACACCAGCGGCAATCCGATATTGCCCGAATTTGGCAACATCAAACTGGGCAGGAAGGTTCGCATTGGCAGACCTGTGAGTTTCAAAATGCAAAACCCAATGAGTCCGGAAACGAAAACGCAGAGCACCGCCGCTACCGCCATGGTCAACAATATGTCTCGGCTCACATTGACCGACACCAGCGCTGAGAAAATCATCGCAGGCGTGGCGATAAGGATGACGGTAGAACTCAGCGTTTCCGGGTGAAGTTCAACACGCGAGCGGCCAAGCAGATAGCCAATCAGTGTGATTATAAAGATGGGCCCCAGGACGCTGAGTATCTCGAAGATCAAGGTTGCGCACTTTCTGTGGTATTGCGGGCCTGAATATTACCGCTGCCTGCTGGGGTGGCCGGTCATACCGCTCCCGCTTTCGGTTGCTCCAACGTTCCGGCCGCACGCAGTGTAGAAACCAATTCCCGTACCCGATCAGCGTTGGATACTGCGATACCGCCATCGCGGTTGTGCAAATTGTTTTCAAATCCAACCCGGGTCTTTCCACCCTTGCTCGCGGCGTAAGCGAGACAGTCAGTTTCCTGTTGGCCAAAAGCACATACCGCCCAGGGCAGGTGTTTCAAACCTGCATCCCTGACGTTAAGGAACGGATCGACATTTTGAGGACTGCTTTGCTGCCCCTGTGTGTAACGGCCCAAAACAAACAGAGCTTCCAAATCTTTTTGTGGGATGATCCCACGAGAAACAAAATCGATGAATTTTTCCAGTTCATCAGATGCGTAGAGGATGTGTTGAACGCCAATATTCTCTTCACTCGCCCAGGCAAAAAAATCGCGCACAGTAGCCTCGTCGGTTCCGTCGGTGATTTCCTTCAGAGCGATGGAAACATATTTGGGCATCACCGCGCGGACCAGTTCCCGTTGCTGGTGGGAATTATAAACACCCACCGCCTCGGTGGTGATCTGAACAAGCATAGCGGGTACGGCAATCGACAATTCATCAATCAGTTCCCGATACATGCCCGCGTCCAGAACGTGGTTGCCGTCACCGTCACGGACATGGGCGTGGATAGCCCCTGCCCCGGCATCAAAACATTCCACCGCGGTTTTTACCGTTTCAGCAATAGTGATGGGAATGGCCGGATGGTCCGCGTGCACGCGCCGGGCACCATTCGGTGCAATCATGATTTGTGGCAGGTTTGATTTTTGCATCGGGTTTTCCCTGCGGTGTCGGGACACCGCTTATTCAGTCGTTATTTTTTCACCGTTCAACACCCAGTGTTCGACAACTTTTGTCCCCGACTCCTGCAGCATTTTTGAAACCGCACAGTGATGTTTCAACTGCTCGGTCACCTTGATGGCACCTTCACGCGGACCTTCGTAAGTGACATTAATGTCCAGTGTCACCTCCGGAAACGGCACGTCAATCGGATTGATCAGTCGTGTGCCATGGCTATCCATTGTTACTGCAATATCGATATCCATATCGTTGAAGACAACACCGTTTGCCTTGGCAAGCTTATTGGAAATCACGTGGGTGCATCCGACCAAACCCATGAAAACATACTCCACCGGCATGGGCCCTTCATCAGTACCTCCCCTTTGGATGGGTTCATCGATTGTCACGGTTTTACCACGTGCCGTCGCATGGGAGCGGGTCGAGGTGTCGTGTCCCCCCGTAATGTTAAATTTCCAGATTGGTTTTTCTCTTACGACGACCATGATTTTCTCTCAGTTTGAATGGTGCGGATTGCAGAAGCGTCGAAACGCAGATCAGGCGGTTCTGAATTACAGACTCCAGTTTTTGCGGTCAGCAAACGCGTTTGGCAAGGGACTTCCGGTGCGTTCATAAATTAAGAAATCCTGTGATTGAATCTGTGAACGCCTTTGGCTGTTCCATATTGGACAGATGAGCCGCATCGGCAATCACGGATAATTCAGCGTCCGGCGTGCGTTCACACATTTCTTGCATAACGGAGAGAGGCGCAGCCGGATCATGTTCGCCCACCACGTACAGAACGGGGCACGCAAGAGAGGGCAAACGGTCCAGCAAATCCAACTGCTGCAAACAGCGGGCGCTGCCCTCATAGCCAGTAACAGCAGTTGTTTGAATCATCGAGCGAACGGTATCCAACGTCTCCTGGTTGTCTGACCGAGACAGGAACGATGACGTAAACCAGCGCGACAAAGTGGGCTCACAAATTGCCGCAATTCCCCCTTCGTTCAGTTTGGCAATATTGCCGTCCCAGATCGCTTTATAGGGGTCTGGTGCATCGGCCCGCGCATCGCAGCAAACCAACCGCCCGACCATCTGCGGATAGCGCAGCGCAAATTCCAGAACGGTCATGCCGCCAAGGGAAAGGCCCAGAAAGTCGGCCTTGTCGATAGACAATCGCGTGCACAGGGCTTTGATGTCGCCGGTCAGTTGATCAAAGGTGTAGGGAGACGATCCAGTTCCGCTTTCGCCGTGGCCGCGGGTATCGTAACGCAACACTCTGCGGTTGGCACTCAAGGTTTCCAGTTGGGGCTCCCACAACCGAATATCCGTCGCCAGTGAATTGGAGAGTATCAACCAGGGCGCATCGCTTGGACCCTCAATTTGGTAGGAAATTCGAACCCCGCCAATGGTCTCAACCTCCCCTGAAACTGTGATGCCCATTCAATCAGTCCGACAACGCAGCGTTCAGTTTCGGCATCACCTGTTCTGCCATCAAGACCATTGACCGCCGACCGAGGTCATAATCGGTCCAGTCGTGGCCGGCATAAACCAGCTTTCCGAACGGTCCGATTGAATCACGAAAGGCGAGAATCTGTTCGGTGACGCTGGATACGTCTCCATGAATGACCAGACGGTCCAGCACATAGTCCAGCGTGACGTCATCATCCGGCATGGACTGATCTTCTTTGAACAGGTTGAGCCTGCCGCCAGCGCGCATCTTGGTCAGCAATTGGCTGTAATACAACACGTAGGGGCTGCCCGGATCACGGGCGTATTTCTTTGCTGTGGCAACGTCGTCTGCAACGCAAATGTTCTTCGCCACGCTCCAATTGTTGTGATCGGCCTCACGCCCCCCTTCCGCACATCCTTCGACATAGTTCGGCCAGTGCGTGGCAACCCATTTCGGCAACAGGAAATTGGCCGAGATCGGTTCCCATCCGCGCGCAGCCATCGCGGTAACACCCTTGGAAAAAGGTGCAACCACCGTGCCCACGATGGGCGGATGCGGATCCTGATAAGGGGACATGATTACCCCCTGCCCGATCTCCAGCATCATCGTCTTTTCAGTGGTTACGGTGAAATGTTCCCCGACCAGATTGTAAGGGGCTTCGCCCTGCCAGATCTGCAGTACCATATCGATGCATTCGACAAACATGGCGTTGCGATCTTTGCCAAGGTTTCCGAACACTTCTGCATCAGACATCAAGCCACCCGGAGAAATGCCAAAGATCAGGCGGCCTTCCAGCATGTGGTCAAGCATGGCGATTTCCGCGGCAACGCGAGCCGGGTGCGAATTGGGAAGATTGACCGTTCCGGTTCCCAGTTTAATCGACTTGGTTTCGTAGGCGAGACTGGCCATGAATGCGACCGTCGAGGTGATTATTTCTGCCAGGTCTGTCGTGTGCTCTCCACAATATCCCTCCACAAACCCCAGTTTGTCGGCCAGAATGAAGGCTTCTCGATCTTCCCGCAAACTTTGCGCAAATGGCTTGTTCAGGGGATGAATGGGCATGGTGAAAAACGACAGTTCCATCCGATTCTCCAGGCAGAGTTGACAACAGTTGTTGAACTATGCCGCAGCTTTTGATGAAGTGATAATGATGCTTACTACTGTTATCCATCAATTTTTTTAATGACCCGAGCAAAACAGCATATCGTTTTTTGTGAACGAAGGCATAAGCAGTCATAAGTTGATCAAATACCAATTGGCGTTAAAAGATGCGTTATGGGTGCACTCTGCACATTGGAGGAATCATGAATATTCGAGCCGCAAACCCGGTCGTGGAAGAATTTGATTCATCGAAGTTTCGCGATGTGCTTGGACAATTTGCAACGGGTGTCACCGTGATCACCACACTTGGAGATGAAGGGGCACCGGTCGGTCTGGCCGCAAATTCCTTCGCTTCTGTTTCTCTCGATCCACCGTTGATCCTTTGGAGCCTTGCTTTGAAAGCCCCCAGTCTCGGTGCATTTCGCAGCCACCCTTCTTTTGCCATTAACATCATGTGCGAGCAGTCCAAGGAACTGGCGTTGAACTTTTCCCGATCTTCGGACGAAAAATTTGCCGGCATTTCCTGGCAACCTGGCCTCGATGGGGTTCCAGTACTTGCCGATGCTTCCGCAGTGTTGGAATGTACCGTCGAAAATCGCATTGCGGCGGGCGATCACGAAATCTACATAGGTCATGTGCGGCGGCTGAAAGCCACAGACAAATTTCCACTGCTCTTCCATAAGGGTCAGTTTTCCCGGATCGGAGACAGTCTATGAGCACACAGGCTCAGCCTTTCAACGTCGCGATTGCCGGTTTCGGTTGGTGGGGCAAGCATATCGCCACGCGTTTGCAGGGCCACGAATTCATTAATGTCGTTGGCATTATCGAACCGGTAGAGAGCAATCACACCGAAATTGTAAAGATGGGGCTGGAACCGTCCCTTGATCTGGAATCCATGGTCCAGCGCAATGATGTTGAAGCCGTGATCTTAACCACGCCCAATCCGCTGCACGAGGAACAGGTCGTGTTATGTGCTGGGGCGGGCAAGCACGTGTTCTGCGAAAAACCTTTAGGTCTCACAGCCGCCAGCGCCCGACGGTCTGTCGCGGCCTGTCAGGCAGCGAGTGTGCAATTAGGCATCGGCCATGAACGCCGCTTCGAACCTGCCATGCTGGCATTGAAACAGGCATTGGACGAAGGTGAACTTGGAACGGTTATGCACGCGGAAGCCGCGTTCAGCCACGACAAATTGATCCATGTGCCAGCGGGTGACTGGCGCACGTCAAAAGCAATTTCTCCTGCAGCCGGCATGACCGCAATGGGCATTCATCTGACCGATCTGTTCATTTCCTTCTTCGGCCGGGTGGAAACTGTACAGGCAATGACAGCCAGCCGGTCGCTGGGTTGGGAAACCGGAGATGTGGTCAGCGTCCAGCTCGGATTTGAAGCCGGTATGACTGCCACCCTGAGCGCAGTGCTGCACACGCCGCACTTTATCCGTATGCACGTATTTGGCAGCGCAGAGTGGATCGAGGTTCTCAATGACACCCATCCTGATACGCCTGGCGGCATTGTGCGCCATCTGAAATCAATTACCGGACAGCCCATTGAGCAGACAGACTATGAATGGGCCGATGCCGTGACCACCAACCTTGAAGCCTTCGCGCATTCCGCACGCGGTGAAGCCCCCTATCCGTTTACCCCGGAACAGATGGTGCACAATATCGAAGTTCTTGAAGCCATCACCATTTCAGCCAAAGAC
>CAJQPW010000020.1 GCA_905480295.1 uncultured Rhizobiaceae group bacterium | reverse complement strand
CCCACCAGAATGCCGCCGAGAATGATTATCGGTGTCTGCAACGGCGCAACGGCCCGCTTGCAGACAATGCGGAAATCCTTGGAAACCCGTTTGCGCTGGTCCATCAAGATGAAATGCGCGACAGGCAGCATGATCACCATCAGCACCCAGTTGTTGAACGCAATGTCGACGGTTCCCGCCAGCAAGAATTCGATACCATGATAGATCAGCAGCAAAACAGCAGCCACATTGATGCGCAACAGCACAAAGGACACCCAGTGCTCCAGCGTTGTGATCTGCTGGTCTGATTTGACGATGCGTTTCGCCTTGGGAAGATCGTACCGATCGGCCAGCAGGCGCACCATGACCATCAAGCCGACACCAACCAGAATGCCCGGCACAATGCCTGCCAGGAACAGCGCCGCGACGCTTTCTCCCATTACATAGGCATAAATGATCATGATTCCGGATGGCGGAATGATGGGGCCAATCACCGAACTGGCAGCGGTAATCGCGGCTGCGAACTTGCGCGTATAGCCGTTCTTTTCCATCGCCGGGATCAAGGTCGAACCCAGAGCAGACGTGTCAGCAACCGCAGAACCGGAAAGGCCGGCAAATAGGATCGACGACAGAATGTTGACGTGGGCAAGGCCGCCACGCAGATGCCCCATAAGGGCCTGCGAAAACTCCACCAGACGAATGGTGATCCCGCCCCGGTTCATCATTTCTCCGGCGAGCATGAAGAACGGCAGGGCCATCAGCGGAAATGAATCCATGCCGTTGTAGACATTGCGATAGAGCAGCGCGATGTCCCGCTCCTGGCCGTTAAGCCAGAGCAGCAGTCCCGGCGCGACAAGCAGGGCGAAGAAGACCGGCAGGCCGATCATCAGGAAAATCAGGAATACGGGAAGGAACCAAACTAACATTAATCTGCTCCCGCCATTGCTATCTCGCCGGTGTCCGGCAATTCCTGATCGGGATCCAGCAGTTTAATGATGTTGCGCAGGAGCAATTCCACGTTGACCACCAGGATCATGGTCACACCCAGCAGCAACGCGCCATACATGTAGCGCAGTTTGACGCGTACAGATTCGCCACCCACCCAGTCGAGCGGAATGCGCATCGCCGAGGCGTCAAAATTGCCGCCAAATCCAAATGTGTGTTTCCACCCATACTGAATGCTTACGGCCAGAACGACGGCTGAAAGAACCAGCAATACCAGGCTCAACAGGTGGCCGATGCGCCGCGGCAGGGCCTGTGGCAACATGTCGATGGCGACAAATCCACCCCAGCGCATGGCCGATGGTGCGATCAGACCAGTCATCCACAGCATGCAGAACCGGGCAGCCTCTTCCGGCCACGACAGGGCATTGTTGAAAACGTAGCGCATCACAACCTGAAGCAGAATGACCCCGACCATCACGGCAAGCGCCATCCACGCAAGATTGCGCCCGATCTTCAAAATGACCGATATGATGGCCGACAGGGGCCGCAGAATGGAAGTCAGTATCGCTGTCACAATCTCTCTCCCCGTCTCAAAGCTGCCATCATCAAAATCGCGCAGGGCCATTCAAATGACAGGTTCCGATACCAGGTCACCGGCTGTCTTAATGCCTGTGATCCAGATCGGATTATTCTTCTGGACAGTAAAATGGTACCGGTATCATTTTAGATAGTCAAGGCCACGTTTTGCACAGGCCGGGCCACCGAAACGGCTGCGGTCAAGCCGACTCCCTTTCAACCAGGGTAAAGCCCATATCGAAAATGCGCTGATCAACGGGCGCACCACGCAGGGCCGAAAGCACCACGCTGGCGACTTTTTCGCCGATCGCCTGACGGGGCACGCCGATTGTCGTCAGCGATGGTTTAATCAGACTGGCCAGCCGTTCATCATCAAACCCGGCAACCGCAATATCACCGGGCACGCTCAGCCCCTGCTGGTTGCATTCAAGCAATGCGCCCAGTGCGAGAATGTCGGAGGCGGCAAATACGGCATCGGGTTTTTGCCGCGCCGCCAACAGTTCTCGCATGGCAAGGGAACCATGTTCGAACTCAAACGGCACTTCGCGTACCAGGTCCGGATCGTAATCCAGACCGGCAGCTTCAAGTGCAGCACGGTATCCTTCAAGGCGACTTTGCGTGCGGTCATTGTTTTTCAGCAGGCCGCCGATAAACGCGACGCGGCGATGGCCCTTGTCGAGCATAAATTCGGTCATCGACCGGGCAGCGTCAAAATTCGAAATGCCGACGCAGGTGTCCAGAGGCTTGTCGTTCAGGCTCCACATTTCGACGATCGGCACCCCGGCCCGCCGCAGCAATGTGTTGGTTTCGTCGCTGTGCATGTGGCCGGTCATGACAATCGCATCGGCGCGCCGGGACAAAAATGTACGCACCAGTAACTCCTCCAATTCGGGAGAATTATCGCTGTAGCCCACCAGCAACTGGTATCCTGAATCCCGCAGACTGTCTGAAATCGACTGCAAGGTATCAGCGAAAATCGAGTTGGACATGTTCGGCAAAATCACTGCCACAAGGTGGCTGGCATTGGTCGACAGGGTTCCGGCGGCAAGGTTCGGAATATAGTCCAGCTGTTTTGCAGCCTGGACTACTTTTTCGATCGTTTTCGGCCGCACGAGACCAGACCCCTGCATGGCGCGGGACGCCGTAATGGGCGAAACCCCGGCGGCCTTGGCCACGTCTCTGATGGTCGCTCGACGATCGCTTCTGTGCTGCATAATCTCAAATTTTACGGACTAAATTTCGGCTGAACCGTAAGCACAATCCGCAGCAATTTCCAAATTGGAGCAAAATGGCGCCCCGGTTTGAGCCAAATTTCGGGGTCGTTTTGCACATTCAAATCGGGCTCAACTAACCCCGACTAACCCCGCAGAACAAGGCATCCGGCGTTGAGCGACGGCAGCACAATCCAGGCCCCTGCCCGGTACAGCCGTCGGACATAGCCATCGATTGAACTGGTGACGACCATGCGGTTTTTCTGCAGGCTGACAATTTTCAGCCCATCGCCATGACCGCCTAAAATTCTGTTTGAAGGACCGAACACCAATGCCTTGTCGCTGACATCCAGGGTTGCCATGGCCAGCACCATGGAACCGAACCACACGGCCAGCAAAGCGGACAGAATGGCGCCACCGCGCACCAACCGGTGCAGCACTGAACCGCCATCCGTGGCGGCATCAATAGTCATAAAAATGTTCCAGCCGACGCCCGCTTACCCTCAAATTCAACATGAAGGCATCCAGGTCTGACAGATCCACGGCCACCAAAAGACGGTTTTGCGGAAAGGAATCGCGGGGTATGCGGGCAATCAGTTCCCCCACTGTTACCGGCCATGCGGCACGGGATTTCGGTTCCAGTACCGAAAGCATGATTGACCGGTTTCCGGCAATTTCCAGCACCCGGCCATCGGCCCGCAGGATGTTTTCCAGAATGCGGGTAAAGGCACGATAGCGCGGAGTATCGATCACCACGTGATCGGGTTTGTTGGCAACGATATCCACGTCACCCATGGTTGCCAGCTGTATTGCATCCAACCCGGCAACCACGGTTCTGATACGCACCTGTGCGGCACCGGTTGATTCCACCGATCCGGCAATCAGCCGGGCATAGGCCGCCTTGGCCTTCCATTCGCCCCCAAGCGCCAGCCGCCTCTCCCATCCCCGGACAAAGTTTTCGAGGGGCAAATTCCACAATTCGTCCACGCTTTTTTCAAAGTCAAACTGATACCAGGGCTTCTGCTGTAAGAACTGCGCATAGTCGGTTGCGACCTGTGCCGCATAGACATCCTGCGCGGATTTTTCAGCTCCCCGTCTGGCGGCGAAAAACCGCCCGATTGTTTCTTCATAGGCAGCTTTCATCGCCATTTCGAACGTGAAACTCTGACCAATGATATGCAGCGTCATACGGGTTGGGAAATCGGCGCCACCCCGGCTGCTGGCCTTGCGGTTGAGCGCACAAAACGATGTCCAGAACCCGGCAATGCTCTGCCGGTAACCGAACTCGTGCTCATCGCCTTTCTGCAGGGACTTGGCCAGACCTTCATAGGCATAAACAATGTGCCATTCTGGATAGGTGAGGTAGCTGTTGGCTTCGGGACGCCGAAACTTTTCTTCGGTGATAACCTGGGCTGAAGACGGCGCACCAGCATCAGTCCTGCATAAATATTCAATCGATGCCACGGGGGTTGCCATCACCAGCAATACGATGAGAAACAGAAAAAATAATCTCTTAAACCAGCGGGTTATGAATTGAATGACGTGACTCATGATGCCGACGTCCGACGCAAAAACAGGCTGCTGGCCAGGGCAATGCCACCCAGCGCAATATGCGGCAGGTTGGCCAAAATCTTGAACCCCAGCGGCAAGCTCTGCCAACCATAATTGATAATGCCGAGGTCGAGATAGCCGGAACCCGTGACCAGCCCCATGAGACCATCAGCGAAGTAAAGCAGGCCAAAATAAAGCAGGAAGGCGCTGGACGCGTTGCGCGACAGACAGGCCGCAATGGCTGCCCAGATCGCCGACGCGACATGCAGCAGATCATCAAAGATATCCAGCGCAAAAATGCCAAAGGCAAGGCCTTCCGTGTCGGTCAGACCCGGGATGTAATTGAGGCTGGCAGCCGCCAGCAGGACAACAGCATAAACAGCCGCGACCTTGCGCATAGTCTCATCCTATTCTTAGCCAATGCAGCCTAAATCTTGGCCATATATTGATCCCACATCCTATTGCGGAAAATGAGGTCTGGATCAATCCTGCGTTTGGAATTTACGAAGGCTTCTGCGGTTGGATAAGCGCGGCGGAACTGGTCATCGCTGGCATGCAGGCGATAGGGCAGATAATAGGTTCCACCGATCTCCAGCACCCGCTCTATCAGCGCCCGGGTCATGCGCTGCATGTCCAGTTCGCTGCGGGTGCTCATCTCCTGCGAAAACAACATCACCGCGGCAATCCGAGGCTGGGGCGCATAGCGCAGAACGCTTTCAATGTCAGTTGCAACATAGCGCAGCGTGATGTTCAGCAATTCCTGAAAAGAAGAAGGAATAATGTCGCGGCAGGCCTGTATGAATTCGGCAAAACGGTCGGGCGGAACAAAGTATTCGTGCAGGATATCGGTGCGATCGGGGTCCCTGTCCTCCAGGGTGACGACGGGTTCGTTGATCAGGCGGTTGCGGGTCACCGGTGCCGCCAGCCACGGTCCGGCTTTGGTCTCGAGCAGCCATCTCAGCGATTTCATCCGATCTGATCCCAGCTGTCCGCGCAGTACTTCCCGCGAAAATTTGTTGAACAGACCCGAGCTCGCAACCTCCGGCAGATCCTGCTGATCCTTATCAGGTTCAAAAGTAACCAGAATGCCCTGCTGGAAAAAACCGTCTATCGTGACATCGAGACGGCCATAGGCCATCTGAATATCGGGCCTCTCAGACAGGATGGACACAAAACGCTGCCCCAGTTCCAATGCCGGCATGACCTCAAAATTCGGCACCAGGCGCATGTTCGGCACCATTTCGATATCGAGTTCAAGCACGATGCCGTTGAGCCCATATCCACCCATGGCCAGATTAAACTGTTCGGCATTTTCCGTGCGTGAACAGGTGATGACCTCGCCATCTGCCAGCATCAGCGAAATTGACCGCACAGTGCTGCCCACGGCGCTGTAGGGAACCGGCCAGCCATGGGCGTTGACGCAAAAACTGCTGCCTGTTGCAAAGTCATTGTTGGACTGCATCACTTTGGGAGAAAAACCTTTGGCATCCAGTGCGCGAACCACCCGGCTCCACCGCATGCCAGAGGGCACCCGATAGGTCTCGCTGTCGCGATCCAGTTCCAGCCGGTTCTGATCAAAGGTCATGGCGGTGCAATTACCAGCCAGGCTTTGCCCCCCCATCGAGTGGCGGGCAGCACTGGCAACAAGTGGCCGGCCTTCCTGGCGTGCCTGATTGAGCTCCTCACGCAGGCGGGCAATCACGGTTTTCTGCGACTGGGTGCGCATGATGATGTGTTTGGCAACCCGTGTGGGGCTGAGCTGGCTGGCATCATTGAGCAATCGACGACCCGGGCCGGTAACGGGCGCTGGCACAGCGGCCCCGGTTGGAATGGATTCCTTAAATACTGTTTTTGAACCCACCGCACCGAGAACGGCACCACTGCCCAGCAGCAACGTTCGTCGAGAAAACTTCCCCATTCTAACCTCTTAAATGGCCGCACCCAGCCCGTTCGCCAACCAGTCCAATTGTGGCATGATAACGCAAAAAATTCCATCCGATAAGCGGGTTAGATACGTATCCTGCCCCCTTTCACTTCAATCGAAAGTCCTCTCTCCCGGAATTTGGATCTCAACACCGTGCCGACCGGGATTTGACAAAGCCGAATTTATGGCACGGCGTTAACCGCTATCTGCAGTCTCAGTTGCACCCACAGGCGGGTGGTGTTCTAACTTCTGCACTTCATCATAGTAGGAGTGGTGTGTTGGAAATCATCGGGCAAACCTCCGCCGTGGGCGTGCAAGTATCCCCCTCTGACTCAGGCAATAAATTCCGAGCAAAGCGTTTCACAATGTTCCGGGAAATGATTGATGATGTTCTGCGGGAGAAGGGTACGTGCTCGATACTCGACGTCGGCGGCACAGAAAAATACTGGCAGGCGTTTGGAAGCAGCCTTCCCACTGGCCTGGAAATCGTTTTGCTGAACACGGATCCGGTTCCCCGCGCCAGCAACAGGATATTCAGGAACCAGACCGGTGATGCCTGCGATATGTCTGAATATCCGGACAACAGTTTTGACCTTGTGCATTCCAATTCAGTGATTGAGCACGTGGGGCCGTGGGCGAGAATGGCCGCCATGGCATCCGAAATTCAACGCGTTGCCCCCCGGTATTTTGTGCAAACGCCAAACTACTGGTTTCCGGTCGAAGCCCATGTCCGAATTCCCTTTTTTCATTGGATGCCAGAACCTTGGAGGGTGAGTTTCATGCTCCGCCGCGGACATGGATTTTGGCCCCGCGCGACGGATCTGGGCGATGCCGTCTCCATCGTTCAAAGTGCGGTTCTGCTTGATTTTCGCCAAATGTCTTTCCTGTTTCCGCAGGCGAAGATTGAACGGGAACGCTTTATCGGCCTGACAAAGTCGCTGATCGCAATCAAACGCTAGCCCGACGGCCTGCGTTCCGGTCGCGCAGGCAACACCCCTGCCGCGGCCATCAGGGCTGTTGCCGCGACCCGTCAAATTCAGGATTTGATCTGCAGTTGCCACGCTTCAATCACTTCAAACTGGTGAATCAGCATAATGGTTGTCAGCATCAGGCTGTCGCGACCAACAATGGTCGCGACGACTTCCAACAGCAGGATCAGCGCTACGGTCCATAGGGTCGGCAGAAGACTGCCAATGAAGAAACCGGTCAGCATAAACATGTAGTCGGCAACGGCGTTGAGCACCGAGTCGCCCAGATAGCCCTGGTTGACATTGGTCGCCCGGAACAGTCCAAGCACCCAATCGGTGTGCTCCAGGACCTCCCATGCCACACCGGTTACAATGGCGATGGCAAACAACCAGTTCAGCGACAGGCGCGGCGCCAACAGGCGACCAAGCGGGACGATCATCAATCCATGGATCATGTGGCTGGGCGTATACCAATCAGCGATGTGTTGCGAATTGCCGCTGGACCAGATCGAATTCACCCAGATTTGAACATAGCCGCAGGTGCATATCAGGGGCTGCCCCCACGACCAGAGCGTGAGCAGGATCAGCACGCCGCCCATGATTGCAGCGAGTTGGAGATCGTTTCGTATTGCCACCAAATGAGTTCCCCGAGCCAGGTTGCAACCAGCTAACACCATATCAGGCGTCGTGACAAAATCGCAGGCGGCAAGCGGCAGGCGGCAGGCGGCACGCAGCAGACGGCAGGCGATCGCAGGACAAGGACTTCACCGCAGCGGCCTGCCTTGACGCCCTGCCAATGGCTTAAGCATCCAAGCAGCCAACTGTCAGTTCAGTCTGAGTTTCTCAACTTACGCCACAAAAGCCATGTCGTCGGTATGCAGATCGGCAACACGCACATTCTTCAGCACGATCGAATTGTCCCCATCCACCGTGATGATCGTATCGGTTCCATTGTCCGTGGCGTTGGCGATCACGTCGGCAAACTCCGTAAAGCCGATGTCGAGGTCAAACTGAAGCACGTCGTTGGAACCCGCTCCGGCCTCGAAATCATGGATCACATCATGGCCGAAAGCACCGTCGTCCAGATCGAAGACAAATGTGTCATCACCACCGGTCGCCAGATCTGTGAGCATACCATCGCCCCACAAATTATCATTGCCGGAACCGCCGTTGAGAACATCGTCACCCCCCTGGGCATTGTCCTCCAGACCGTTCCCCGCATCGCCGTAAAGCGTGTCATTCCCAGCCCCGCCTTCCAGCACGTCATCGCCACCAATGCTGTCATGCCTGACAGTATTTCCGGCATCGCCGTAAAGAACGTCGTCACCGTCTCCACCGTCCAGTGTCTGACGTCAGCACCTTTGGGACAAATTTGAGAATTTGAATAAGGGAGGATTTTTGGTTCATCTTATCGTTTAGGAGACAAAGATGAATAAGAAATCCGGTACATCAAAAGGCGCCGCTGACAGGCTCGTTAAGAACA
>CAJQPW010000019.1 GCA_905480295.1 uncultured Rhizobiaceae group bacterium | reverse complement strand
ATTGAGCGCTTCTTTGGTAGGCTGAAAGCTTCGTTCCGCCGCATCGCAACCCGATACGAAAAGACGTCACGCAACTTCCTGTCGATGATAAAATTGGCATCCATCAGGCTCTGGATCGAGTTTTATGAGTCCGCTGCCTAGAAATGTTTAAGTTAAAGACGCTGCTGGTTGCCGGTTCTGCACTGTTTGCATTCACCGCGACCACCACGGGCTCGGCGCATGCATGGGGCAAGCAAAAGCACCACTATCAAAAGCCGAAAGCGGTCGCCTGCTATAAAAAGGTACACCACCCAGCGCGCTACAAGACGGTAACCCATCGGGTCATGGTGAAACCGGAATCATCCCACGTGGAATGGATTCCTGCAAAATATAAGATCCGAAAACGCAAGGTGCTGATCAGCCCGCGCCAGGTCAGCTATCATCACAGCCCCGCGCAATATGAGACCCGTGTACGTCGTGTTCAGGTGCATCCCGCCAGCGTGCGCTACCACGAAAAACCCGCCAAATATAAGATCCGGAAGCGCAAGGTGCTGGTTTCCAAAGCCCGGCATATCGCCCATACGACACCAGCCCGCTACAAAACCGTTCACAAGACGGTGCTGGTAAAGCCAGCCCATACCGGCTGGACGATCAAGCACGATAAATGGGGTAAGAAAATCCATTGCCAGGTGGAATATCCGGCCGTTTACAAAACCGTGGCTCATCAGAAAAAGATCAGCCATCGCCGCACCCATTATGAAAAAATCCCAGCGCAATACCGTTATGTGGAGGAACGCGTGTTGTGGCGCGCCGCCAAACGTCACAAGGTGGTTCATCCTGCCAAATACCGCCATGTTGAAGAAAGAGTGCTTGTCAAACACGGCCGCAAACACAAGGTCGTGCATCCCGCCAAATATCGCTGGGTGAAAGAAAAAGTCCTTGTTCGTCCGGCCAAAAAGGTCGTTCATCACAGCCCCGCCGTTTACAAAAAAGTGCGCAAACATGTTCAGGTTGGTCACGGCTCGACCGAATGGGTTCGTGTCAGCGCAGCGGATGGTGGCTGCTGAACACCCCTGCCATTTCATCAATCAAGCCGGCTCCAAGGGGCCGGCTTTTTTGATTGCGGCATAAATACACGCTGAAGCGGCTGTCGGTGGAAAACCGATCCTTTGGCGATGATTGGTCGGTTTGGATTTTTCCTTTGACCTTTGCCATGAAGTCGGTCAGGCGTGGGCAATGAATTTCCTCAACCGACAGTCCACCAGTGCAAACGCACTGGGTGCCATATTCATGATGTTGTCCATGTTCGGCTTCGTGTTCAACGACGCCCTGATGAAGCTGGTCGCCCACGAGCTTTCGCTGTTTCAGGCGATCCTGGTGCGTGGAATATTTGCTTGCATTTTCATGGTGGTATTGTGCCAGTGGATGGGTGCATTCCGCGTCAAGGGCGGTGTGGTGAATGCCCTGCGCCACCGCATGGTGTTGTGGCGCGCGGTCGGTGAAGCCGGTGGAACATTCTTCTTTCTGTCAGCACTGTTCCAGATGCCGATCGCCAACGTTACCGCCGTGCTTCAGATTTTGCCGCTGACCATCACGCTGGCTGCCGCCCTGTTTCTGGGCGAGACAGTGGGCTGGCGGCGCTATATCGCAATCATTGTCGGCCTGTTCGGCGTGTTGTTGATCGTAAAGCCCGGAACAGATGGATTTAACTACTTCGCCGTCTATGCGGTGATTGCCACATTGTTCATCACATTGCGTGACCTCGTCACCCGTCGGCTGCCAAAAACTACCCCATCCCTGCTGGTCAGTCTTGTGACCGCGGTAGTCATCACGCTGATGGGCGCAATCGGCAGCTTGTTTGAGCCCTGGCAGACCATCACCTTCTTTCATGTGATAATCCTGTTCGGTGCAGCGGCAATCCTGATGGTAGGCTATATCTTTTCGATATTGGCCATGCGTGACGGTGAAGTCAGCTTCATTGCCCCCTTCCGTTATTCGATTCTGATCTGGGCGCTGTTGATCGGCTTCTTCCTGTTTGATGATGTCCCGGACATGATATCTCTGGTTGGCGCCGTCATTGTGGTTGCCAGTGGTCTGTTCACGTTCTACCGCGAACGTTTGGTTGCCAGGAATTCTGCCACTTCCTGAGTTTCCGTCTGCGCCTCCTGCATCAGCCAGTTTTTGAACGTGGCAATGCGGGGAATATCCAGGGACTGGTGCGGCGTGACGAAGTGGAACCCCGCACTGGCTTTTACGTAGCTGTCAAATGGTGCCACAAGGCGACCGGAGCGAATGTCTCTCATTGCCAGCGACAGACGGCCCAAAACGATACCTGCTCCATCCACGGCCGCATCCAGTCCGTGATCGGCATGGTTGAACCGTGGGCCCTTGGTAGGATCAATGTTGGTAATCCCGTGCTGCTCCATCCAGCTGGGCCATCCGACATATTTTTTCAGGAAGTTGACCGAATCGTCGTGCAGCAGGGTGACCTGCGCCAGTTCTGCAGCACCAAAAGTTCCTCCAAACCGCTCAAGCAGGGTCGGGCTGATCAGCGGCAAGGCCAGTTCGTCAAACAGGGGTTCGGAATAGTGGCCGGGATAATTGCCCTCTCCAAACCCAAGTGCCACATCGACTTCATCAATATTGAAGTCAACCAGTTTCAAACTGGCAGCGATCCGCAATTCGATCTCCGGGTGAGCATCCACAAACCGATAGACACGGGGAGCCAGCCACTTTGCCGCAAAAGCCGGACCACTGGAAACCACGAGAACATTATCCTGTGTGGCGCGTCCCAGGGAACGCACCGCGCCCTGAAACCGCTCAAACCCTTCATGGATTCCAGGATATAGCCGCGCACCGGCGTCTGTCAGCGTCACGGCCCTGTTCAGGCGATTGAACAAGGGCATCTGCACATAGTCTTCCAATTGCCGAATTTGGTAGCTCAGCGCTGATGGGGTGACAAACAGTTCCTGCGCGGCCTTTTGAAAACTCAGCAAACGGGCGGCAGATTCAAAGGCACGCAGGGCGTTCAAAGACGGCAATTTGTAAGCCACGGTATATCTTTCAGTTCAAATTTTTTGAATCGATAGGTCTAAAATTCGCGTTTGTCAAAATCGCGGCGCCCCCTTAAGTTCAAGAACATCGAAACACCCTGTTTCAAATTTCGAGCCAGGAGGCCATCATGTTAAACGAAAACTCTAATTTCCCTCACATTAACAATGAGATGATTGAACTTAGATTGCGCCGGGCACGGGTTGAGCGCAGCCGGGCATTCTATTCCATGATGGAAGGCCTGTTTGGCTCCCCTAAAAAACCCTCATCCCTGTCCGAAGGGTAAAAAATTATTTTATGTGACTTCAAGATTCTTTCACCCCGGTGAATTCAAAATGGATTGAGCCAGCAAAAATAAAACTGGCAGTTGGCTCACTCCGGGCGTATCAGTGGTCCCTGCCGTTCCACATATCCTCCCTGATGCGCTCTTCTTCGACCGACCCACAACGCAAAACCAAGACCCTGTCGCCACCCCGATTGAGCACGTTGATGATCATGGCCGGTGTGTCGGCGGCGGCAACCAATATCTATCTGCCGATGCTGCCGGCAATCGGTGCTGATCTGGGCGCCAGCCCCGCAGTTGCCCAATATGTGCTGACCCTGTTTTTGGCGGCAACGGCCATCTCACAACTGTTTATTGGCCCGTTGGCAGATCGGTACGGTCGACGGCCCGTCTTGTTGACAACGTCGACTGTTTTTTTGCTGGCAACATTGGTCTGCATTTTCGCCCCGACGATCGAAATATTGCTGCTTGGCCGCATATTCCAGGCCGTCAGCGCAGCATCCATTGCCCTGAGCCGTGCCATAATCCGCGATCTCTATGACAGGTCGAAGGCGGCAAGCATGATCGGCTACGTGACAATGGCCATGGCCGTCATTCCCATGGTCAGCCCGACGATTGGGGGCTACCTGGGAGAACTGTTTGGCTGGCGCGCGCCATTCGTCCTGTTGTTCATCGCAGGGTCCGCCATGCTGAGCCTGATCTATCTTGACCTCGGCGAGACCTTCACACCAACTGATGCAACGGTTTCTGCGCGCATAAAGGATTACTTCTCGCTGCTGCGCGAACCCATGATCTGGGGCTATTTCATGTGTTCAACACTGGCATCAGGCGCTTATTTCGCTTTCCTTGGTGGTGCACCTTTTGTTGGCACGGAGGTGGTCGGCGTTTCCCCATCCACCCTGGGCATGTATTTCATGCTTGTTGGCATCGGCTATATGATCGGGAATTTTATTTCGGGCCGTTATTCGGAACGCATCGGCATTGAATCAATGATGATTTATGGCGGCATCGTCGCCTGTGTCGGTGTCGCAGCCGCCCTCTACCTGATGACCAACTTCCCACCAAAAATTGGCTATCTTTTCTATCCGGTGATGTTGGTGGGAGTTGGCAACGGCATGACCCTGCCCAATGCCAATGCCGGGGCGGTCAGCGTGCGCCCTGATCTTGCAGGCTCTGCTTCCGGATTGGGTGGATTTTTACAGGTCGGTGGAGGTGCGAGCTTGGCAGCCCTGTCGGGCAGTTTGATTTCAGTCGAAAATCAGGCCCTGCCCCTCTACATCGTCATGTTTCTGACATCGCTGGGCGCGGCGGTGATCGCCGCAATAATGTTTTTTCAAGCGCGGTCAAAAGCTGTTTGATGCCGCACAATACTTCACCTACATTAACCGCATGAGTGATACACCAACCCTGCTTGTGGGACCAAACCCCAGCGACGACCGCCTCTCGGCAGCCGTGTCCGGAATCAACGAATACGGTGAGAGCGTGGATCTGCGGGTGGTTACCGAACGCCCGCTGACATTGTTTCTCAATCGCCAGGAAATCGTCACCATGATGACGATTGGAGATCATCCTGACCTGCTCGCCATCGGCTACCTGATCAATCAGAACATGCTCAAAGCGGACGACCCCATTTCCAAGGTCGATTATGACGACGAATTGGGTGTTGTCGTGGTACGCACGGAATTTGAAACCCATTTTGAAGAAAAGATGAAAAAGAAAGTCCGCACGTCGGGCTGCGCTCAGGGCACCGTGTTTGGTGACGTGATTGACGCATTTGACGATGTGAAGCTGGACAGTGAAGCTGTTTTGAAGACCTCCTGGCTGGGACGCCTGACCCATCAGATCAACACAACACCCAGTCTTTATCTCGAAGCCGGTGCGATCCATGGCTGCGTGCTGTGCGAACAGGACCGCCCGCTGGTCTATATGGAAGATGTCGGCCGTCACAATGCGGTGGACAAGATTGCCGGTTGGATGGCCGTCAACAAGGCCGATCCATCCAACAAAATCTTTTACACAACCGGCCGCCTGACCAGCGAAATGGTGATCAAGACGGTGATGATGGGAATTCCGATTCTGGTATCCCGATCCGGTTTTACGGCCTGGGGGGTCGAACTGGCACGTCAGTCCGGCCTGACCTTGATTGGCCGCGCCCGGGGCAAGCGTTTCACCGTGCTGGCCGGCAGTCACCGCATCGAATATGACGAACAGCCTTCACCAAAGGCTGAATCCAAATCATCGCTTGAAGAAAGCACAGCTTCTTGACGGTCGCCGGGGTGATACTGGCTGGAGGCCTGTCCCGTCGCATGGGAGGCGCTGAAAAGAGCCTGCTTTTGCTGGCTGGCAAACCACCGGTGGCCTGGGTTGCAGACGCATTGCGCCCCCAGGTCAGCCAACTGGCGCTCAATGCCAACGGAAAACCGGAAAGGTTTGCCTTTCTGGATTTGCCAGTGCTTGCGGATACCGTGGAGGGATTTGTCGGCCCCCTCGCCGGAGTTCTTGCCGGCATGCGCTGGGCTCAGAAGATGCCGGGCATCAGCCATATTGTTTCAGCCGCTGCCGATACCCCGTTCATTCCGACCTGTCTGGTGCAAAACCTGAAGCAAGCGCTGGACGGGCCCGACGATATTGCCATGGCCTATAGCGTCGGACGTATTCACCCGGTCTTTGGTCTTTGGCCGATCCATCTGGCCGGTGATCTTGAAAAATTTCTGGTGCAGGAAGACAAGCGCAAAATTCTGGAATTTGCCAACCGCTATACGCTGCACAGCGTGGATTTTGACAAGGTAGGCGAAGACCCGTTTTTCAACATCAACACCCCCGAAGACATGGCCATTGCTCAATCCAGAGCCGGGGAAGACAAGCTGTGACGGTGGTATTTGGCATCGTGGGATGGAAGAATTCCGGCAAGACCACGCTGGTCTCTTCTCTTGTTGCAGAATTCACGGCCCGAGGCCTTGCCGTCAGCACCATCAAACACGCCCATCACAATTTTACACTTGACCAGAAAGACACGGATTCCGATCGCCATCGTCAGGCGGGCGCGCGTGAAATCGCCCTTGTTTCGTCCCGGCGCTGGGCGATCATGCACGAGATCACCAGCAGCGGCGAAGAACCCGAATTGGAGACGATGATTGCGAAAATGGCACCCTGCGATCTCATTTTGGTCGAGGGATACAAGAACAGTTCAATCCAGAAAATAGAGGCCGTGAGACACGAGTCGGCGAAGGAAACGCCGTTGTGGCAGACCCATCCAGGCATCATTGGGGTCGCAACAGACCGCCCGATTGAGGACTGCGACAAACCGCAATTTGACCTTGATGAGGTATCAACCATCGCTGACTTTATTGCCCAGATATCAGGGTTGCGACTGTGACCAAGGGCCCCTTGCTGATCGATGACTGTTTTCTGCATGACAAGGACCGGCTGCGGCACGATGAAGCTTTGGTCCTTTTGCGCGATCGACTAGCCTGCATCGTCGGAACGGAAACCATCGCAGCCAGCGATGCAGCGGAACGGATTTTGGCCGAGCCAATTCTGGCGCCGCATCCGATCCCGTTGCACAGGAATGCAGCGGTTGACGGCTATGCGTATAATCATGGCGACAGTATCGATATTGCACTGCCGGTTTCCAACCGCATTGCTGCCGGTTCTCTCAATCCACCCCGGCTTGAGGCGGGCACGGCCGCCCGCATTTTTACCGGCGCTCCCATGCCGGATGGCGCAGACACGGTCGCCATGCAGGAAGACTGCACGGCCGATGGAGACACGGTTGTGTTGCCACAGGGGTTGAAGATCGGTGCCAATTGCCGCCAGGCCGGTGAGGACCTGCAACCGGGTGACCTTGTGGTCCCGGCGGGACAATGCCTGAAACCAGCAGACCTTGCGGCCCTGGCATCAATCGGTCGCGCCAACCTTGTCGTCTACAAGAAATTGCGCCTGGCCCTGTTTTCCAGCGGCGATGAAATGCGGGATCCCGGTGACCATGCCGCCTCACACACGCTGCAACCCGGCGAAGTCTATGACGCCAATCAACCGCTGATCGCCGCCCTAAGCAGGCATCTTCCCGTATCGATCGACCGCCTCGGGATTATCGCGGACGATGCAGATGCGGTTCAGTCGGCATTGAGCGATGCTGCTGCTCGCTATGATGTCATCATTACCACCGGTGGTGCATCAAGAGGGGCCGAGGATCATATGGTGTCCACCCTTGACAGGCTCGGCAAGCGTCACCTGTGGCAACTGGCGGTGAAGCCCGGACGGCCGATGATCTTTGGACAGTTGGACCGCGAAGCCAATGACGGGGAAATTGCACACTGTCTGTATTTTGGATTGCCGGGCAATCCGGTCGCGGCGATGGTCTGTTTTCTGCTTTATGCACAGCCGGCCCTGTTGAAGCTGGCCGGAGCAAACTGGTCGGCGCCAGCCCGGTATCAAATCCCGGCCCGGTTCGACATCACCAAGAAAAAACCGGACAGACGGGAATTTCTGCGCGGGAAATTGAAACTGGATTCAAACGGCACCACCACCGTGGATAAATTTTCACGCGACGGATCAGGTCTGATTTCGTCACTGCGGGAATCCGATGGTTTTATCGAGATTGAGGAATCGGTGACGAGCCTCAAGGCCGGAGAACTCGTGTCGTTTATTCCATTTACCAGTTTTCTACCCTGATCATTTCGAGCGCGATTGACCCGATGGGTGCACGCTCTAAAACAGCAACAACAATTTTTAAGACCAAGAAGGACACCACCAATGGCACAAATAGCATTCATCGGACTGGGCGTGATGGGTTATCCGATGGCCGGATATCTGAAAAGCAAGGGTGGCCATGATGTCACCGTCTACAACCGCACTGCAGCCAAGGCGGAAAAATGGGCAAAGGAACATGGTGGTAAAAGCGCTGCTACACCCGCGGAAGCGGCTGATGGTGCAGATTTCATCTTCTGCTGCGTTGGCAATGACAACGACCTTCGTTCAGTCACAACCGGTGAAAATGGTGCATTTCACAGCATTAAGCCCGGCGCAATCTTTGTCGACAACACCACCGCGTCCGCCAATGTTGCCCGCGAACTGGCAGGCGTCGCAGCCGACAAGGGTTTTGGATTTCTCGACGCCCCCGTATCCGGTGGCCAGGCCGGTGCCGAAAACGGCGTTCTTACCGTCATGGTCGGAGGGGATCAGGCGACGTTCGACCGGGCCAAGCCGGTGATTGAATGTTATGCCCGCATGGCCGGCCTGATGGGCGATGTTGGTGCCGGCCAGTTGACCAAAATGATGAACCAGATCTGCATTGCCGGTCTGGTGCAGGGCCTGTCGGAAGCCATTCATTTGGGACAGGCCGCTGGTCTTGATATCGCCAAGGTCGTGGACGTGATTTCCAAGGGAGCCGCCGGTTCCTGGCAGATGGAAAACCGCCACGTGACGATGACGGCGGGAGAATATGAACACGGCTTTGCCATTGACTGGATGCGCAAGGATCTCGCGATCTGCCTTGAAGAAGGCAATGCCCAAGGTGTGAGCCTGCCGGTCACCGCTTTGGTCGATCAGTTCTATGCAGAATTGCAGCGCATGGGCGGCAACAGATGGGACACCAGCGCCCTGCTCGCGCGTCTGGAGGCCAGCGGCAAATAAGCTGCAATAAAGCGACAGATTAATATCCAATCCGTCCTTCAGCCTGTCCTGCAGGCTGAAGGGCCAACTGGCTTAGCCGGACCAGACCGTTGGAAACCAGTCTTCAGGCAGCGGATCATTCATTTTCAGCTTCAGGCCCATATCCGGGAATGGGGGAGAGACCTCATGGGGTCGCGCCACATAACGCGCGCCCTCACCGATAAACCGGAAGCTCACGGCCCGTCGCCTCGTGTCGGTCGGGTTGGCCGGTGCATCGTGCAAGGTGTGAAAATCGAAGGCCAGAACATCACCGGGATTGACTGCGAATGAAACAACCGCATCGCTGTGCGCATCGATTTCAGGAAAGGCTTCGTACTCTGTCGTATCCCCTTCAAGTGGTTCAAGCGTTTTGAACCGGCGCGGCATATAGGTTTTCTTATCGCGATGCGAACCCTTCAGAAAATTCAGACTTTCCGCCTGTCCAACCGTATCAAGGGGTACCCACAGGCTGACCGTTCGCGGGCCATCAACACAATAGTACGGCATGTCCTGATGCCAGGGCGTGGCTGAAACATTGCCCGGCTCTTTCACCAAAACATGTTCATGAAACAGCCGTACCTGACTGGCCCCCATCAGATCGGCGGCCAATTTTCCCAAAGGCCCCTCCTGCGCGATGTTGAGGAAATCAGGAATTCGATTCCAGTTCACGTAATCGCCAAAATAGGCACCACCGGCTTCCGCATGGTTTTTTCCATACGGTCCGGGATGGGCCATGTTTTCTTCCACCGCTTCCGCCAGACGGCGAAGCCAGTTGCGATCCAACACGTCGCGGACAACCACAACCCCATCGGCCTGAAACTGTTTACTCTCGTTCATTGCGCATTCTCCGCCGTTTCAGAATTTTGCCCGGTGTCATAGGGCGTACCAAATATGAGCTTGTTCCCGAACGGGTCGGGAATGACCATTTCATCATAGCCCCAACTTTGTCGCTGAACACCCGGGCGGGAATTTCTGTAAGCCTTTTCGTTGAGTGTCTTGCACAGGCCAGTCACGTCATCGACATCAATTCGTACCGTGCTGCCGGGGGCGGCATCGCCAAAATGTTCACTCAGATGCAATTCAAACCCGTCCAGCGACAAGCCCAGATAGAGCGGTGTATCCGGTTCAAACCTGTGCTCGAATTCAACCGTAAAGCCGAGAAAGTCGACGTAAAATCCACGCGCCAATGCTTCATCAAAACTTCTGAAGATCGGGACGACAGATTTAACCCGCACCATCATCCACCAATTTTCTTGCGCAACAATTCGTTAACCGCCTGAGGGTTGGCTTTGCCACCTGTGGCTTTCATCACCTGACCAACAAACCAGCCAATCATGTTCGGTTTTTCAATCGCCTGCTGCACTTTATCTGGATTCGCCGCCATGATCTCGTCGACCGCCGCTTCGATTGCGCCGGTATCGGTGACCTGGGCCATGCCACGATCTTCAACGATTGCTGCTGGATCGCCACCTTCATTCCAGACAATTTCAAACAGGTCCTTAGCAATCTTGCCGCTGATGGTACCGTCTTTGATCAGATCAATGATACCACCGAGCTGAACGGCAGAAACCGGAGAATCATGCAAGCCTTTGCCTGCCTTGTTCAAAGCGCCCAGCAGGTCATTGATCACCCAGTTGGCGGAAACCTTGGCGTCGCGTCCGTCGGCGACCAGCTCGTAGAAATCAGCAATTGATTTGTCTGAAACAAGAATCGACGCATCATATTCAGACAGGCCCTCGGCCATGAACCGTTCACGCTTTTGGTCGGGAAGCTCCGGCAGTTCTGCGCGAATGGCATCCACATAGGCCTGATCAAATTCGAGAGGCAGCAGATCCGGATCGGGGAAATAGCGATAGTCATGCGCTTCTTCCTTTGACCGCATGGACCGGGTTTCGCCCTTGGTCGGGTCAAACAACCGCGTTTCCTGATCAATCGTGCCGCCTTCTTCCAGAATATCGATCTGCCGGCGTGCTTCATATTCAATCGCCTGACCCATGAACCGGATTGAGTTGACGTTCTTGATCTCACAACGGGTGCCAAAATCACCGCCGGGCTTGCGCACCGACACATTGACGTCAGCGCGCATCGACCCCTGATCCATATTGCCGTCACAGGTGCCGAGATACCGAACGATCGAACGCACCTTGCTGACATAGGCCTTGGCTTCGTCAATCGAGCGAATATCCGGTTTGGACACGATCTCCATCAGGGCGACACCGGAGCGGTTCAGATCGACAAAACTCATGGTCGGGTGCTGATCATGCATCGACTTGCCGGCGTCCTGTTCCAGATGCAGCCGCTCAATGCCAACTTCCACGCTTTCAAACTGCCCCTGTTTGTCCGGGCCAACCTGAATGGTGATAATCCCTTCGCCTACAATGGGGTGATAGAGTTGGGAAATCTGATAGCCCTGGGGCAGATCCGGATAGAAGTAATTCTTGCGGTCGAACACCGAGCGCTTGTTGATCTGCGCATTAAGACCCAATCCGGTTTTCACCGCCTGGCGAACGCATTCTTCGTTGATCACGGGCAGCATGCCGGGCATCGCCGCATCAACCAAAGAGACATTGGTATTTTGTTCATTGCCAAATTCGGTCGAGGCGCCAGAAAACAATTTGGCGTTCGACGTCACCTGTGCGTGAATCTCCAATCCAATCACCAATTCCCAGTCGTGATCCTCGCCGGAAAAGAAGTTCTTCGGATTAGGTGTTCGGGTATCAACGAGTTCGGTCATGTTTGATGTTGAATCCTGTGTTTCTCATTGGTTGTCTGGTCAGATGAATCTGCTCAGGACAGCCGTCCATAAAAAGTCATGCGGGCGCTTTGCGAAAGTTCAATTCCAGCTTCGGAATTATACGCAAGAACAGCCAGCAAACGGGTTTTGTCAGTTTCGTTCGGAGAGACCCGATGAATCGAGTTGCGTCCGCGAAAGAGCACCATTGTGCCCGGTTCGATATCCAAAACGGTGGGTTGCAGTTTTTGATCGAGTAAACGACCGACATCATCATAGTTCATGTCGCCTGCCGCGGCATCGCGCAGATCTTTCACATATTCAAACCGCGAACCAGCGTCAGGTTTGTCCAAAAGCAAAGTGATGGCGAATTCCAAATTGTCAAAATGCCATCCCAGTTCCTGTCCTCTGTTGGCGTAGTGCACATTGATCGAAGACAGGGGGTCAGCGTAGGGATGAAGCGCCTGTTCGCCAGTAACACCCATCACGAATTGTCGAAATGCCGGCGCGTCATATATCTCGCGCAGGGCGCTGTCCGGTGCCAGTTTATCGTCACAAATGCAGCCCTTTGACGACGTGACCTGACGGTTACGCGGGTGATCGCTGGCATAATCTGCATCGGGGGGCGACAAATAGACACTATGTTGCTGGCTGCAGAAATAAGCCTCATCGGCACCGGCTTTTGCTTCCTCAACAATGGCCCCCAGCGCGTCAGCTGTCAGAAAGTTTTCAAGGCACAATACACCATCACGATCCAACGTGCTCCTGCAGGCCGCAACGTAGTCGGGATCCTGCAGAGGATGGCGATCAAGTCTTACAATCTGTGCCAGTTTCATAATATCAAACTCTACCGCAAGCGGTGTCACGCCCACCATTTTTCCGCATGAAAGTGCCCGGCGCTGGATTCGATGACCGCACCCGCCTGGAACAGTGTTTCTTCTTCGAAGGGCTTGCCAATCAGCTGCAATCCCAGGGGCAAGCCCTGATTGCTCAGTCCCGCAGGCACTGCAATGCCCGGAAGTCCAGCCATGTTAACGGTCACCGTAAACACGTCATTGAGGTACATTTTCACCGGGTCAGCCGCCATTTCCTTGTCGCCGATGGCGAAGGCTGCAGACGGTGTTGCCGGTGTCAAAATGCAATCGACACCGTCGGCAAATGTCTGCTCAAAGTCCCGCTTGATCAGCGTGCGCACCTTTTGGGCGCGGGTGTAATAGGCGTCATAAAACCCGGCCGACAAAACATAGGTTCCAATCAGAACACGTCGCTTCACCTCTTCGCCAAATCCGGCCGCGCGGGTGTTTTCATACATCTCTTCGATGTTCTTGCCATCGACACGCAACCCGTATTTCACACCATCATATCGCGCCAGGTTGGAAGACGCTTCAGCGGGTGCGACGATATAATAGGCTGGAAGCGCGTATTTGGTATGCGGCAGGGAAATGTCTACAATTTCCGCGCCCGCATCGCGCAGCATGTTTTTGCCGTCTTCCCACAGCTTTTCGATCTCATCGGGCATGCCGTCGAGACGGTATTCCTTCGGAATGCCAATTTTCATACCCTTGACGCTTTTGCCAATGGCCGCCTCATAGTCTGGCACCGGCAGATCGGCGCAGGTCGTATCGCGGGGATCGGCACTGGCCATTGACCCCAGCATGATGGCGGCATCGCGCACGGTTTTCGTAATCGGCCCGGCCTGATCCAGCGAGGACGCAAAGGCAACCATGCCAAGACGGGAGCAACGTCCGTAGGTGGGCTTGATGCCGACTGTGCCGGTAAAAGCTGCAGGCTGGCGAATGGACCCACCGGTATCGGAGGCTGTCGCACCGGCACACAAGTCGGCGGCTACGGCCGCGGCCGATCCACCGGAAGAGCCACCGGGTACAAGCGGCGTTCCATTATTGCTGCGTTCCCCTTCCCGCTTCCACGGGTTGGTCACCGCACCGTAATAGGACGTTTCGTTGGACGACCCCATGGCAAATTC
>CAJQPW010000018.1 GCA_905480295.1 uncultured Rhizobiaceae group bacterium | reverse complement strand
TCGACCAGCGCATGCAGCACATTGGAAGAGGAGGCGATGTGTCCGACATATTCGGCCTGCTTGTCGTTCAGTGCACCAAATGCCTGTTGCTGCAACAATTCGGCAAACCCCTTGATATTGGTGAGCGGTGCCCTGAACTCGTAGGAGACATGTTCAATAAAAGCATTTTTCAACCGCTCAGCAGTCTCCAGCGCTTCATTGCGTTCTTTCAACGTATGCTCGAGATGAACGCTGGCCGACACATCTGCAAAGCTCAAAAGCGTTTGTCCATTGGGAAGTGGAACCATTGCGTAGTCAAGCACTGTTTCAGCATTCAGGGTCATGCGGCCGCTGATCGTCTTGCGGGCATCTGAGACACCGGTAATGCCGGTATTCAACCGATCCCAGACCGCAGTGTCGTCGGCTGAATTTCGACACAGGGCAGAAATTGTTGCAATAGGTGTATCGGCAGCAACCTGTTCGTCTTCCAGGGACCACAGTTTCTGAAACGACGGATTGGAGAGTTTCAGGCGCCCGTCAGATGCAAACACGGCAATCGCCTCACTGAGATGATCTAGCGTTTCACCCTGCACCTGTGTCAAAGCGATATAGCGGCTTTCCATCGCAAGTTTTTCTGTGATGTTTTCAAATACCCAGGTAACGCCACCTTGTTTTTGTGGGCTGGCGATCACCCGCAGAGTTCGCCCGTCTGGCAGGTGCCACCAGTCTTCCTGGGGTTGGGTTGATTCGTAGATTTCCAACTGACCATTGCGCCATTTTGACCAGTCGGGTTGTTCGGCAATTTTTCCGGCTTCGCGCAGGGCGTCAAAAAATGCGCCATTATCTGGTTCGCTTTCCAGAAACTTGGGATCAATTTTCCACAAATCCTCAAACGCATCATTGCGGAACATCAGATGACGCTTCTCATCAAAAATGGCCACCGCTGTCGCAAGCTGATTCATGGTCTGGGCGTGGCTTTCAAGAGTGCGTCGCAGGTTGGACTGGACCTCTTCGACTTCGCTCATGTCGACGGCCATGCCGGCAGAGCCGCCTTCATGAGCGACTTCGCTGATATCCATCATCCGCCTGTCGCCTGACACAGTGGCAGGAAGGCGATCGCGAAAATGGCTGGACGCGTGTTCCTTGCGCGTCTCCTGATGGGCGATGTTGACCTGTTCCCGTGCCGGGGCATCCAGCAAATGGCGATTTTCGTCGCTTACCGAATCCAGGTCTTCCCCTTCAACCGCTTCGACATACGAACGGTTGGCCCAGGTGAGCAGACCCTGATGGTCACGCAACCAGACTGGAAACGGAATGGCTTCCAGCAGAGACTTCATGGTGTCGGTCGTTTGCATCAATCTTGTGTGCTGGGATTCCAATGCCGCCAGCGCAGCCCGGTCACCCGACAGGCTGATAAAGCGGACAAAGGCGTGGGACCCTGAAGCCCGCCCCTGCACTTCAATCACCGTGTCGGATTTGGTTTCAACGGTGAGATCAAAACTTTCAGCCCTGATCCTCAACCGTTCGACAGCATGTTCAAAGCTCTGGGCGGATTGCGGGCTCAACCATGTTCCAAATGCAACGAATTGCTGCGGGTCCGCTGGTGCCGATGTATTTTCCGGCAACGTGCCGCGGCAGATTGGTGCTTCGTCCCGCCCTTCCCAGATCACCACTCTCTGATCTGGAACATCCAGCAGGGCCTGCGCCCGCTGGTGCCGAACTTTCAGGTCGGCAAGCTCTAACGCCGTGCGCCGATAGTTATCGTCCAACTGGCGCCGCTCGCGAATCAGCCATGTGGCCGACCACATGGCAAACGCGAAGGCACCCACGAAAATAATCAGCATTATGCCGCTGTTGGCGATGCTCTGATCAGGCAGAATATCGGTCAGTGAAAGTTGCTGGGACCAGGCCAGACCAGGCATCAGCGTAAAGCCACTGAGACTGAAAAGGGCGGCCTTGGCAAGGCATTGACGCAGAGTCATATGTGTTCGTTTCGCCTGCAAAAGGTCCGAACACGTTACACGGGACCATTGGATTTCTAGTGCGCTGCACCGGTGCGCACTGATTCGTTTCAATTTAGCCCAGCATCGATTCCGACGCGAGGGGCACAAAACGAAAACGGCCGCACACCAATGCGGTATGCAGCCGTGGTAACGTCTGGTTGGTAAACGGGTGGTTAACTTTTCAGTTCCACCCGTCAGTCGACCCCGTTAGTAGCGGTAATGTTCCGACTTAAAAGGCCCTTCAGTGGTAACACCGATATAGTCGGCCTGGTCTTCGGAAAGGGTGGTCAGATTGACCCCAATTCTTTCCAGATGCAGACGGGCAACCTTCTCATCGAGGTGTTTAGGCAGGATGTAGACCTTGTTTTCGTACTCATCACCCCTGGTCCACAGTTCAATCTGAGCAAGAACCTGGTTGGTGAAAGATGCAGACATGACAAAGGACGGATGACCAGTCGCGTTGCCAAGATTAAGCAGACGTCCCTGGGAGAGCAGGATCATGCGATTGCCGGATGGCATCTCATACATATCCACCTGATCCTTGATGTTTGTAACCTTCAGGTTTCTGAGGTTAGCCACCTGAATTTCATTGTCGAAGTGACCAATGTTTCCAACAATCGCCATGTCTTTCATCGCCCGCATATGTTCGATGCGGATAATGTCTTTGTTGCCGGTTGAGGTGATGAAGATGTCGGCTGAATCAACCGCATCTTCCAGCGTCGTAACTTCAAATCCATCCATGGCAGCCTGCAGGGCGCAGATTGGATCAATTTCGGTGACTTTTACCCGGGCACCAGCACCCCGAAGAGATGCGGCTGAACCTTTACCAACATCGCCGTAACCGCAAACAACGGCAGTTTTACCAGCCATCATCGTATCGGTAGCGCGGCGAATGCCGTCGACCAGGGATTCTTTACAACCGTATTTGTTGTCGAATTTGGACTTGGTGACCGAATCATTGACGTTAATGGCCGGGAACGGCAGCAGGTTCTTTTCGACCAACTGATACAGCCGGTGAACTCCGGTCGTTGTTTCCTCTGATACGCCTTTAATCGCATCGCGCTGTTTCGTGAACCAGCCGGGAGACGTTTTCATGCGCTTCTTGATCTGAGCAAACAGATATTCTTCTTCTTCTGATTCAGGTGTCTCGATCAGGTCGGTTTCACCGTTTTCAACGCGTGCTCCAATCAAAACGTACATGGTGGCATCGCCACCATCATCCAGAATCATGTTGCAGGTACCTTCATCTCCACCAAAGAAGAATATCCGGTCTGCATAATCCCAGTATTCCTCAAGGGTTTCACCTTTGATGGCAAAAACCGGGACACCGGATGCAGCGATGGCCGCTGCGGCATGATCCTGGGTTGAATAAATATTGCATGAGGCCCAGCGAACTTCAGCACCCAGTGCGACGAGTGTTTCAATCAGCACAGCGGTCTGAATGGTCATGTGCAGCGAACCCGCGATGCGCGCCCCTTTGAGCGGCTTGCTGTCTCCAAACTCTTCACGCAGAGCCATCAGGCCCGGCATTTCTGTTTCGGCAATGTCCAGTTCCTTGCGACCATAATCGGCAAGCGAGATGTCTTTTACAATATAGTCATGTTCGGCCATGGCAGGCGTTCCTATCTGCGGTGGGATATTCAATGTGATCAGCACACGTGCACGGGCGCACGCAATTTGCGGGCGGTTTAGCAGCCGACAGCGTGCTTCGCAAGAGACATAAAGAAATGTTTATGTCATGTTTAACGGGTCAGCTGGCTTCGTTCTTCTTTGTGAACAAGCCACGCAGATTATCCCAGAGCTCAATCTTGGCACCTTGGCGCTTCATGATCGTGCCCTGTTGCAGGATGGACAGGAAGTTGTTCCATGCCCAGTAAATCACCAGTCCGGCCGGGAAAGTGGCCAGCATAAAGGTGAACATCACCGGCATCCATTTGAAGATCATCTGTTGTGTCGGATCCGGAGGTGCCGGGTTCATTTGCATCTGAATGAACATCGTGATGCCCATAATCAGGGGCCATACACCCACCGCGATAATGGCGAGGAAGGCTGGTGAATCGAAGGGAAGCAATCCAAACAGGTTGAGAAATGAGGTCGGGTCTGGAGCTGACAGGTCCTGGATCCAGCCAAAGAACGGCGCATGGCGCATTTCGATTGTGACGTAGATAACCTTATACAGCGAAAAGAACACCGGAATTTGAATCAGCACGGGCCAACACCCCGCTGCCGGATTGATCTTTTCCTTCTTGTATAACTCCATCATGGCCTTTTGCTGGGCGGCTCGATCATCAGCGAAACGTTCGCGAATGGCCGTCATTTCCGGCTGCATCTTCTTCATATTGGCCATGGACACGTAGGATTTGTTGGCCAGCGGGAAAAACAGGATTTTCAGCAAAACAGTAACGGCCAGAATCGCAACACCAAAGTTGCCGACAAGCTGATAAACCCAGTTCATGACGGCAAACAGGGGTTTGGTGAGCCAGTAGAACCAACCCCAGTCAATAATCTTGTCGAACAGGGGAATGTTCAGATTGTCCTTATAGGCATCAACAATGTCGACCTTCTTGGCTCCGGCAAACAGCCGGTTGAAAGTAGTGGTCTGACCACCTGCAGCAACGGAAATTGCTTCGCCGAGAAAATCGCTTTGATAAAACGGGCGGGCATTAGCGTAATAATTGTAGTGAGCGGTAAATGTGCCGCTTGGGATCAGCGCAGTTGCCCAATATTTATCGGTGATGCCAAGCCAACCAAAGTCAGCCTTTTCCTTGATCACCTGTTTTTCTTCTTCAATATCGTCATAGTCATATTCGTCGAGGCCCTGATCGCCGACTGAACCGACCAGTCCTTCGTGCAACACGTAGATGCCGGCAACTTCTGGCTTCCCATAGCGTGCGATACGTCCATAAGGTTTGATTGCGATGGCCTTGTCGCTGCCATTGATGACCGTATCGGTGACGGTGAACATGTAGTCCCCGTCCAGCTCGATCTTGCGCTGAAAGGTCAGAGAATTTTCGTTTTGATACTGCAGAACAACCGGGTTGGTCGGGGTCAGCACATCTCCCTGAACCTGGGTCCAGATTGTAGAGGGGCC
>CAJQPW010000017.1 GCA_905480295.1 uncultured Rhizobiaceae group bacterium | reverse complement strand
CCTGACGTCTACGCCCAGCGCAACGGTATTTCCGGAAAAGAGTCGAGCAAGCACCTGCACGGCCAATTCAGTGCAAAGCAAGGCAGCCTGGAATGGTATTGTCTGGACCACTGGTCGGAACGACTGGATATCGATATCGCGGGACTCAAACGCGAGGTGCAGCACATGATAAGCATCCGCCCTTTCGCGGTGGAATTTCTTACCCGCCTGCACCGCAGCGAGCGAGATATTGTGATGGTAACCAATGCGCATCGCCAGACACTGGATATCAAGATGGACAATGTTGACATCCGTCGGTGGTTCGACAGGATAGTAGTCTCTCACGACCTGCAGGCCCCCAAGGAAGAGCAACAGTTCTGGCACCGCTTGCAGTCGCTGCACCCCTTTGATCCGGCGCGAACACTATTGATTGATGATACGGAACAGGTACTGGCCAGCGCTCAGGACTACGGCATTGCCCATTTGCTGACACTCCTGCAACCAGACAGTCGCCGGCAGAAGCGCATTGACACCCGCTTTCAGGGCATCCACCATTTTGACGAAATCATGCCCGACGAATTAAATCCATGACTAAACCCTACGACTCACAGCGCAAGGTCAGGCTCGACAAATGGCTTTGGGCTGCGCGATTTTTTAAATCACGCAGTCTGGCCAAGACAGCTATCGACGGCGGCAAGGTGCAGATGGACGGTCAGCGAGTCAAGGTGTCCCGTGAGGTGACCGTGGGCTGTACCTTGAAGATACGCCAGGGGTGGGATGAAAAAATTGTTGTGGTTCGCGAACTCAGCGACCAGAGACGGAGTGCAGGGGACGCGCAACGGCTTTACGAGGAAACGCCGCAGAGCATCGCGAAAAGAGAGGCAGAAGCCAAGGCGCGTAAGGCGGCGGGCGGCATGCTAGACCGTCCACCTCAGCGGCCCACAAAGAAACAACGGCGGCAGATTCACTCCTTCAAGGAAGCGCAGGAATAACACGCGCGTTACACGCATACAGGATGGCGTGGTGCGGTCCGTTTACACCCAGCAGACGCTGTGACCGGCATGGGCGCGGACGTCGCTGCCGACTATCACTGTCAGCAGGATCCCTATGAATGCTGCGCCAGCGGTCGACCGGCGCCGAAAAGCCGGCCCGGCGCTGTCCACTTACGGCACTCCATCGGTGGCACACGCCGTAAACCTATCCCTCATGGGTGTCGCACAAACCCCAGCAACGGCCGCTATTTCCGCTCCTATGGCGCCCTGCCCTACAGCCGAAAGACCCCAGAACCCTTTGGATTAACAGGATTCCGTAACCTGCAAAAATACTACTTTTGGGCCAATTTACGGTAGAATTGGTGCAATGTTTTCTGAACTACCCATCGCTCCACCTGCAACGCCGCTCCTGGACAGGATCGAGCAGGGTTTATCCTTGCAGGCACTCCAGTCTGATGAACTGCTGCAGCTGACCGACGAACTGCGCGCCTACCTGCTGTATACCGCGGGGCAGACCGGGGGCCATTTCGGTGCGGGCCTGGGCGTCGTTGAACTGACCGTTGCCCTGCACCACGTCTACAACACCCCGCATGACCGTATTGTGTGGGATGTGGGGCACCAGACCTATCCCCATAAAATTCTCACCGGCCGCAAAGCCCTGATGCACACGATGCGTCAGTCAGGTGGACTTGCGGGCTTCCCGAAACGCTCGGAGAGTGACTACGATACCTTTGGCGTTGGGCATTCATCCACCAGCATCTCGGCCGCCATGGGCATGGCACTGGCGGCAAGGCAGCAAGACATACAGCGCAAGATCATCGCGGTAATTGGCGATGGAGCGATCACCGGCGGCATGGCCATTGAAGCCCTGGCGCATGCCGGACACGAGCGACCCAATATGCTCGTCGTCCTCAATGACAACCAGATGTCTATCGGTCACAACACGGGCGGGCTGGCAACCTACTTCGCCAAAATATGGGCGAGTAAATTCTATATCAGTATGCGCGAAGGCTCCAAGAAGCTGCTGGAGAAAATACGTCCTGCCTGGGAGCTGGCCAAGCGCACCGAGGAACACATGAAGGGTATGGTCGCCCCCGGCACACTCTTCGAGGAACTGGGCTTCCATTATATTGGCCCGCTGGATGGACACGATCTGCCTGGCCTGGTGCAAACACTGGAAAACATGAAAGAACTTGATGGGCCGCAGTTCCTCCACATCCGCACCATGAAGGGCAAAGGCTTTGAGCCCGCCGAACTCGACCCCGTGGGCTATCACGCAATCAACAAAATAGAAGCGAAACCCAAGGGACCACAAGCGGCAGTAACACCGGCGTTACCAGCAAGACCCAAATACCAGGCCGTCTTCGGGCAATGGCTGTGCGACATGGCCGAGCGCGACAACCGTCTCGCGGGCATTACACCCGCCATGTGTGAGGGTTCGGGCATGGTCGAGTTCGCCGAACGCTTTCCAGAGCGCTACTACGATGTAGCAATCGCAGAACAGCATGCCTTAACGCTGGCTGCGGGCATGGCGTGCGACGGCCTCAAGCCCGTTGTGGCGATCTATTCCACCTTTTTACAACGCGGCTATGACCAGTTGATTCACGACATCGCACTGCAGAACCTCGATGTCACCTTCGGTATCGACCGGGCAGGACTGGTCGGCCAGGACGGTCCAACACATCACGGTGCGTTTGACCTGAGCTATCTGCGCTGTATCCCCAATATGGTTATTGGTGCGCCCTCCAACGAAAACGAATGCCGACAAATGCTCTATACCGCTTACCAGCATCCTGGCCCCGCCGCCGTGCGCTATCCACGGGGCACCGGCCACGGAGCAGAGATTGCGGAAACGATGCAACAACTGGACATCGGTAAGGCAAAGCCAATACGTGACGGCGAACAGGTCGCTATTCTGAACTTCGGCACCCTGTTGAATCAGGCAATAATCACCGCCAACGAATTAAATATTTCCGTTGTGGACATGCGCTGGGTAAAGCCCATGGACGAAGCGCTGATACTGGCAATGACAGAACGATACGCGCTCCTGGTTACTCTGGAGGAAAATGCCATCGCAGGTGGCGCCGGTAGCGCGGTCAATGAACTGCTGGCGGCCAAGGGCATTAAAACCCCGACGCTCAATCTGGGGCTGCCGGACACCTTCGTAGAGCACGGAACCCATACGGACCAGTTAAACTGGACCGGGCTTGACAGCGACAATATAACGCGAAAAGTCAGGGACGCCATGCAGACTTACGACATCACTTCGGTATCCACGG
>CAJQPW010000016.1 GCA_905480295.1 uncultured Rhizobiaceae group bacterium | reverse complement strand
CCTGTATTTGAGCTGACGCCCAGCCTGTCGATTGAAATTACCGGCGACGATCCTGACCCTGTGCCAGCGGGCGGTTTGCTAACCTATACGGTGGCCGTGACAAATAACGGCCCTGTTGATGCAACGGGCGCCATCGTGGATGCCACGTTGCCCGCCGACTTTACTTATACGGGTAGCGGGGGCGACCCGTCTGCGGCGTGTACGATGAGCACTGCGCTGCAATGCACCATCCCCACGGTGGGTGCGGGTGGGGCCGTGACATTTACACTGATCGGATATGTTGACGTGGCGGCGGTTGATCCGCTGACCCTTGAAGTGGCCGTAAGTTCCACATGGCTGGATGACGAGCGCACTGAGCTAAACCCAAAAACCGACTCCCAGGAAACGACTGTCACCGCCCCAATAACGAGTGGCACCGTGTCAATCGTCAAGGAAACGCGGCCTGCCGTGGCCGGAAATGATACTTTTGTTTTCGGCTTTACCCCAGCCACCATCACCCCCGTCACGCTGACCACCGTTAACAACACCGCAACATCTGACCTGATCACCATGGATGCCGGGTCTATCATCATCACTGAAACCGCCGTGCCGGGGTGGAGCTTAAAAAGTGCCGAGTTTATCGGTGGTTTAAATGGGGTGCCCGTGGTGGATGTGGCAAGCGGCAGTGTTGGCATTGATCTGATGAACGACGGCGATGTGGTGTGTACGTTTATCAGCGAACGGGACAGCGAATTTGTGATTGACCGCACACAGACCGTGATCCGCAATTTCATCACTGATCGCGCAGACCAGATTGCGGCTGGTGAATTGAGTCTGGCGCAGCGGTTGATCGACCGCAGCGGGTCGTCAAATCTGCCTGTCAACGTGAACGGTTTGCAGTTAATCTCAGCAGGGCTCCATGAATTGGCTCTGCGCGGCGAGGGGGTGAATCCACTTCAAACCGCAACCCTTGAAACCAGCCTGCAGCAAGTGCTGTCCTATCAGCACCGACAGGAACAGCCTTATCTGCCAGCATCAGCCCGCACGGTGTTCAACGCGCCCAGATATGATGTATGGGTCAGGGCGCGCTATTCGCGGCTGACAAATGAAGGCCGCATCGGGGACCTGGGGCTGATTTATTTTGGTGGTGATTATCTGATATCGCCTGACTTGCTGATTGGCGGCATCGCCCAGATTGACACGTTTGACCAGAAGGATGATGACCTCGGCGCCACGGCCAGTGGCACTGGCTGGATGACCGGGCCGTACATGGTGGCGCGGCTCAATGATCAACTGTTGTTTGAAGGCCGTGCGGCCTGGGGCATGTCATATAATGATGTCAACCCGCTGGGCACCTATGTTGATGAATTCGAGACCACGCGCTGGCTGCTCAAGGGCGCATTCACCGGAGAATTTGCCCGTGATGGCTGGCGCTTCAATCCCGCCATGTCGGCATTCTGGATGCAGGACCGGCAGGAGAAATACACCGACCGCCTCGGCATTGTGATACCGGGCCAAAGCATTGATCTGGGCCAGTTGACGTTTGGTTCCAGATTGAGCCGAGAGATTGAATGGTCGAACGGGCTGACCGTAACCCCGAGCATTCAGGTGCAAGGTGTGTGGAATTTTGCGGCACCGGAACAGGTATCAACCGCCGAACCGTTGCGGGCACGGTTGAAAACCGGTCTTTCGGTCACCGGGTTCGAGGGTCTCACGATCAATGCCAGTGGTCATCTGGACGGCATTGGGGTGGATGATGTGTTGAGCTATGGCGGTGAAATTCAGCTCTCCATTCCACTGCAGTGAGTTGAACTCACGCCGGGTCGTTGAGATCAAATTTCTGCGCTGATCCGGCCGGAACCTGGTTGAATCGCTTGTCAAAAATAACCTGCATCTGTTTGCGGGCGAGCTTCTTTTCAAACCGCGACGCGTTGGCGCTCTGTCGTATGTGATGGTAGAAATACATGTTGAAACTGTATGCGCCCCCGGTTTCCGGTTCCGGTTCCAGTTTCGCATCACAAGTGATTTTAGGATCGCTCAGACACGGAACATGACTGTTGAATCGCTGTTCGAGATGCCGCAATTCATGAACAAGAATTCCCGCCACCGCCACCGGATTGTTTTCAATCAGTGCACCGTCGCTGATGATGATGGTGCGGTCTGCAAACAGAGTCCTGCCCATGAGACTGAACAGCAATTGCTTGTCAAACACAGGTTTCTGCGACCGGGCCCATTGGTAAAAACTGAACTGGTTGGTCTGCTCTCCGGCATCACCATCCAGATCGTCGATGAACTTCAGCGCCCGCACCATGCCCGACTGTTTTGAGTTACACTCGAAAGGTGCTGCGGCCCAGTTATCGGAAAACGAGAAGTCCTGTTGATATTTGTCGCTCCACAGGTGGTTCAACACCTCACATTCCGCATCGGAGACTGTGAAGTCTTCCCGTTCCGACCAATTGAAAAACAGAAAGAATGCAGCGACGAATCCAAAGAACAGCAGCATTTTCCGCTGTTCTGATTTCTGGGCTTTCAGACGGGCATTGGGGTCGTACATTGCAGCACCATGGCATGTTACCGCCGCCCGATCACGCCCTGATTGCCGGCATGGTCTGTCACCTGTTGTGCTGACGATGGTGTGGTAGTGGGCCTATGGCTCATCTGCAAACCATGCATAGCAGAAAGTATTTGAGCGAGAAGCGGTCATTCAGCTAATCGAGCGAACCTTGAAAACAGCCGAGCGGCAAATTGGGCAAAGGCTGCATCAGACCCAAACCTACTGAAAAATACCCTGACCCGAATGTCGGCATTGGTTTAAGCAATGGTTGTTGGTCAGACTTTGCGCATTTCTGCGAATTTGTCTGACGTCTTTGACGCGCTTATTCTGCTGCAACAAATCGCGTCGTGTCCGAGGCAGGAACAGCGCTTTGTAGCTTCATGGTTGCATAGGCCGCCAGTACGATGGACGTCAAAGCCAGAATCGATGCAGGTGATGCGGTGCTGACCCCTGACAGTCCCTGGCCCACAGAGCAACCAAGAGCGGTGACCCCGCCAAAGCCCATCAACGCGCCGCCTGCAATGTAGCGCAGGATGGACTTTTCATCGACGAAACCTGAGAACCTGAAACGACCGCCAATCACCGCGCTGATTGCTGCACCAGCGAGCACCCCCAACACCAATGCGATGGAAAAGCGGATCGTGTCGCCGGTAAAAATCATGAAATACTGGACGGTTTCACCAACCGGTGCGACGAAGCTGAGCGCGCTCAGTGGAGTTGGCTCGAACTCATCGGCTCCGATCACCCCTGTCACCACCCAAGCCGCCACGACGAGCAGACCGACCAGAGCGCCCGAAACAATGGAACCCCAAGGAGTGGTGGACCGATCCTGTCTCATGAAAATGACGGCAAGTGTGCCAACCACCAATGCAATGGCAGCGGTTACGAGGGGTAATGTGCCTGAAGAGACAAGGATATCAGCACCGGTGGATTCAGTATCCCACAACGATTCCAACCAGATGCGTGGATAGGACAACAGACCCCGCAATGTCGCGTATCCGGCGAGTCCGGTAATCAGCAACGTGATCCATGAACGAACATTGCCTGAGGCCGCCAAAACCAGAAGGCGACTGACACATCCTCCAGCCAGCACCATGCCGATACCGAAAAGCCCCCCACCTACGATCAGAGCAAGTGGCTTGATGCTAACGCTCCAATGTATCGCGGAACCGAGGTCAATCAGCCCGTTGGCGTGCAGTAATTGAGTGCCCGCAAGCGCCACAAGAAGAGCAAACAGAACCTGCAATGTGCGCGGCCGGGGTTTGTCTTGGGATTGTTGCCCGACATGTTCGGCAACAGAAGCGCGCAAGCAATATCGGGATATTTCGGCGACTACACCAAACAGGCCACCAACGATCAATGCGCCCACGACAACCATCGGACCGGTGTCGTAGGTTTCGCGCAATTGTTCCAGAAATTCTAACATCACCATACTCCAATTTGCGCGACAAAGTACCTCTCCAAATCCCTGCCAGACAGGAATGAGGTTTCATATTTTGCCGCATATTGGAAACAGCGATGGCTCTGCAAGGAAATCCACGCACTATCATTCCTTCATCAGTGAATTCTACGAAGGGATGAACAAACAACTCGGGTTGTTGGCTTAATCGCTGTCATCCTCGGGCGTCACGTCAAGGACACGTGCGCGCATGGTAACGCTGACTTCCGGCTTGCAATTGCTCATGCAGGGCTCGGTTTTGGCAAAAACCGGCGAACTCGACCGATCATCATCAAAGAAATTCTTCTCATTCGGCAATTTCTGCTCCGCGAAATTTGCCTTCGAAAGCTCGAAATCTTCGTCAACCAGATCGTTGATGTTCATGATGTAAGCGGTCAGCGCATAAACATCGTCCGGCGTCAGCGAGCGCGCTTCCGTAAAGGGCATGGCGCGGTTCACATAGTCAAAAACCGTCGACAGATAAGGCCAGTAGGATCCGACCGTTTTAACCGGGTCTTCGCTCGCCAGCGAGTCCTGGCCGCCGGCAATAACCGGCCAGCGGTCGACCGCCTCGCCGAAATCGCCATGGCAGGAGGCACATTGGTCGGTCCATATTTCCTCACCCCGGGAAACCGTACCGCTGCCTTCAGGCAATCCCTGACCATCAGGGCGCACGTCAATGTTCCAGGCCGCGACCTCTTCACTTGTCGCTTCACGCCCCAGCTTATACTTGCCGGCAAATGCGGCACCCGTCAGCAGAGAGGCTGCCATTGCTGCGACAATGAGTTTAGGAAACTTCGACATTTTCCACCGTCCCGTCTTTCTTGATGTGCCAGGTCTGGATCCCGTTATTGTGGTAGATCGAATTCTCACCCCGTACGGCGCGCAGGGCATCTTTGGTTGGCTGGACATAGCCTTCGGAGTCGATTGCCCGCGACTGCAACAGCAGTTCGGATCCGTCCCAGTCAAAATCGAAATAGAAGCGGTGCATGGATTTATCGATGCTTGGACCATCAATACGCGCAGCCTGCCAGTTGCGCCCACCGTCCAGCGAGACATCTACACGGCTCACCTTGCCGCGGCCAGACCAGGCAACGCCGGACAGCACGGTAAATCCCTTGTCATGTTTAAGAGGCGCTTGTGGTGAGGGGTTGGTGATGACCGATTTGACGTCCATTTCCCAGGTAAAGCGTCGCGCTTTACCATTGGCCATCAGGTCGGTGTATTTGGATGTTTCCTCACGGTGATGCCAGGGCTTGTCGCCGACTTCTATGCGGCGCAGCCACTTCACCCACATATTGCCTTCCCACCCGGGCACCACGAGGCGCAGAGGATAACCCTGTTCAGGGCGCAGGGCCTCACCATTCATTTTCCAGGCAACCAGACAATCGTCCAATGCTTTTTCGATGGGAACAGAGCGGGTCATGCCGGATGCATCAGCACCTTCAGGCAGCAGCCACTTGGCATTGCCTTTCAGACCAGCCTCCTCCAACAGTGTCTTGAGTGGCACACCGGTATACATCACATTGTGGATCATGCCGTGCGTAAACTGGCAGCCGTTGAGCTGCGCACCCCGCCATTCCATACCGGAATTGGCGGCGCATTCGAGGAAATTGATCTGGTTTTTGCGCGGGAACCGCATCAGGTCTTCCATGGTGAAAACCAGTTGCTTGTCCACCAGGCCGTTGATCATCAGGCGATGCTCCGAGGGATCAACCTCGGCAATGCCAGAGTGATGCCGTTCGAAACACAGACCGTTGGGCGTGATAATCCCGTCCAGTTCGTGCAGTGGTGTGAAATTGACCGACGAGATCGGATCTGCAGTCAGCCAGGGCACGCTCTTGCGCTGCACATGTTCCTCAAATTCTGATGGCGCGCCGTAGGGCCGGGCATCAACACCATCACCGGGATATTGGTTCCAGTCTTTCAGTTCCAGAATGTTTGGATCACCATTGGCCAGCGCAGCACCGCTGGTTGCGGCCGCTGCTGCAGCAGCACCCCCGATGGCCAGGCCGCCTCTCAGGAAGGAGCGACGCGCTTGCAATTTGGAATTGTCAGTGGGCGAGTCTGTGGTCATGTCACGCACCATTAAGCTGTGAAGAAACTAACATAATCATACATTCTATTTTTTGAATGTAAACTGTCTGCGAGATATTCAGATCAGGACAAATCGATCTTCACAGATTGATTGACCTCTTTGGTGATCGTGCCCTGTTTTTGGATATGGCTCTCGACCACATCCCAGATTGGTGGACCTTCGACCCCTTCGTTTACCGATGCCCAACCTGCTACGACATACTTGCGGTTGGGGTCGATCAGCTCACCGGTCTTCAGATGGGTCATATTGGATATGCGGTTTCCAATCTGCTGATTGGGCGCGCAGGTATAGCCCATGCCACCGACGCGAACCATGTCGCCACCCTGCTGCAGGAAGGGGTCCTTGTTGAAGAGGTTATCGCAAACGTCTTCCAGAATTTCCTTGATCTGGGTACCCGTGAATTCGAGACGGTAGACAGAAGGATAGTTCATGGATGTCTGATTGTAGAGATCATCGACCGTGATGTTGTCCCCCGGCAGCACCGTTGTACCCCACCGGAACCCGGGGCTGAAGGACAGTTCGGCATCACGTTCAGCGATCATGGCATCACAGATGACGTCATCCCACGTACCGTTGAAATTACCCCGTCGGTACAACAGACCGTCGGACTTACCGATGACCCGTGAACACTCTGCTTCATAGGGCGCCCGCACCTCGGTGATCTTGGCCTGCATTTCCGCATCGGGCGTGACGACGTCTGACAGGACCGGAATGAGAGTGGAGTTATGGTCGACCACTTTCCCATTCTTGACCTCCAGATCGACGCGTCCGAGATATTTGCCGTGTGAACCAGAAGACAGAACCAGGGTGGAATCGATTTCGATCGCCTCTGGAACCGCGTCATGGGTGTGACCGGTCAAAATGACATCGATGCCGGAGACAACCCGTGCCAGTTTCTGATCGACGTCAAAACCATTATGCGACAGCAATACCACAATCTCAGCACCAGCTTTACGGGCAGCATTGACGTTTGTCTGCAGCACATCCGGACGGATGCCAAATGACCATTCCGGAAACATCCAGCGCGGATTGGCAATTGGCGTATAGGGCATCGCCTGACCGATCACTGCTACCTTGTGACCGCCTTTTTCATAAAACGCGGTGTGTTCAAAGACCGGCTCATCCCACTCGGTGTCAAAAATATTGCTCGCCAGGAACGGATAGCCCATGTCTTCGACAATTTCTTCCACACGATCGCTGCCAAAGGTAAACTCCCAGTGGCCGACCATGGCATCGGGTTTCAGCAGTTTCATGCAATCGACCATGTCCTGGCCGTTGGTTTTCAGCGATGTGTAAGAGCCCTGCCAGGTGTCACCACCATCGAGCAGAAGCACATTATCATCACCCCGATTGGCGCGGATGGCCTTGACCAGCGTCGCCGTCCGGTCGAGGCCGCCCAGCTTGCCGTAGGAGCGCGCCAGATTGACATAGTCAACCATGGTATGGGCATAGGACAGCATCGACCCGTTATCGATGCCGAAATGATCCAGAAATGTCTGGCCAACAAGATGCGGTGGAATGCCTTCAAAGGCACCGACGCCGATATTGGTGTCAGGCGGACGGAAATAGACCGGATTGAGCTGACCATGGATGTCTGTCAGGTGCAGCAGGGTCACCGTGCCCTTGTCTTCGAACTTCAGCAGATCATCCTGGGTGATTTTTTGTTGAGCAGCAGCCCGTGTCATGCCACCAGGGAATCCCGTGGCAAATGCACCGGCAACGGCGGTCCATTGCAGGAAGTCACGTCTTGAAATCATTTATCCGGCTCCGGAATTTTCAAATTTTGAAAGAAAAAGGGGGCAGGCTCTGGATGAACCCGCCCCCAAAAAGAACAACGTCAATGCGGGTTAGTTGCGGACGGCTGGCGTCTCGACTGAAAGACCTGCACCACGCGATGCCAGATACAGTTCCAGCGCGATAAACTCGTCAGAGCCGCGCTTGTAGGCAACCGCACGAATGTTTTCCATGCAGCCTTTGAAGCGACGATGGCTCGAGCCCAGACCACCCCATTTGAGGCGGTAGGTCGGGAAGCCATTGATCTGACCCTGACTGAGATGGTCAGCGCGGATCATGTTGCCATAATTGTCTTCGTGGCAATTGGCACAGGACATGTTCAACTGACCAACACGCGTATAATAAAGGTCTTTACCCAGATCATGCCATTTGGCCATTGGCCCGTCTGTCTGTACCTTGACCGGCATGCCCCGCGACTGGAGGCCAACATAAGCAGTCATCGCCAGCATATCGCCGGATTCCCACTTCCATTTTTTAGCTTCCATACGCTCGGTGCGGCATTCATTGATCTGAGTTTCCAGCGTATGAGGCTTGCCCAGATCAGCGTCCCATTTCGGATAACCGGCGCGAACACCCTTCATGCTTTCATCTGCTTCATTGTGGCAGGACGCGCAGGATTTACCGGCGGCTCCATCCACGGTTTCCCAGATGTCTGCACCAATATCGACCGTGGGCATTGCTGGATTTTCGAAATCATCCATCTGAAGCGACTGGGTTTCCGGGCTACGGAACCGCCAACCTGAATAGATTTTTTCGACATCCACACCCGCGGGTGCAACTGCCTCAGAGATCAGTTTTTCGCCTTCAACAATCAGATTGCTGTTGTCGGCATCGGCAAGAGCAGAGCCCGACCCTGCGGAAATTAACAGTGCTGCACTCGCTGCAGCCCCCAAAATTGCCTTCTTTGCATTTACCATCAATGATGCCCCTCCCTGAGCAAGACTTCCAGATAGAAATCAGATCAACCGACTTTGATTTTCTTCTTTGTGGTGTATTTGGATCCGTCGTCATCCGTCCATGTGAAGACAACTTCCCCTGACTCAGGAACCTTCATCTTGAACGAGATATAGGGGTTTGAAGACACAGCAGGCTCGATCGCTGTTTCAAACACCAACTTGCCGTTAAATTCGGCACGGAAGTGATTGATGATCTTGCGCGGTATGAGTTCGCCAGTTTTCTTGTTTTTGCGTTGACCAGATTCCATCTTGTGGCTGATCAACGTTTTGATGGTGATTATTTCACCCGCTTCAGCCTTCTTGGGGACCTTAACGCGCGGTTTTGACTTCGCCATTTTCAGCTCTCCTCTTGTTAACCGCCGCAGCCGCCGATGGTGACTTTCACGGGCTGCTTGTCCATGAAAAATGTACCATCAGACATTTTTGCTACTGCGATAACGTTCTGTGTTTTTGCAAGTCGGATACGGGTCGAAGCTTCAGCTTCACCGCTTAGTTCCGTAAAGCGGAATGTGGCCACACCCGGGCGGGGATTGCCATCAGCCAGGATCAACACGTCGGTGACGTGATCGTCCGCCGTCATCGGGCTGTCAACGGAAACGGACACCGGAACGGTGTTGCCGTTCTCAGCGATTTCCGGTGTATCGAGTTCCACGCGACCAGATTTCACTTCGGCACCGCCGGTGAATTCCTTGATAGCGTCTTCTGCCGTTGGGTCCCCGGCGGCCATGGCGATGGTCGGAAGTCCGGCCACAGCAACAGCTGCAGCACCAACGCCCCACACCATGAATTCCCTTCTGTCTAGCTTCATCTCAAAGCTCCTGTT
>CAJQPW010000015.1 GCA_905480295.1 uncultured Rhizobiaceae group bacterium | reverse complement strand
GCCGCCTCGCCCAGATCATCATCAACAAATCGACTGCCTGCCGCAAAAACCCACTCCTGGTCGGTTGGAAGACGCCAGACATGACCAGTAAGCACAGACAACCAGCGGGCATAAGCCTGGGCATCAGCAAAACTCACACCGGTCACCGGTTGATCATTCAAATTCATGCGCCCGCGAAAGGGGCTTTTGCAAGCACCATCGGCCAGACACAGCGCGTAGTCCTGCGCCGAAACCTGATACTTCATGATGGAAAGTGGTTTCAACAAAGTGATGTTGGTCAACGGTGCTCCTGCCGGGCGTTTCGCCTTTAAGAACGAGCCGGCCAGCCGATAGGAAAACGTATCGGCCTGAAGAGTAACGACTTCCGGTGTTTTCAGCTGCAGGTGTTTTGAACCGTTTCCACTTCGAGCAACGACGGCACCGGCAACCAGCAACAGACACAACAGCAGTACTGATAGGCCAGTTCGGAGCATAATCCATCCCTTGGTTGGACATCCGTTACAGCAGGGCAACACTTGCCCTGCTGTTGTTTGTTTGCCGGTCTATGGCAGGGCCTTCTTGCTGGTATGCAGTTCCCCATAGGCAGTCGGCGGCATGATCTGAGCCATCAGCTCATTGTCCCAATCGCCTTCCACAACCACATGGGCTGTGGCACCCAGATTCACAGCCTCAATCAGGTTGTGATTGACATAGGCATAGACACCGGGTTGCTTAAATCGGTACAATGCAGCTCCTGCTGAACCCCCGCGGATGAACCAGGTTTCCAGATCCCGTTCGGGAGGATTGTTGAACTTGCCCGTTTCCCAGACCAAGTCACCGTGACCGCCAATCAAATGAGGCCTGGTGTCCCTGTTTGCCTGTGAATGCACGATCAGCACGGTCTCACCGACTTTGCTTTTCAGGGCATTTTCGCCGGTCAATGCTCCAACCCGCCCGTTAAACACCACATGGGAAGGAATTAGCTTGTTCATAACTTCCAGCGTGTCTGAATAAGAACTGCCCGGATCTTCAAAGCGCATGTATTCGCCGTTCTCATCTTTGGGAATATAGAAGTCATTCTCTCCGACATAGAACACCTGATCATAGCGCACGGGTTGTTGATTGTGATCTTTCAATCCATCGCGCGGCAGGATCATGATGGCACCGCTCATGCCGGACACCACATGCCAGGGGATCATCGGGCCGCCGGGGGCACAATGATAAACAAAAGTGCCCGGACGATCCGCCTTGAAACGCAGGATCGTCTTCTCTCCAGGGTTTACCAGAGTGAGCGCACCGCCTCCCAGCCCGCCGGTAGCGGAATGGAAGTCGATATTGTGCTGCATTGCATTTTCAGGCGGGTTGATCAGCGTCAATTCAACATAGTCACCCTCATGCACCACCATCAGCGGTCCCGGAATCGATCCGTCAAAGGTCATACCCTGAATCATCGCACCGTCTTCATCGACCGGCATTTCCTGCTCAATGATATTCATTTCAAATTCTACGACACAAGGAGGTTCAGTTGTGGCCTGCTCGTGGGCATGCACAAAGGGCGGAGGAACAAGCTTCACCTTCTTGCGGGCCATACCAGCCAGCTCGACCTTGGCAGCCTCCGGCGTCATGCTTTCTGAGGCGCTGGTTTGCTGGCTTGCCAGTATCGCCGAAGACGTGGCGGCGAGCGCTGCCCCCATCAGGGCTGTTCTGCGGGTGATCATTCACATTCTCCTTCACATGGTTGTTGCTTAAACCGCGCGAACAATGACAATTCCCTCCTGCACATTCTTTGTGCTGGCGCAAAGAGAGGTGCAATTGTTGAATGCTGCTGGAACGGGACAAGCGTTGATCAGAATTCAGGATTAGGGGCCGGCAGGATCAGGCAAGAAGCAGGCGCAGGCCAATCAGCACGATCAGCCCAACCGCAACGCCGTGAGTCACCGATGACCGAAGCGCAACCAACCCGGACACGATGATCGCCGTTGCTTCCGCCGGCCCTTTCGTCAACAGCGAGGGGGCCACCAGAGCGGTAAGAACCGCCGTTGGCACAGCATCAAGCGCCGCTGCAACCCGATGGTGAAGGCGACCAAAACGCGACAAAATCGCATAGCCGCCAATGCGGGTCAGGTAGGTAGCGGCGGCGCATGCCAAAATGAGCCCAACTGAGTTATCCATCAACCCTCGCAACGGGTGGTTTGGAGAGAATCGCGGCCAGAATCAATCCGGCAACACCGCCGATCGAAATGTGCCAGGGACTGCCGATCGTATGATATGTCACCAGCGACACCGCCGTGCTGATCAATAAAATGGGTAGAAATCTCGGTCGTTTGTGAAACCCCATCACGAGGCCAGCAAAATAGATGGGCAAAATGAAATCCAGACCATAATCCGCTGGGTTTTCCAGCAATGCGCCAAATTGAGCTCCTACGGCGTTGGAGAACAACCAGTTGGAATAGAGGAGAAGGCCTGAGGCAAAGAAATAGGCCGGCCGCAAGCCGTGGGTGGCGGCCCGTGTATCTGCCGTGGCAAACTGGGGGTCGACCAGCAGAAACATACCAACCCAGCGTTGCCAGGGTTTGAACTGGGCAAGCTTTCTGGCCAGCGACGCCGAATATAGGACATGACGAAAATTGACGGCAAACACTGCCAGAACAATCGACCATGCCGGGACGTTCTGTCCCATCAGATCAAGCATGGCGTATTGACTGGCGCCGGCAAAGATCGTCATTGACGCCAGAAATACTTCACCAGAACTCAACCCCTGCTCGACCGCCAGGGCTCCAAACACACCACCGAAGGGAAAGATCGCGGGGAGAATTGGTAAAACGTCGCGAATGCCATCTTTGATGTCCTGGCTTCGACTACCGTCCGACAAGGTCAAACCACCCTTCCTCATCGATCACGTCGACACCGAGGCCCGTTGCCTTTTTCAGCTTCGATCCGGCACCGGGGCCTGCAACTACGAGATCTGTCTTTCCGCTGACGGAACCGGAAACTTTCGCACCCAACCGTTCGGCCATAGCCTTGGCTTCATCGCGGCTCATCTGCTCCAGACTGCCGGTGAAGACCACGGTTTTGCCCGCTACTGGTGAATCACTGGACGCCTGTTCCGCAGGGATGGGCGAAACCTGTTCAAGCAGTGCATCGACCACCGAACGGCTGTTGGCATCAGCAAAAAAACCAACAACAGCACGCGCAGCGGCTGCACCGATACCGTCAATATTGACAAGTTCGTCCCAGGCATCGCCAGTAAATTCAGAACTGTTGTCCATCGCTTTCAGCAAAGTTTCTATGGTTTGATAATAACGGGCCAGCAGTTTGCCATTGCCCTCGCCCACATGGCGGATACCAAGCGCAAAGATGAAACGGTGAAGATCTATGCTGCGCCGGTCATCTATCGCGTCGAACAGATTGCTGGCACTGAGCTTGCCAAAGCCGTCACGGTTCTCCAATCGGGTCAGGGAGCGGGCATCCCGTTCCCTTAATGTAAAGATGTCTGCGGGGTTCATGACCAGGCCCCAATTGTAAAAGGCTTCGGCCTGTTTTTCGCCAAGCCCGTCTATGTCAAACGCATTACGAGAAACGAAATGCTTAATGCCCTCCACAGCCTGGGTCGGGCAAATAAACCCGCCTGTACAGCGCCGTACGGAATCCACCTTGCCAGATGTTTCATTGACATCTCGCACCGCAGCACTGCCGCAGGCTGGACATTGCTCCGGAAAAACAAAGGCCTTGGATTCAGCGGGGCGTTTCGACAGGTCAACGTCGAGAATTTTGGGAATAACATCGCCTGCCCGATAGACCTGAACCGTGTCACCGATGCGCAGATCACGTCCCTCTCGGATGGGGGCACCGTCGGAACCAATGCCGGCAATATAGTCTTCATTGTGCAGGGTGGCATTGGAGACAACCACGCCACCCACCGTCACCGGCTCCAGCCGGGCAACCGGCGAAAGAGCCCCAGTACGGCCCACTTGAATTTCGATATCCGTCAACACCGTAGTTGCGGTCTCAGCCGGAAATTTATGAGCAATCGCCCAGCGTGGGCTGCGCGACACAAAACCCAACCGCTGCTGTAGCGCCAGCTGATCTACTTTATAAACCACCCCGTCAATATCGTAATCAAGGCTTGCCCGCTGTGCTTCGATCAATCGATATTGCGCAATCAATTGATTCACATCATCAAACAAGCCCATTAAAGGGTTGATTTTGAAACCCCATTGCTCAAACAGCGCAACCATTTCCCACTGGCTGCCACGCGGAACGGCGCTCATATCGCCCCACGCATACGCGAAAAATTTGAGCGGTCGTCTGGCCGTGATGCGCGTATCAAGCTGCCGCAGCGAACCCGCTGCGGTGTTCCGCGGATTAACGTAGGTGGGCTTGCCCTCAGCCTCCATACGCTGGTTGAGAGCCAGAAAATCTTCCTTGCCCAAATAAACCTCTCCCCGCACTTCAACCACGTCGGGAATGTCCTTCCCCCTTAGCACTTTTGGAATGTCGCTAATGGTGCGAGCATTGCCGGTAACATTCTCACCCACGGCTCCATCACCCCTGGTGGCTGCGCTGACCAGTTCACCTCTTTCGTAGCGTAGGGCGAGAGACAATCCGTCAATTTTCGGCTCCGCGGTCAGAGCCAAACTTTGATCCGCTGGCCATTTTAAGAACCGTCGCAGCCGTTCAACGAATTCGGCGACATCTTCATCACTGAACGCATTGTCCAATGACAACATCGGCACCGGGTGAGTGATTTTTTCAAACTTGCTCTGAACGGCAGACCCAACCGCCAGATTGGGAGAATCAGTTCGAACCAGGTCCGGGAATTGGTTTTCGATCGCAGTATTGCGTTTGCGCAACGCATCATAATCAGCATCAGAAATCGTTGGCGCGTCATCCCCATGATAGCGTGCATCATGTTCAGCAATTTCGACCGCGAGACGCTGCAACTCGTCGGCAGCCTGTTCAGCGGTCAGTTTCTTGACATCTTTCACGCAATCACCCCTTTTCAACCGGCCTTCAGCAACCGTGCGGCGGCTGCGCGCGCCTCAACCGTGACCTGCGCCCCAGACAGCATTCGGGCAATTTCTTCCAACCGGGCATCACCAACTATCGACTGAACGCTGGTTTCCACCACATCATCCCCGGATTTGGAGATCAGAAAATGGGCACCGGCGCGGGCTGCGACCTGAGGCGCATGGGTGACAGACAACACCTGCACATGCCGGGAAAGGTTTTCCAACCGACCACCAATGGCATCGGCAACCGCACCACCGGCTCCGGTATCAATCTCATCAAACACCAGGGTCGGTGCCGAGCCGCGATCCGCCAGGGCAACTTTCAATGCAAGCAAGAACCGTGATAGTTCGCCGCCTGATGCCACCTTCATCATTGCACCGGGTCGGGTTCCAGGGTTGGTTTGAACGTGAAATTCCAACCAATCACACCCCTCAGCAGTGATTTCTTCTCCATCGACCTGCTGATCAACAAAAAACCGGGCCTGCCCCAGTTTGAGGGCCGGCAATTCCTGCATTACGCCTTCCGCAAGCGCCGCACCGCTGCGCCTTCTCGCTTCGCTAAGAATATTGGCCTTGGCTTCGAGATCGGACCGCTTCGCCAAACAATCCTTTTCCAAAGCCAGCAGCTGTTCTTCCCCGGCGTCCAGATCGGCAAGGTTCTGCGCAAGACGTGCGGCGTGGCTCTGCAGCCCTTCGACCGGGACCTTGTACTTTCGAGCCGCCGCCCGAAGTGCAAAAAGGCGCTCCTCTGCGTTCTCCAATTCCTGGGGATCAAATTCTGAAAGCCGCAAGGCATGTTCCAACTCAGATTCGGCTTGAGACAGAGAATCAACCGCAAAGCCCATCGCTTCAATCGCCGAATCCAGCAGTCCCGGTGCGCTGTCCGCCTTGCGTTCAAGTTTGCGCATCGTGCTGACCAATGTGGGAACCGGCGACGCCTGCCCAGCGAGCACCTGGTGAGCTTCATCAATGTCACTGGCGATTTTCTCAGCCGCCATCATCGTCTGGCGCCGACCGGCCAGTTCTTCTTCTTCCCCCTCCTGGGGAGACAACACGGTCAGTTCTTCAACACTTGAGCGCAGGTAGTCTGCGTCCCTGGCGGCCTGTTCTAAGCCGTCTCGCAATTGTTTGAGCGCTTTGGCTGCGTCTTTCCAATCACGATGGGCCTCGGCCACAGAATTGCGTTCTTTGGTCAATCCACCAAACGCATCGACCAGATTGCGATGCGCCGTCGGGTCAATCATCGCGCGTTCTTCGTGCTGTCCGTGTATTTCAACCAAGAGTTGCCCGACAGAGCGCAGCAAAGCCACGCTGACAGGCTGGTCATTAATATAAGCTCTCGTGCGCCCGTCCGCGCTTTGAATGCGCCGCAGGATCACCGGCTCTTCCCCATCGGCATTGCCACCATCAAGATCGTTTTGGCGCAATATTTCAAAAACCGCGTGGCCGACGGGCACGTCAAATATTGCACTGACCTGCCCTTGTTTCTGCCCTATCCGCACAAGGTCCCCATCACCGCGCGCGCCGAGAGCGAGCGACAACGAATCCAGCAAAATGGACTTTCCCGCGCCCGTTTCACCTGAAAGCACAGCCAGACCATCGTCAAAATCGATGTCCAGCTCTCGAATGAGCACAATATCCCGAATAGATAAGGCTGAAAGCATGAGGGTCCGCTGCTGATTGGCCTGAACGAGTATCAACTTTCAATTCATAACCAATGCCGGGGAACGGAACCAGCATGTTTCCGGTTTGTACCGCAATTTTCTTCTAAATCATTCAGATGATGGTCACAAACGCGCGAATTCCAGATCTCTCAGCGCCAAAACAACCGACAAATCAACCTTCTGCATCACTTCAGCAACAACAGATGTTCAAAAAATCGTATTGAGTTTATCAGGCGCCGGTAATTGCGCGTGATGCACGGGAAAGCCAGGAGCCCTTATTTTCCAGTGGCCGCAGCCCACCCTGTTGCAGCAGGGCGTAGGAATCACGATACCATTTGCTCTCTGGGAAATTGTGCCCCAGCACTGCGGCCGCAGTTTGAGCTTCGGACGTCAGACCCAATGCGTAATAAGATTCGGTCAGCCGTGCCAGTGCTTCTTCCACATGACGAGTATCTTCAAATTGCTCAACAACACCGCGGTAACGGTTGATGGCAGCAAGATGTTCCTTGCGCTCCTGATAGTAGCGACCAACAAGCATTTCTTCGCCGGCTAGCTGATCCCGCGCAATGCGCATTTTCCGCTTGGCATCTTCCACGTAGATACTGTCTGGATAGCGCTCGACCACTTCGTTCATGGTGCGATAGGCCTGTCGTGCTGCGCGTTGGTCGCGAGTCACATCGGCAATCTGGCGGTAGTAAGACATACCAACCAGGTAAAGCGCATAGGAGGCTTCTTTGTTGGCTGGATAGAGTTGCACAAACCGTTTGCCCTGAGCGATGGCTTCACCATAATTGCCCTGACGATAGGCGAGGTATGTCGACATCACGCCCGACTTTTTCGCATACGCTGAATACGGGTGTTGACGGTCGAGTTTCTTAAATTTGCGCTTGGCCTGAAGATAGTTTCCGGCATCAACGTTAGCTAAAGCTTCGTTGTAGGTCTGGTCGGCAGGAATTGTGGGATCTACAAACGCATTTATGTCCTGCTCTTTGGCACAGGCACCAAGAAACAGAGATCCTGCCAAGGCCGAGAGAGCCAAAGCTCTGGTCGTTCTGCGCTCGGGTCTTACAGATTGTGTTTCAATCGCCATAGCGTTTTTCATCCAAGTTCCAGCCCAAAAGCTAAATCGCGGTTAACCTAACCTCATTATTGCCAACAGACAATCGGTTGCAAAGCAGTTGCCAGCAAATTCGTTCTTTTTTGAGGCAATGCTTAACGGTGCTGCCGAATTGTTCTTTTCAGTCGCTTTAACTCTTATCCGCAGCAAATGTTGGTGCGTTGACAGCCCGCAATTCAACCCGGGCACCACTCCGCACAACGGGTTCAACACTCGTCCACTCATAATTGCTCGGATCAGCCAGTAGGCATTGCAGAGCCATGGCGTTCAACTTGTGTCCACCGCGATAGGAGCGATAGCAACCCAAGATCTGGCCACCGGCCAACGCAAGGTCGCCAACGGCATCCAGCGTCTTGTGACGAACGAACTCGTCACTGTATCGCAGCCCCTCAGGATTGATGATTTTATTGTCGTCGCAAATCACAACCGAATTATCGAGGCTGGATCCCAGGGCAAATCCAGCTGCCCAATACCGTTCCACATCCTTCATGAAACCAAAAGTGCGTGCCCGCGAAAGATCCTGACGGAACACGTCTGGGGTCAAATCGCCACAAAATTTCTGGCGCCCGATGATTTCCTCTTCAAAATCGATCTCAACTTCATACCGGGTGCCATCATGGGGCGTAAATTCACCCCAACTTGCACCCATGGCAAACCGGACTTCTTTCAGAACTCGCAGATAGCGGCGCGAACGCCCTTGCGTTTTCAATCCAGCCTGATCGATTGCTTCCACAAAAATCTCAGATGAACCGTCCATCACTGGAATTTCTGCGCTGTCGACTTCGATGATCACATTGTCGACATGAAGTGCAACTAAAGCTGCCATCAGGTGTTCGACGGTTTTGACGTGAACCCCGGCAGGGTCGCCGAGTACTGTGCACAAATCGGTTGCACCGACCGATGAAACGATTGCGGGGATGTCTGCTTGCTCATGCAGGTCAACATCGCTGCGCTGAAATACGATGCCGGTGTCTAAGTCTGCCGGTAACAGTGAAATTGTGACGGGCTTCCCGCTGTGTACACCCACTCCTGAAAGATCGATTCTTTCTTTCAGAGTATTCTGGTTAGTCGAAACTTCCGTTCCCATTCGAACCCCGTTTCCGCGATTTCTAATACGCGGTTATCATTGTCACTCCGAAGCTTAGGGGAAACTGAGCACTCTAGATCCGCCTATGCGATACACTTATGTGCATCTTCCCCAACGGAACTTGTGTCTCAAGTAGCTTCCCTACTCCTGCTAATGTCCTACCGCGTGTAACGCTCGGTTCCAAATCACGCTTTCTTACGGACTGTTAACAAGGAATCTATCTTCTAAGCCATTGACTGGACGCAACAAAAAGTCGGCTAACGGGTTATAGCCTGTCAAACTTTCTTAATTGTTACAATTTTAATAATTTTGTTTCTGTCACCTGAGAATGCAGATCAGACGCAATCAACCACATACTCTGCAGTTTTATGAGTACGGTTGATTCGTCATAATTCTGGCCAGTTAAATGGCTTGAGCCAAAAAACAAAAAATGGCCGCTGCGAGCAACGGCCATTTTTTAACTATCGTATGAGACAATCAGGCCTGGCGGCGCAGGAATGCGGGAATATCCAGCTGATCCTCTTCGCTGATCGCTTTGGCGGCAGGTGCCTGTCTTCCGTGAACATCCAAAGAACCATTTTTTGGTGGTGCGTATGGATTGTTATCTTCACGTGCACGCGGTGCCGGAGCCTGCTCAGAAGCAGCAGGCGCAGACGGTGCTGCAGGAACCGGGTCCATGGCCAGGTTTGGTGCCGCTGGCAATGCAGTTTCGGCTCCATTCGAACCACCCAGCCCAGTGGCCAGCCGCTTCAGCAAGCCCATTGGGCCATTTTCCTCCACAGCCGGGCGGGTCTGAGCGGCAACCTGTTGCTGAGCAACAGCTGGAAAATCCTGAACCGAGGGCATGCGCGGTGCGGCATCTGGGGCGGAAACCGGTGCAATTTGCTCATCCAAGGCACGTTGGAAGTCTGCATCTGAGATCGGGTCGGAGAAGTCAGCGCTTTCCGGCTGGAACGGTACAGCCTGAGCCGGTCGCTGAATCTCCAAACTCGGAGCCGATGGTGCGGTTTGGGAAACCGGTGCAGCGGCAACAGACCGACTGGGGGCCGCAGGTGCAGCAGCCGGTGCTTCGGCAATTTCCAATTCACTTTCGACCAATGACGATTCCGTGGCAGCAACGGTGGCGGGCGCTGTCGACCGACCATCATCAGATCCACCAAGACCCGGCGTTTCTGTGCGGGCCATGGCTGACTGGCGCATGCGTTCAGCAGCATCGTTCATCCGTTGGGTATTGGGTTCAATTTCAACACTGCCTTCGCTGTCGATGCCGGTTGCAACAACCGAGACGCGGATAACGCCTTCAAGACTTTCATCAAATGTAGCACCAAGAATAATGTTGGCGTCGGCATCGACCTCTTCGCGAATGCGCGTGGCAGCCTCATCAACCTCAAACAGGGTCATGTCACGACCGCCAGTGATTGAAATCAACAGACCTTGCGACCCGGCCATTGAGGTTTCGTCCAGCAGTGGGTTGGAAATAGCAGCTTCAGCAGCAGCCATCGCTCTGGCTTCACCGGAAGCTTCGCCCGTTCCCATCATCGCGCGGCCCATTTCACGCATGACAGAACGAACATCGGCAAAGTCGAGGTTGATCAGACCCTCTTTCACCATCAAATCGGTAATACAGGCGACACCTGAGTACAAAACCTGGTCAGCCATTGCGAACGCGTCGGCAAAAGTAGTTTTGTCATTGGCGACACGGAACAGGTTCTGATTGGGAATGACGATCAGTGTGTCGACATTTTTCTGCAGTTCAACGATGCCCTCTTCAGCAAGCGACATCCGTCGTTTGCCTTCAAAGGAAAACGGTTTGGTGACAACACCGACCGTCAGAATTCCAGCTTCCCGGGCAGCACGGGCCACAACTGGTGCAGCTCCGGTACCGGTGCCTCCGCCCATGCCTGCGGTGACGAACGCCATATGCGTTCCAGACAGGTGATCATTGATTTCATCAATGCATTCCTGGGCTGCTGCAGCTCCAACTTCTGGTTGGGAACCGGCACCAAGGCCTTCCGTTACAGCAACTCCCATCTGAATCAAGCGCTCAGACTTTGACATGCTCAACGCTTGTGCATCTGTGTTAGCGACAACAAAATCAACGCCATCAAGGCCTGATGTAATCATGTTGTTGACGGCATTGCCGCCGCCGCCGCCAACGCCAAAGACGGTAATGCGCGGCTTCAGCTCTGTAATGTCTGGTTTATGTAGGTTGAGAGTCATGGGTCATTCCTCGTTTTGCTCTGGGCCGCCTGATCATCTCTCCTGTTTGAGAGAGCGGTCCGTTCGATGATCCCCGTTGTGTTCCGGGGTAAGGGTTAAAAACTTTCTTTCAGCCAGCGCGTCATTCGTGAGAATGACCCACCACCTGCGTGATTCATTAAATTGGCGGCCACCGATATACGTTCGACATATTCACTACCGGCAATTTGGGGGTAGATAAGAAGACCCGCTGCGGCGGAAAATGCTGGACCTTTTGCCGTTTTCGGCATTCCAGCAATTCCCATAGGTCTCCCAAGGCGGATATTGGCGGACAGAACGCGGGTGGCGATTTCGCTCACCCCTGTCAGCTGACTGGCACCACCGGTAAGCACAATGCGCTTACCAACGACCCCGGCAAAACCGGACCGGTTGATGCGGTCACGGATCAATTCGAATGTTTCTTCAATGCGCGGTCGAATAATCTGCGACAGCTGCGCCACAGACACCTGATGCGGCATCGTATGCGGATCCTCACCGATCGACGGTACGGTCAAGATTTCGTTTTCATCAACCTGTGCCGGATTGGTTTTCCCGTGCAGGACTTTCAAACGCTCGGCATCTGCCACGCGCGTTGACAGCACACGAGCCAGATCCATGGTGACATGGCTCCCACCAACCGCCACCGCGTCAGCAAAGACGAGTTGGCCGTTGTAAAAAATTGAGACCGTTGTGGTTCCCCCACCCATATCAATGCAGGCACATCCCATTTGGGCTTCGTCATCGACAAGAGCAGCAAGACCTGCGGCAAATGGTGCCGCCACCATGCCCTCAACCGGCAGGTGCGAGCGGTTGATACAGTTTTCGAGATTGCGCAGCGGTGCGACATCTCCGCTGACCACGTGCATATCGACCCCAAGTTCCTGCCCCACCATGGTTAGGGGATCACGAATACCGTGCTCCTGGTCAATCGTGTAGCCAAGCGGAAGCGCATGTAGCGTGCAACGATCCTCACGTTCGGCGTGTTTGTGACCGGCCGACAAAACAGCCTTAATGTCAGCTGATTCTACTTCACGACCATCAAGCATAATGCTTGAAGAAAACGTATCGCTTCCAAGCCGCCCTGCAGCGACAGACACAATCAGGGAATCCACCGAAAGGTTAGCAGACTGCTCAGCGGCATCGACCGCCAGACGCAACGCCTTCTCCGCTTCTTCCATGTCGACGACAACGCCGGATTTGATGCCGCGTGAACGCTGATGACCAAATCCAACCACTTCCACAGAATGAGTTCGGTTCGGCAATATTTCGCCAGCAGGACGCGGTCGCAATTTTCCGATCATGCAACAGATTTTTGAACTGCCCACATCAAGAACAGCGACGGTAGCCGACCGACCTTCCGGCAGTCGCCCGACCCTTGGCAGTTCAGAGGTTGATCGAAAAAGGCTCACAGTTTTCTTTCCGCAGCTTTCATGGCTTTCAGCCTGGCAGCCACCAGTTCCGCCCGCGCACTGGCAGCCACGGGCTGAAGTCGAAGAACCACACGATCGGCTATCCGCATATCCACCACGTCGATTTCACGCTCCAAAAGGCGGTCCCGCCCGGCAAGCTCATCCAGTTCATACAATTTATCCAGCAAGCCGTTTTCCGGCAGTCTGATTGTCAGACCATTGCTCAGGCCGAGATCCCAGCGCCGACCGGCAACACGGACGTAAGAGCGCACCCGGCCGGCAATGGCCGGATAGAGCGCTACACTTGGGAGAATTTCATCGGCAGCCTCGGGTGCACCCATCCCAACAAGATGTGGCAGATGGGAAAACCGATTATTGATCAGATCAGCAATGCCGAACTTTGCAATCAGTTCACCGGACTGGTCGACGACAGTAAGACGATCCTTGTGCTGCCAGACCGCAGCAGCTCGTTTTTCAACAACTCCAACAGCAAGTCTGCCGGGATAGAGTTTGCGAATTGCAACATCCTTGACCCAGGGTAGCTCCAGCACACGGCCACGGGCCTTGGCAGCGTCGAAACCGAAAAGCGATCCGCGCGAGCCAAGAGCCAGCGCATCGAGCAAATCCTGCTCACTGGTTTCAACCTGGCCCGTCAACACGATGTTGGTCGCCTTCAACCCGACAGTTGATGCCGCGCCCGACATCAGAAACGGTGCAGTGCCAGCAACCACCGAACCATAAAGCCAACCCGAAACGATGAAACTCAACGCCAGAACGGTTCCGGTTCCGGCACGGGGAACGGGCAGTGAATCAATGCGGCGCAGCAATGCCCGCGCGCGTGAACGGACAGCCAGTGTGATCGGGTTGACCTTGCCGGCAGACACACTTGCCCCGGCCGACGAACCGCGACCCGACTTGAATACCGATTTATCGCTCAGCGACGACAACTTGCGTCCTCCACGACCCATGCCAGCAACTCTCCGAAAGTGTGCCCTGCGTGTTCGGCCAATTCCGGCAACAATGATGTAGGTGTCATGCCGGGCTGGGTATTAACTTCCAGCCAAACCAATTCACCCGTCCCGTTTACGCGGTCATCCAAACGGAAGTCGGAACGGGTTACCCCACGACAACCAATGGCCTGATGCGCCTTCAACGACAGTGTCTGAATCTTTTGGTAAACATTTGGTAAAATTTCTGCCGGAAGCACGTGTTTTGAACCGCCTTCGGAGTATTTCGCGTCATAATCGTAATAGGTACCGCCCAAAGGCAAAATTTCAGTCACCCCCAGGGCCACATCACCCATCACTGCGCAGGTCAATTCGCGCCCTGCAACGAATCGCTCCACCATGACAATGTCACCATACGGCCAATCCGAAGCATATAATTCCTGGGGCGGGGTCGAGCGATCTTCTCCCACGATCAAGACCCCAAAACTGGACCCCTCACAGACAGGTTTCACCACATAGGGCGGCTTCATCGCATGTTTTTTTGCAGCTTCAAGTCGGTGCATGACCAATGCATCGGCCACCGGTACACCAACACGACGCACCACGGTTTTGGCGCGTTCCTTATCCATCGCGAGTGCTGACGCCATGACACCAGAATGGGTGTAGGCAATATCAAGATATTCCAAAATACCCTGAATCGTTCCATCTTCTCCATATGGACCGTGCAGAGCGTTGAAAGCCACATCCGGTTTCAAATCCTGCAGCACGGCTGAAACGTCGCGATCAACATCAACCCGGGTAACTTGATACCCTTCAGATTCAAGCGCTGCGGCGCAGGCTTCACCAGAGGAAAGGCTGACAGGTCGTTCCGACGACCAGCCCCCCATGAGCACAGCAACATGTGTCATCACAAACTCCGCTCCCAATTTCCCCTTCACGAGACCACAAGAATCACAGGCGAATGGGGCTTTCAAGCGGCGTTATTGTGATCAATCGTGGCAAGCTTGAATCCGAATTTCAGCCCCCTCGCTTAAGCGATTCAAAAGACTCGAGATTTCGGAAAACCTACCGACCCAACTTTTTTGAAAAAAAATTGCTCAAGCTTTCACGCAGCCCGATTCTGCAGCCGTCACAATTGAAAATTTGACAATAATTCAAACAGGTGGCGGTGATTCGAAATGTAATTATCAAGCTGGTCGACGTCCCAATCGGCATATTATCATGCAGTCACAAGCCCCTAGAGCTGCTTGCTGCAAACCAGATAGATGTGAACATAATCCATCGCGTGCCCGTGTGGTGATGCTGCCACTTTCTGACGATATCGGTCGTAGAACATATCAATAATCTGCGCCCGTTCTTCTGCTGAGCGATGCGGCGACAGACCGTTGACAAAGGTCGGTTCAGACCACGAACGCAAGGTTGGGATATACGCTTCTGCAAACTGCTCTGCGTCGCCGTGATTGTCACTGAAATCCTGTTCAAACGGACAACGCACCACGCGGCTCTCCACATGTTCAAGTCGCAGTCCAGCTCGAAAAACCGGACCTGCTTCATCCAGCAGTGGCGCTACAAATTGCTCCGTTGTTCGGTAACATTGAGGAAAGTTGGTGGCGGCAAATTCTTCACGGGTGATCACGCCCTGATCCGCAAGGTCGCCCCACAGTTCAGCAAATGTATCAAACATATTGTGCCCACCTGTATTACCGAGATAGCGGCCCTCTTCATCAATGCCGAAATTAAACAGGCACAACCGGGCGCCCGGTTTCATTTCCTCAACCCGTCTCAAAAGCATGGTTTCCCAGTCCGCAACGCCTGCGGCCTCGTAGGCCTGGCGTTCTTTTCCTGTCGCACGCACCATGTGGACATGATCGGAAATAGCGCACGGATTCGATACGATATAATGAGAAGCAGTGGCAGAGAACCCAAGATCGAGCGTGCCAGCGGGCACGATGGCCTCGTGAAACGACGTCGCCGACGCCATCACATGGACACCGGAGACATCTGACAAATAGGACTGCGTGTCAGTCAGTCCGTGCACAATTTGAAACAGTTGACTGAAATCATTGCGCGGCAAGTCTGTATAAATCATCTCGATTGCACGCGACGGTACCTGCTGACGGACTTTCGACAGCACCTGCCCCCA
>CAJQPW010000014.1 GCA_905480295.1 uncultured Rhizobiaceae group bacterium | reverse complement strand
ACGGCAACGGCAACGGCAACGGCAAGGTCTACCACACCTATTCGTGCTATTCCCGCGGCATCGACAACATGAATGTTGCCTATCAGTACATGGACCTGTTGCCGAAGGGGCGGGATGAGGATTCACTGCCGCATCCGATGGCATGGGTGCGGCGTCACGATCAGTACTGATCGGCTTAGCGGGTGCCGATCTGAGCTTTGCTGATCTTGCGGTTGAACAGTTTTTCCGCGTTGCGATAGGCGATGCGCTCGGCAGCCTTGCGCGGCAACATCGACAGCCAGTGCCGGTTGGTTTCGATCAGCTGGGAATACCGGCTCCACTGGCTGTTGACCCAGGTGTCGCTGCCAACCATGAAACGATCTGAGAAGCGCAGCAACACGCGCCGCCAGTCGCTGTCCATGGTGTCGTGGGATTCAAGAATGTCGGATTCGCGAAACGAGGTATCGGCGTAGAGCGTATCGTATTTCGCCATCATGGTTTCGATCACCGCTGGTGGTTCGCTCATGCCCGCATGGGCCCAGATGATGGTGAGGCCGGGTTCAAACCGATACAGCAGGTCGACGGGCGCGGATCCGGAATGGATGTGGATAGGAATGTTCCGCGCCTTCGCCATGCCGGCGACCTTTCGCAGCAACGGTTCATCACTGGGGGTGAGGCGGTGAACATGAAACTCGCCAATGCCCTCATGGGGATATTTGTCCAGCCGCTCCAGCAGGTATTCCTCCATGCCGGGGCTGGTCGCCCAGTTGGATGAGCCGGCACCACCATGATAGGGGCGCAACTCTGGCACAATCCGGTTCGGGGCAAATTCCCAAAGCCGGATGGTTCCTTCGTCCGGGCTGGAGGACACCAGTCCCATCGCCACACCATTCTTGTCCATCAGTTCAATAATGGTGCTTGGTGAAAACGCGTCCCAGGCCGGTTGCTTGTAGTGGATGTGAGCATCAAAGATTGGCAGTTCATGCACCCCGTCACCTATGGCGTGGTCATCATCCGCCAGCGCCACGTGGCTGAACAGCATGGTGGCCAGGCCAAGGGCGCAGCCCCGGGCAAGTTTGGGGATAAGTTTAATGTGCGACATCATCTTGAACGGGATTACGAAGCACGCCGATGCCTTCGATATCGATCTCCACGGTATCGCCGTCGCGCATCCACAAGGGTGGTTTGCGGGCATGGCCGACGCCTGATGGTGTGCCCATCAGCACCACATCGCCGGGCTCCAGGGTCAGACCCTCGGTGATGTAGACCAGGGTTTCAATCACCGGAAAGATCATCATGTCGGTATTGCTGGATTGCACGGTTTCACCGTTCAGGCGGCAGGAAATGTCCAGCCCCTTGGCACCGTCCGGCAATTCATCCGGGGTCACAAGCACCGGACCGAAAGGACCGGTCTGGTCAAAGTTCTTGCCCATGGTCCACTGGATCGTATGGCGTTGGTATTCACGCACGGAGCCATCGTTGAAGCAGCTGTAGCCGGCGATGGCCGCGAGGGCGTTCTCCGCAGTCAGGTGACGCGATTTTTTGCCGATGATGAGAGCCAGTTCGGCTTCGTAGTCCATCGTCTCGGATTGAAGCGGACGAATTATCGGCTGGCCATGGGCGACCATGGAAGTGGTCGTACGCATGAAAATTGCCGGAAAGTCGGGTTTGTTGAAAGGGCCCTCAGATACATGGTCCATATAATTAAGCCCGAGACACAAAATCTTGCCGGGGTTCTCAATCGGAACCTCGAAGTGCAGATCGTCATAGTTGAGCAGAGAATCGGCATCTGCCCTCTTAGCGATTGCTTCAATTTCCGCAAACTGATCCTCTCGAATTGCAGCCGAGATCGATCGTGGTGCTGATGCATCCACCGCAGTGAGATCAATGACCTTGTCACCTTCGACAACGCCAATACGTGAACCGTCTGTACCTTTGAATGCAACCAAACGCATTTTTATATTCCGCCTTCATTCAATCCATCTTGCGACAATCCTACCGGGTTCTGAAGAAAATAAAAACGATATATTTTGCCAAATCCAAAAAATATCTATAAAATTTTCGTTGGAGAGTGAGGCTGCCCTCCAATTTGGCCTTTAAAGGGGCCGTCGTATCAAGCCAATGGGAGGTTCTTATGAAATCGAATTTGAATTTACTGTCGAGCTCGGCTGCTGCGCTTGCATTTGCAGCGGTTGCTTTTGGTGGAATGGCGGCTTCTGCCGCACCATGCCTTAAGGTCACTTTAACCGGCACCCAGGGGGGGCCTCCTGTATTCATGGGGCAAGCCGGTGCTGGCACGCTGGTGCAATATGGCAGCGATGAAAATAAGTGTGGGGCGGTCAAGCTACAGTTCGATACTGGGCGAGGCACAACCCAACGCCTGTCGCAAATGCGGGTACCTGTTGGCAAGCTCAACGCCATTTTCATCACCCACATGCATTCCGATCACACGGAAGGATTGGGAGACATGATGCAGTTGCGCTGGCATTTCAATTCGAAGGGGCCAAAGGTTGATTTGGTAGTCAGCGAGGACGCAAAGTCACCCAGGGGTCACGTTCTCAGCGGGCGCAATTTTGCCAAGCACATTGGTGATGCACTCATTCAATCCGGTGAAATGGCACAACGTCTGGCTGAAAACCCCAAACGGCTTCCAGGTGGACCGGCTGATTTGATCAACGTGGTTGCATTCCCACCGGCCAAGCAACCAACTCAGGTCTGGAGTTCAGGTGACGTGAAGGTCAGCGCAATTAACTCGCGTCACATTCCAGGTCATGCATCTTACCGGGTCGACACGCCCGCCGGTTCTGTTGTCATTGGTGGCGATGCTGGAAACGACAAGCCCAAGCCACCTCGCGATGCATCAACTTCCGCTCAGGTCGAAAAACTGGCAATGGGGGCCGATATTATCGTGCATTCGACCATTCATCCGGTGATGGGACCAGGAAAGGGCAGTGGATTTCCACCGCCAATTTATTTCAGACAAAGTACAGCAACTGATTTGGGTGCAATGGCCAAACGAACCGGCAGTAAACATCTGATGCTGACCCATTTGATCCCACCCATGGGTGCCAAGAAACAGGGCCCCTACCCAATTCCGGGAGGAGCGCTGGATGAAGCAGGTTACAAATCAGCGGTAGGCGCAGGTGGATTTACCGGAAACACGATTGTCGGTACAGAGTTGGTCACCCTGCAATTGCCCGCAAAATAGGCCATACGCCGAACCTTGGTGTCGGGTGGACTTATTGTGGTCCACCCGGCAAAAGAGGTAAGTATATACATTTGCCAAGTCTGGTTTCGTTCGATTCCCGATCCTGGCACACATGCAGGAAATTCCTTTGCAAGAAACGATTCTGAATCAAGACGATGTAGATACCTCCATTGAGGGAGGCGGATCAGAATCGATGACCAGCCGGGCCTATGTTCGGCTCAAGCAGGACATCATCTCAGGCGCGTTGCAACCGGGAAGAAAGCTCAAGATCGATGAATTGCGGCGCAATTACGATGTCGGTACATCTCCGATCCGCGAAGCTTTAAGCCTGCTGACGTCGGATCATTTTGTCGAGCGCATTGACCAGCGTGGTTTTCGTGTCTCCAACGTCAGCGCTGAAGAGTTCGAAGAACTGTTGAAAACCCGGTGTTGGCTGGAAGAGCGGGCTTTGAGGGAATCGATTGCGCGCGGTTCGGACCAATGGGAAGAGAAGGTGGTCCTGGCCAACTATCGCCTGTCACGCATTCCCCGGTCAGAAGCTGCGGATCATTTCGTCGCCAACGACCAATGGGAAAAACAGCATAAGATCTTTCATATGACACTGATTTCGGAATGTGGATCTTCAATGCTCCTGAAGTTCTGCGATCAGCTTTATGATCAGAACGTGCGATACCGTCAGCTGTCAGGAACGAAAGCCTATCCGACCCGTGACGTCGCTGAAGAACACAGCGCAATTTGCGACTCTGTCCTGGCACGGGATGCCGATCTGGCGGCGAAACTGCTGGTTGATCACTATCAACGCACCAGCAATTTCCTGATGGAAGAACTGGAAGGCTGAACCGATCAATCGGACTTTTTGGCCAGCACGAAGTCAAAGTCCACGTTGTAGAATGGCGAGGACAAGTCGTTTTTGGCCTGCAGATCGGTTGGAACGTCATCAGCATTGTCGTTTGGTTGATATTCCATAATCAATTGCTCCCGCACACCAAAGACCGGATCTTCATCAAGATAAGGATCATCGCTTGGGAAAACTTCTGTTACCAGCGTTGAGTGGTTCGGTGCGGTGACAATGAAATGCAAATGTGAAGGGCGCCAAGGACGCCGACCCGTTGCATGCAACAGTTCACCCACAGGACCATCATCTGGAACCGTATAGGGTGCTGGTCTGACCGTGGAAAACAGATAGCGTCCGTCTGCTTCA
>CAJQPW010000013.1 GCA_905480295.1 uncultured Rhizobiaceae group bacterium | reverse complement strand
GTCGGGGCAACCCGACTATGGTGATAAATGACCTTTGTAATAAGCCATTCGGACCCGGGGGCGGTACCCGGCGCCTCCACCAAACCGCATCACTGCAACAAATGTTGCGGTTTGGCGGGGGCGAAATAGGATCGACGAGGGTGTAAAGACTGCGTTTTTACTCGGCATGGTACCCACCGATATCGGGCCATTATTATAGTTGCAAATGATAACAACTATGCGGAAGCACGGATCGCAGCGTAAGCTGTGCTAAGTCTTCAATTCAACTCCTAGCGGTTCGCACTGTTAGGCGGGGTTCGGAGGTACCTGGCAACAGAAACCTCCACTAATTAAATTGAAATCTCCTAGTGCGCAGGAGCAACTGAGAAGCTATAGTCATCCCAGTTTAGCAAAACTGTCCGAAGAAACGCTTAGTTATGGCCGACACACCCGATACTCCTGAAGTCGAAGATCTTATTCGCTATGACGTTCTGGCGCAGGAAGCGTTGCGCGGGGTCGTCAAAAAGGTGTTGCAGGAAGTCGCCCGGACCGGCCTGCCTGGGGAGCACCATTTCTACATCACATTCGACACACAGTTTGCCGGTGTGCGCCTGTCGAGCAGAATGCGTGACAAATACCCTGAAGAAATGACGATTGTCGTGCAGCACCAGTATTGGGATCTGGAAGCCGGCGACCACAGCTTTTCGATTGGCCTGTCATTTGACAACGTGCCGGAAGCGCTCTCTGTTCCCTTCGCCGCCGTTCGCGGATTTTTTGATCCTTCGGTCCAGTTCGGCCTGCAGTTTGAAGCAACAGAAGATGATCAGGCCGAAAATGATGGCGATGCAGAGGGCGACGGCAGTGCCCTTCCCTCTCCGCCGAAACTCGACAAAATTACCGACGCGAAGTCCGAAGCAGAGGACGAGCCAGAGCCCAATGATTCCTCCGCTGATGTTGTTTCGCTCGATGCATTCAGAAAAAATAGATGACCGCCGCATGAAGAAACGTTCTGTTTCCATCCGCGGACATCGAACTTCATTTTCCATTGAGGACGAATTCTGGGATGAGCTGAAGGCGATAGCCGTCGGGAAACAGATGTCGCTGGCCCAACTCGTCACCCAGGTCGACATAAGACGTTCCCCGGAACAAAACCTCTCTTCGGCCCTGCGGCTGTATGTGCTGAACTTTATCAAGACCGGCGCCTGATCGCGCCTGTTGCCCGGTTTCGCGTCAGTTGTCCTGCGCGACCGGCTCATCGTCAGTGACACCGGCGTCATCAAGCCGCAATCGGTCGGCCGCTTCCTGAGCTTTCTTGCGCAACAGATCAATCTCCTGCTGTCTTCGCTCGCGACGCCCTGCTTCCAGCGCTGCCTCACGGGCAGCTCTTCGTTCTGCGGCCAACAATTCCGCTTCCACACGCTTGCGTTCAATTTCCTCGCGCCGGCGTCGGGCTTCTTCTCTCAACCGAAGGGCATTTTGCTGTTGTTCAAACTGCCGGATGCGTTCCCGCTCCTGTTCTGCAATGCGTCTTGCATCTTCCTGCAGGGAATAAATTCTTGCCATCTGCTGCAATCGTTGACGTTCGAGTATTTCCGACTGCTGTGATTCAAAATCCCTTTCCCGTCGCTCGCTGACCCGCATGCCCAAATAGGTGGCCAGCAGGCTGGAGTCGATCTGGCGTTTCAGTGCGCCATCTTCCATCTCCAGGTTAAGGTCAAACTCCGGCACAGCTCCGACAACGGCTTCCTTTCCCGGAGAATAGGTTACGCGGGCATCGAATTCAGATTTGGCTGAGAGCAGTTCATAGCGGCCGGTGCCGATCACCTGCACATCGTCATTTTCAATCTGCATGCTGTTGACGCGCAACAGGCCCGAACTCACATTGAACGGCAGATCAACATCCTTGAATTTGAACCTGCCGCCATCGATGTGAGAATTCAAAATACTTGTTACTTCTTCGGCCAGTTCTTCGTCATCGGTGCCATCGGCAATGGTCAACAGCGAGCCAAAACCGTCACCATTAAATCCGGACACAACACCATTTTTAACCTGGATGGAGCCGCTCGCAGTGAGTTCCTTCATCATCGACTTCAGATCCGAGCCAGCCGTCTCAAACGTACCTTCGATCGCCGCATCACCAGAAAGTCCCTTCGGCCACCCGACCCTTTCGGCCAGTTGCCGAATATCAGCGCTGGTCATTTTGAGTTGGCCATTCATAACCCGTGCAGCGCTGGTCTGGGCAATTCCTATGGCTCCGGAGATCTGCCCCGTCATCCAATTGGTTCGGATATTCTGCAAGGCGATATCACCGTCACGCAGTTGCAGGGACATGGCCAGTGATTCCGCCATCGGATAGGTTTCTGAAAGACGCACTTTTTCTGCCTTCAGCGACAGATCCGCATCCAGACCGTAGAAAATTGGCCGGATGGTGTTTTCTGGATCATCACCATTGCCAAGGTCAGGATCAAGCGAATAGGGCGCGCCTGGAATCCCGGTATAAACCAGGCCGGTCAATGTCTCTGTATCCAGCATATTCAGCGACAGCGTACCGCTGGCAAACGGCCGCGGTTTCTGTCCCAGATCAATATCGAGAAAGCCATCGATCTTTGAAGCACCAAGCGTTGCGGAGAACTGCCGCGCCTCAATCTGCGTGCCGTCTATGCCCAGTTTGGCAGAAAATTTGGACTGCTGGCCGTCACCGAAACCCGGCAGCGACAAGCCGGTCAGCAAGGTCACACGATCAAGGTCCTGCAATTCGCCCGACACATCCAACTGCCCGGCAACAATCAAATCTTCAAAATCAACCTTCGGCTGGATCGACCCCGACGCACTGAGATATCCGTCCCGCATGGTCAGCGCAGCTTCGGTCTTCAACCCCTCATCTGCAGTGCCACTCATCGCAACACGCAGGGCCGCCCGTCCGGAATCATTCAGCGGCACAACGGGCATGCCCAATTGCAGCAACAGGTTTGACGCTTCCTTGTTGACCACAACCAGTTTGCCCTTGATCTTTTGTCTGTCGAACCCGATCGTCAGGTCGTCGCCGGTGATCTCTGCGTTAATTTCACTTCCACCCGACTGGCCTTCCATTTTCAGGGCATAGCCATCTGACGCGCCCAAAAATCCAATCGACAAATTGGTGTCGGTCATGCGAGCCGGGTCTTTGATGAAGTCACCAATCACCGGAAAAGGACCAAATCTGCGATTGAACACATCGAGAAACTTGGTCGGGTCGCGGGAGATCAGGCGGGACTGCAGTTTCCCGACGGGCCTGTTGAGCAGATCTTCCACCACTCCTTTGACATCAAGCGACGTGCCCGCCATATCGGCAATGGCAAGGCGGTCAATGGTGATGCGCTCTGGCTTGGAAACAATGCGGGCGACAACGTCACGGGCCTTGAGACCGGAGATCGCCATCGTATTGGCCTCCAGGTCCAGATCAAGATCGTGCCCCTGGGTTAGTTTGGTGGAATCCTGGTTGGAAAACAGCGCAAACAGGCTGCTCAACTGATCAAAATCCACCGCGTCGCCGCTGAGTTTTGCAATCAGATTGGGGCGCTCCCCTTCCGTCACCTGTCGACGCACATTCCCTTCAAGCGATTCCCCATCCAGGAGTATCTCGACTTCATCAAGTTCCAGCAGCTCTTCGCTGATATTGGCATGCGCGGAAAAACCAGCCGTCGACAGATCACGAATGGCAGGGCTGACGTCAGAACCCAGCCACTTGGCAAAACCGGAGGGTTGTTTCGACGCCAGCAGCAACTGGCCCTGATATCCAAACGTATCACCCAAAATCAGCTGGCCGTCGGCGCGCAGATCGGTCCGACCCGGCAGTTGCGCTTCCAGATTGCCAACCTGCCATCCCGCGCCATGAATGGCGGGACGCAAATCCATACCAACTTCGCGGATCACAGTATCTTCAGTCACCACCGCAGGCAGATAGAGATTAACCTCTCCATCCCCCTCGAACTGGGGGATATTGGTCAGAAAGTCGCGCAGGGCGGAAATGCGCTGGCCAAAATCAACGCCGGTGTTTTGCGACGATGCAAACCGCTCGACATTGACCTGCTGCCCCTCTGCACGGATTCTGAAGGAAATGTCTTCACCAAAAACTGCACGGCCGCTGCCCGTGACCGTATAGGGATCATCACGCGACCCGATGGCAAGTTCAAACGCCGGCACCGTTGCACCACCGCTGACAATCTCAAGGTCACTTTCCAGTCGAAGGGGCAGCGCCGTCTCACGCTTTGGCCGTCGGAATTCAATCAGGTCTTCATTATTTGGCTTGCGCATCGGCGCCACTGTCAAACGCCCGCTCCAGCTTGGCAGATTGTCCCGCACGACCAGGGGGCCGGCAAAATCGAAATCATAGGGCATTGTCTGCGGCTCGACCCTCACATTGACCCGCATCTGTTCCGTTTCCTGCCAACTGCCGGTCTGCAGCGCTATCCGGTAGTTGTTTTCGTCATACACGCCCTTGCCGCTGATCCGCCACGGACCAACAAGTGCCCGCGCGGAGGCAACAGCATTGATGTTTTCGAGCGCGATGTCCCGCTTGTGCCGTTGATCGGAAAACTCGATGCGACCATTGGCGATGGATATATTCTCCAGGGATACGTCAGCATTTTGAAACTGCTGGCGCCCGGGGTCGATCTGCGGCAGGTTCAGACGTCCGTTCTGATCCAGATCGAGGGTCAGGATCGGATGGGTCAATTGCATATCGACAACGACAACATCGCCTTTCAGCAGCGGTGCCAGTTCCACGTCGATCTTAAAACTGTCGGCAATCAACAGCGGCTTTTCGCTGTCCTCATCACCAATCTCCAGTTCGGTGAACGTCACAGAGGGCAAAGGCAACAGTCGCGCACTGGCCTGTCCCTTGACCTTGACCGGCAGGCCGAGGGCAAGGCTGGCTTCGGTTTCGAAGCGCGCCTTAAATTGATTCCAGTCAATGTAGGGAGGTGCAACAAGTGCAGCAATCAGGGCCAGAACCAGCACCCCCCCCAAAAACGCGAATAATCTCATCGCGCTCCACCCTCAATTCGTCGGTCTAAAGTTATCAAATTCGCGCCCCTGAATTTTGCTTCGCCATTTCAAGTTCAATCCAGTTGAACGACTTTGCCCGGGTTCATGATGTTATCCGGATCGATTGATCGCTTTATTGCAGCCATTACCTCGACACCCGAGCCGTGTTCAAGCTGCAAAAACCGCATTTTCCCCTGACCAATGCCATGTTCTCCCGTACACGTACCTTCCATCGCAATCGTGCGCAGATTAAGACGCTCAAT
>CAJQPW010000012.1 GCA_905480295.1 uncultured Rhizobiaceae group bacterium | reverse complement strand
GTCGTGGCAATCGCCGCCAACCGTTCCACCGGCAAGGAAGGATTCATCGGGACAAACCTGATCCCGGACAAAAAGCTCGCGAGCACGGCCACATAGGCGTCCAGTCGTCGGGTGCTCAAAATGCCGACTGCACACTTGCCGGCGATCCGCCGTTGCAGGCCGATTATCAGGTCTTGCAGTTCGGCATAGGACGTGTTGTCGCGACCAGAGGATACGGCACACCGGTCTGAAAATTGCGAGAAGCTCGCCAGAACGGCTTTATGGAGTTCCGTCATTCATTCAGCACTTCATCAAGGAAGGAATAGATTGTCTGCACACCTCTGAAATGAATGGCATCGTCATATTCAATTTCGATATCAAACTGTTCCGATACAGCCGTGAACACACCGACGAAGGAAAGTGAATCCCATTCGCGCGGTTCTCCCATGACGGAAGACGCTGTCACTTTTTCCGACAGCTCATCTACGTTTCCGGTGATCTTCAAGGCACTCTCAATGACGGTGCACAATTGGTTCATGTTCAGTTCAGCAGTCATAAATGGCCCTCTTTTGCATCAGGTCTTGGCTTTCTTGAGCAGCTGCCTGCTCTGCAACAGTCCATGCGTCGGGGGTGCCAATTTGATAGCCCCCGACTTTGCTGTTGGTGAATTTGGAGGGTTTCGACGACGGCGCGGAACTCAATGCAGGCATTTCAAGAAAATCGCAGATATGTGTCCAGAATTTTTCTGGTGCAGTCGACAGGGTTTCAAATCGCACAAGACTGACACGATCAGGATATTGAGCCTTTGCCCGGGTCAGCAAAAGGTTGGTTGCTTCCCACAGCCAGATGTTGCGGCGCACGGCAGACCACTCTTTCCATTCGGCGTGAATTTCGCTTTTGCGGTTCGGTCGGATGCGACCCATTGCGATAAACTTTTCCCGGTCCGACAGGGTTTTTGCGGCACATGGCCACCCCACAGGCATCAGGTCTTCCCCTTCAAGCGTTGTTGCCGAGCGGACAAAGGACGCACACTCACGGATCACGCCAATCATTTTTGATTGTCCATGCGCCCGCAACAAACCTTGAGCCAGCGTTGGATTGTAATAAGCCACGTCAACAATGTGGTCGCATTGCGCAATGCGCGCTGCACGACGTACCGCATTGGCACCCCGTTTTTCGGCCACGATGTCATCTGCTGTGTCGGGCTTGCCGAATACCAGCGCGTTTTCGAGATTAATCAGAGGCAGGAGCGGTTCCTCACCCTTGTCGCTGCCCCGATAGCCCTCATGACAGGCGGCAACACCCCCGATCCGATTCAGTCGGGAGGCAATAAATGTGGTGGCAGTTCTACCAGTACTCGCGATGAAGTCGTACCGCACCCGCAGTTCCCTTCCCAAGTCAACCATGCGCCCCCCAATCCGTACCGGATTGGGGTTAGCAAATCGTTTCAGAAACGGAACTCCAACCGCGATATACCGCGGTTGGCATCAACTGGAGGTCAGCGGCCCAGCGGCTTGAAGTGAATGCGTTTCGGGGTCAGGGCATTATCGCCCAAACGGGCCAATTTGTCCTTCTCGTAGTCCTCAAAATTGCCTTCAAACCATTCGACATGGCTGTTGCCTTCAAATGCCAGCATGTGCGTGGCAAGGCGGTCGAGGAACATCCGGTCATGCGAGATGATCACCGCGCAACCGCCGAATTCCTCCAGCGCGTCTTCCAGCGCCGAAAGGGTTTCGGTATCCAGATCGTTGGTCGGCTCATCGAGCAGCAGAACATTGGCGCCGGACTTCAGCATTTTGGCGAGATGCACCCGGTTGCGCTGACCACCGGACAATGTGCCAACCTTCTGCTGTTGGTCGCCCTTACGGAAGTTGAACGACCCCACATAGGCGCGTGAATTGACCTCGTGTTTTCCCAGTTTGATTACTTCTGCACCACCGGAGATTTCTTCCCATACCGTGGCATCGGCATCCAGACTGTCGCGGCTCTGGTCGACATAACCGAGCTTCACGGTCTCACCGATCCGCAACGTGCCAGAATCTGGTGTTTCCTGTCCGGTTATCATTTTGAACAGGGTGGACTTACCCGCACCGTTGGGGCCGATAATTCCGACAATGCCGCCTGCAGGAAGTTTGAAATTAAGATTTTCGATCAATTGCTTATCGCCAAAGCCCTTGCTGATGCCATCGGCTTCGATCACCACCTGACCGAGCCGTTCGGCGACAGGAATGACGATTTGGGTATCAGATGGCTTGCGCTGTTCAGCAGCTTCCACCAATTCGTTGTATTTATTGATACGGGCTTTCGACTTGGCCTGGCGCGCGCGCGGGCTGGTGCCCATCCATTCGCGTTCCCGGTCGAGCTGACGCATACGCGAATCCTGTTCACGGCCTTCCTGCAACATCCGCTTTTTCTTCTTTTCCAAATAGGCGGAATAATTGCCCTCGTAAGGAATACCACGCCCGCGATCGAGTTCCAGAATCCAGCCGGTGACATTGTCTAGAAAATACCGGTCATGGGTTACGATCATCACGGCGCCTTTGAAGTCCCGCAGATGTTTCTCCAGCCAGGCAACGGTTTCCGCGTCAAGGTGGTTGGTTGGTTCGTCGAGCAGCAGCAAATCCGGTTCCGACAGCAGCAGGCGACACAGCGCTACACGACGGCGTTCACCCCCAGAAAGCGGTTTCACGTCGGCCTCAGGTGGTGGACAGCGCAATGCATCCATCGCCATGTCCACTTTCGCATCAAGATCCCACAGACCTTCTGCATCGATTTGGTCCTGAAGGGCCGCACCTTCATCAGCGGTCTCGTCGCTGTAATTCATCATCAGCTCATTGTAGCGGTCGATGATCGCAGTCTTCTCGGCGACACCCGCCATGACGTTTTCACGTACGGTCTTATCTTCATCAAGCTGCGGTTCCTGCTCGAGGTAGCCAACTTTGGCACCCTCGGCGACCCAGGCTTCGCCTTGCCATTCCTTGTCGATACCGGCCATGATTTTAAGCAGTGACGATTTACCGGCACCGTTGGGTCCAAGGACGCCGATTTTCGCATCCGGATAGAATTGCAGGTGCACATTATCGAGCACCTTCTTGCCGCCGGTATAGGTCTTGGTGAGACCCTGCATATGATAGATAAACTGACGTGCCATGGGTCTAGTCTCCGCGGGATGAGCGTCGGACAAAAAAGTCTGCGCGATAGATTGAAATGTCTTGCACGCCATGTAGCGGGTGGCCACTGTGAAAACAAGGTGAGGAACCACAGCAAAAGGAAACTTCGTTATGGGAACCGCAGTCATTATTGGAGCTGGCGAAGGTCTGTCGGCAAGTTTGGCCCGAAAACTGGCGGATCGTGGCCACCGACTGGTGCTGGCCGCCCGCAATCCCGATAAATTATCCGAACTTGCAAATCAGACCGGTGCCGAGACCATTGCCTGCAACGCCCAGGATGCCGCCGATATGGACCGCGTATTCGAACTGGCCGATTCAGACGGATCAAATCTGGACATTGCCATTTACAATCCATCGGCCCGGGTGCGGGGACCAATCACCGAACTCGATCCTGATGCTGTTAAAGACGCAGTGCTGACGACTGCCTTTGGTGCCTTTTTGATGGCACAACAAGCCGCCCGCCGCATGCTGCCCCACGCCAAAGGGGCTATCCTCTTTACGGGTGCTTCAGCCGGCGTAAAGGGCTATCCAAATTCCTCCAGCTTTGCGATGGGAAAATTTGCTCTGCGTGGCCTGGCCCAAAGCATGGCCCGCGAGCTGCACCCCCAGGGCATCCATATCGGTCACTTTGTCATTGATGGCGGTATTCGCAATGCCAACCGCCCCGAACGTATCGATCCCGACAACGCCCCCGATTCCATGCTCGACCCCGATGCGATTGCTGACAGTTACATGCACTTCCTCGATCAACCCCGCTCGAGTTGGTCGTGGGAAATCGAAGTGCGTCCCTGGGTTGAAAAATTCTAAGGGGCCAACATGGCGTGGACAATTACAAAACTCAAAACTACCGACGGCGCGACGTTGCACGTGCGCCTATTGGTTCCCTCCGATCCTCCAAAGGCCATAGTGCAGATCAACCATGGCATGGCCGAACATGGTGAGCGTTATCAGGAATTCGCCGAAGCCCTGAGCGCTAATGGATATGGGGTTTATGTGCACGACCACCGCGGACATGGCCACACAACTGCGCCTGACTCAGCACTGGGCATATTTGCCCGCAAGGACGGATGGGAACGGGTCATGCAGGATGTTTCCCTCATCCATGACCAAATATCAGATAGCTACCCAGATACGCCTGTAATCTGCTTTGGTCATTCAATGGGAGCGATCATCGTCTTCAATCATATTTTGCGCCATCCGGGACGAAACGCGGGGGCTATTTTGTGGAACTCCGGCGTTGAAACCGGGTGGTTGGCTGTTGTGTTTAGTTTCATTTTGCGCGTTCAGCGCATGTTCAAGGGTTCAGATGTGCCCAGTGGGCTGGCTCTAAAGGCGACATTTGAGACATGGAACCAACAATTTGCCCCCAACCGCACCGCCTTTGACTGGTTGTCGCGCGATGAGCAGGAAGTCGACAAATACATCAATGACCCACTTTGCGGCTTTCCAGTCTCAATCAGCCTCTGGCTCGATGTGCTACAGGGCATTTATTTTGCGGCTGACAATAAAAGATTGAGTGCGCTGCCCGGGGATTTACCGGTTCACCTGCTGGCAGGCGCACAGGATCCCTGCAGTGAACATGGAAAGGCGGTTTCCAACATTGCCGAGCGGTTGACCAACGCCAAATTGCTGGACGTCACTCTGCAAATCCTTGCCGATACCCGGCACGAATCCCTGCACGAAACCAACCGTTCCCAGACCATTGACGATTTGATCAACTGGCTGGAAAGCCGCTACGCCACCGGTTAGTTTCCCGCGATTGGCCGAGTGCCGTTAGACGATCCCGTTTTCCCGCAAAGTGGCAATTTCCTGTGCCGATTTGCCCAGCACCCGAGACAACACGTCATCGGTATCTTCGCCCAGCATCGGTGCGGATTTGCCATATTCAATTGGCGTTTGGGAAAATTTCAGCGGCGTGCCCATGCCCGGCATCGTCCCGGCAACAGGATGATCAACATCAATCCGCATGCCCCGTGCCTTAACCTGCGGATCTTCAAAGGCCTGTTGGATATTGTTGATTGGCGAAGCCGGCACATTGTTGGAAGTAAATCCCTGCAGCCAATGGGCGGCCGGTTTTTGCCGTGTGCGCTGGTTGATCAACTCTGCCATGACCGCACGGTTCTTGTTGCGCATCGGGTTTGTCGAAAACCGTTCGTCACCTGCCATATCCGGATCCCCTATCACCCGACACATGTCAGCAAACTGGGTGTCATCGCGGTTGGCAATGACA
>CAJQPW010000011.1 GCA_905480295.1 uncultured Rhizobiaceae group bacterium | reverse complement strand
GCACCAGCACCGGAAGCGCTACTTCAGCATAACCGTGATTTTCTGTGTGCAGGTCCAACATGAACTGCCCCAGCGCCCGTTCCAGGCGGGCCAAACCGTTGTTGAGCAGGACAAACCTGCTGCCCGACAGTTTGGCGGCTGTGTCAAAATCCATCTGACCGAGCGCCTCCCCCAGCTCAAAATGTTCTTTTGGCTGAAACGAAAGTTCAGGTTTTTCACCATGGATCTTGATTTCGACATTGTCTGATTCATCATCACCAACCGGAACATCCGGATGCGGTCGGTTCGGCAAAACCGAAAGAGCATCAATCACGGCGCCAGATAATGCTTTGCTCTCCTCTTCTCCGGACTGGAGAAAGGACTTCAGCTTGGCAACTTCAGCAATCGCCTTCTGCGCCGCGGCTTCATCACCGCTTGCCTTTGCCTTGCCGATTTCCTTTGAAGCGCGATTGCGCTCTTCCTGAGCTTCCTGAAGCTTGACGACATGTAGCCGCCGTTTCTCATCCAGCGCGATCAGTGACTCGGCCTGCGGCTCGAGTCCCCGCAGCTTCATTGCCTCGTCAAAAGATTCAGGATTTTCGCGTATCCACTTAATATCAAACATTTAATGACCGTTTTGCTTTTAAACTTGCCCACAACGCAAACCCGAAACCATCAGGCGGCTGCCGATTCCTGCTCCGCCCTTTTACGTTCTATAAGTCGGGTGGCATAGATGGAAAGTTCGTAGAGAAGCAAAGTTGGAACAGCAAGGCCAATTTGGCTTACAGGATCTGGTGGCGTCAGGACTGCAGCTGCGATGAATGTCAGCACGACGGCGTATTTGCGCTTCGACTTCAACCCTTTCTCCGTCACCAGTCCGGCCCGCGCCAAAAGGGAGATGACCACCGGCATTTGAAACACCAGCCCGAACGCAAATATGAGGGTCATGATCAACCCCAGATATTCACTCACCTTGGGCAGCAATTCGATCGTGGTTGTTACATCCGGTCCGGTCAGCTGCATTGACAGGAAAAACGTCATGGCCAGCGGCATCACAACGAAAAACACCAATGAAGCTCCCATGAGGAACAGGATCGGCGTGGCAATCAGGAAAGGCAGGAACGCAGAACGTTCGTTTTTGTAGAGACCCGGAGCAACAAATTTGTAGATTTGAGCTGCAATCACCGGAAAGGCCACAAACAGACTGGTGAACAGTGCGATCTTTAGCTGGGCGAAGAAATACTCCTGAGGAGCAGTGAATATCAGTTTCAGATTCTGATTTTCACCGGCAGCCCGCTCATACGGGATGACCAGAACCTGAAAAATCTGGTCAGCAAAGATGAAGGCCACCACGAAAACGATAAATACGGCAATCAGTGCCTTAACCAGGCGCTGTCGCAACTCAATGAGATGCTCAACCAGCGGGGCAGCGCTGTCTTCAATATCCGACTCGCTCATGCCTCGGCCTTCTTACTGGGCTTTCGCAGCGTCGCGGCGGCAGGTTTTTTCTTGCTCGCCGCAGCCTTGCTTGCCGCTGCCTTGCTTTTTGCGGGTGTTGCTTTGGCGCTTGAGGATTTCTTGGCAGCAGGATTTTTAGCACCGCCGCCAGCCACTTTCTTGTCTTTCGTTGCATTGGGCTTGGCCCGCGCCTTTTTTGCCGGAGCGGGTGCAGCATCCTTTGCAGTTTCTTGCTCCGTCGATTCCGGGGCCGCATTCTGTTCAGCGGCGGGTCCGCCGAAACCCGGGACAGCATTTTTGCCTGAACTCGGTGCAATTTTGGCAAAATCGTCGTCGATTTTTTTCTGTCGCTCCAGAGCGGCGTCCACATCAACTTCAACGGCAGGCTCTACCGCTGGCGCCTTGCTTTCATCAAACAGGCTTTGGGGGTCGTAATCGTCAGCTTTTTCGACAGATTTCTTAACGTCATCAAGTTCGGATTTCAGAGGATTTAACTTGTCTTTGATGGCCTTGGTGGGATCGAGATTGCGCACCTCGCCAATCGTATCCTTAACACCGTCCAATTCTGCGTCTTTCAACGCATCATCAAATTGACGTTGGAAATCCCCCGCAAGCATGCGGACCTTTTTGACGGCCTTGCCAAAACTGCGCAGCATGCCTGGCAGCTCTTTAGGGCCGACAAACAGGATGGCAACAATGGCCACCACCAGCATTTCCGTCCAGCCGATATCAAACAAGGCCAGGCTCCAGAGCTAGGTGAAAGTTAAATTTGCGAACCGCTACGCGACTGGCGCTGATTAGCTGGTTTTGGTTTTCTCTGAAACGGCATCGACGACCTGCTCTTTTTTATCGTCAATCTTATCAGCGACTTCTTCTTCCGTTTCATTCAAACCCTTTTTGAAGGAATTGATGCCTTTTGCAACATCTCCCATCAGATCGGATATTTTTCCGCGACCAAACAGCAGCACGACGACCACCGCGATAATCACAATCTGCCAAATGCCGATTTGTCCCATTTTTTAACTCCTAAGCAGCTGCGACATACTCTTGGTCACAGCCTTAACGATTTTGATGCAATCTACCCAAAGCGCCAGCAAGCCGCAACACGACATTCGTCGCGCTTTGCATATATCCTTAAATATGGTGTCTACCCTGAGTTTATCCAGCCGGAAAGGCAAAACTTCCCTGAATTTGTGGTGTAAGCGTCACTTCGTCGCTTCCAGCCAGTTGAGCTGCAGTCAAACTGCTAGCGGGAACGCGGACCCGGATCTGACTGCTGGACCCGCTGAGACCCACGCGAAGGTGTTCGTGATCACCTGTAAAGTGAGTCGACAGGACCCGACCCAGACAGCCGGATTTGCTTGTTGCAACATCGCTTACTGTGATCGCACCCACCCTGAAGGCAGCAATTGCCGGAGCGCCATCTGACTGCCCGTTAATGGGAACAGGTCCCAGCGGTGAATCCACCTTTCCTGCGTGAACCCGCCCCTCAAAAATATTCAACTCGGAAAAAAAACTCGCCGCAAACAGCGTCTTGGGTTGATAGTACAATTCCCGACCGGACCCCGCCTGTTCCAGCCGCCCATTGTGCAGCAATGCAATCTGGTCGCCCATGCGCAAGGCTTCTTCTGAATCATGGGTCACAATCACGGACGTTGCCCGGGTTTCGTGCAAAATCCCCAGCGTTTCTTCGCGCATCATATCGCGCAGACGCGAATCCAACCCGGAAAACGGCTCGTCCATCAACAATACACCGGGCCGCGGGGCCATGGCCCTCGCGAGAGCTACCCGCTGTTGTTCACCACCTGAGAGATTGTGCGGATAATCTTCCCTGCGATCATCAAGTCCGACACGGTTGAGCATTTTAAGAGCCTGGTCTCTGCGCCCGCCTCGCGGCAAGTGGTTGAGCCCAAACGATACATTTTCAAATATCGTCAGATGCGGGAACAACGCATAGTCTTGAAACACAAGACCGATTCCACGCTTTTCAGGCGGTAGAAATTGCGTGTCACCGCCGATCTCGCGCCGATCCAACAAAACGGAACCAGCCGTCTGGCGCGCCATGCCCGCCGCTATGCGCAACAATGTGGTCTTACCAGAACCGGACGGCCCCAAAAGGCAAGTCACGGTTCCTGAGCGGGCCGTCAACGACACGTCATCCAGAATATTTGTGCCGTCTATGTCGTGGCTCACCCGATCGAAGGTCAGTTCGTGGGGAATAGAAACGCCGGCCGTGTTGGGGGTTCCCCAACCAACAGGATTCGTCGCCCGAAACGTCTTTGCGTTACTGTTCATCGCGCGGTTGTACCCCCGGCACCGTCAAAATCCAGTAAAAACTTCGACCCACCTCGATTTGGCCTTCAAAACGATCCTCCAACCAATGATGAAACGGATTCCAACTGGCACAAGATTGGCGGCACCGTTAATCTGAACAATCTGAGTCCTTGAAGGCGTGCGATAATGCGTTTCGGGTCGGCAAAAGTGGATAAAAAAGGGTATCGCGGCATGCATTTGCACGACAATCGCATTGCGGAAACGCCCCTTACTTTGGATGCGGAACAAGACTGGCAACTTGCAGCCACCCTGTTTACTGCCGCAGACAAAGTGAATTCGGGACCCGTCGTACTGATTTCCTCTGCCAGTGCCGTACCTCAGACCTATTACAGGCATTTTGCCAGACACCTGGTTATCGAGGGCGCAACGGCCGTGCTCACTTTCGACTATCGCGGCATGTCTGCATCTTCGGGCGATCGTCGACGCTGGCGGCACCTTCGCATGTTTCACTGGGCCCAGTTCGACTTTGTCGCAGCGACTCGCTGGCTGATTGAACACTACCCCAATCACGAGTTGGTCGGCCTGGGACATTCGTACGGCGGTCAAGCGCTTGGATTGTCCGGCGAATCGGACAAGTTTTCACGCTATGCGGGGGTGGCGACCCTTTCTGGATATTGGCGCAATCTCGCTACGCCCTATTCAGTTTGGCTTAAAACTCAGGTGGCCGGCCGTTTTCTGTCGCATGTGCTTGGATGCGTGCCGAAGGGATTGAGCCCGGGCGAAACCTTTCCGGGGCCAATCATGCTGGATTGGGCGGACTGGATCTTGAAATCGGACTATTGGTTCGATGCCGACGATGTTCCTGGGCTGGAAAACTATGCGAAAGTCACCCTGCCCTATTTATCGGTTGGATTGAACGATGACCCATGGGGCACAAAAGCTGCGCTCCATGCCTTTATGCGCCACTACACAAATGCCGATGTGAAACGGGTCTGGCTCTCACCCGGTGATAGCGGACCGTTGGAACATCTTGGGTATTTTCGCCGACGTCACGCAGCCAATCATTGGCCCATCGTCACAGATTTTCTGTTGAACCGATAACGTGCCCGCTCTTTGACAACACTCAGGATTCCTGTCTGACGCCATTCACAACGATATAGGTCGGCTCATACATCGTCACCAGTTCCTCCGCCGCAGAGGGATGCAGCGCCATGGTGCGATCAAAATCTTCTTTGGAGCAGCCCATTTTCATGGGGATCGCCAAAATCTGCGCCATTTCGCCAGCGTCAGGCCCCAAGACGTGGGCACCGATGACCTTGTTTGATTCCGCATCAACGATCAGCTTCATCAACATGCGGCTGTCGCGACCGGAAAGCGTATGTTTCATCGGGCGAAAATTCGCCCGAAAGACATTGAGTTTTGGATAGCTTTTTGCCGCTTCTTCCTCGGTCATGCCGACCGTGCCGATTTCGGGGTGGGAAAATACGGCTGTGGGGATCATTTCGTGATCGGGACTTTGTGGTACTCCGCGATACTCCGTTGACACAAAGCACATCGCTTCGTGGATCGCTACCGGCGTTAACTGCACGCGATCCGTCACGTCTCCAACAGCCCATATATTAGCGACATTGGTCTTCGAGTATTCATCGACCTTGATATAGCCGTGATCATCGGTCTCTACGCCTGCATGGTCCAAACCCAGCTCTTGGGTTAACGGCAAACGCCCAAGAGCCAGCATTACCTGATCCGCCTTCAGCGTGTCGCCGGAGGACAACAAAACCGACTTTTTCCCATTCGGGTCCTGTTCAACCTTGGACAGAACCTGCTCGGTGATAACCTTAATTCCCCGTTTTTCGTATTCCTCGTGCAACAGACCGCGGACATCATCGTCGAATCCGTTGAGGATTTCGGGCCCGCGATAGACGATTGTTGTATCGACACCCAGACCATTGAAAATTCCGGCAAATTCCACCGCAATATAACCGGCCCCGGCAATCACGATGCTTTCCGGCAGTTCTGCAAGATCAAAGGCGTCATCAGAAACGATGCAGAATTCGCTGCCGTCCAG
>CAJQPW010000010.1 GCA_905480295.1 uncultured Rhizobiaceae group bacterium | reverse complement strand
CAAATTGCTGAGTTTCATGATGCTGATGTGTTCCTATTTGCCCGACTCATCAAGCTGACCCGATGCCGCATCATGGTGCCATGTCAGGTTGATCAATATGCCTTTGACCATGCGCAGAACCGGCAGGCCCAGACCAAATATGACCGGCGGCCATAGCAGCAGGTGAACCCAGCCCGGTGGCCCGAACGTGAATTCCACGTAAAGCGCAAGCCCAAGCACAAGAAACCCCAGTCCCATGATGATGAACACAGTTGGTCCATCGCCGGAATCATTGAAGTCATAGATCAGACCGCAGGCCATGCAGCTTTGCTTTACTGTCAGCAATCCACTGAACAGGGCGCCCTCACCGCATCGCGGACAACGGCCCTTGATGCCCGTTGGCACCGGATCAAGCGGTGGATAATGATGGTGGTCCGGCATCGTCATTTCCCGACAATGGGTTGGATTAGCGGTGTCACGCAGACAAAAAGAAGGGCGGCTTTCGATTGAAAGCCGCCCTTGGGAATAATTGACAAGCGGCGTTAGTGAGCGATGGTCGCGCCCGCACTTGCCCAGATATAGACCGCGACAAACAGGAACAGCCACACCACGTCAACGAAGTGCCAGTACCAGGCTGCCGCTTCGAAACCGAAATGCTGCTTCTCGCTGAAGTGTCCCTGCATGGCGCGGATCAGGCAGATGATCAGGAAGATCGTTCCAACCAGAACGTGGAAACCGTGGAAACCGGTTGCCATGAAGAAGGTTGAACCATACATGGAATCTTTGAAGTTGAAGGGGGCATCGATGTATTCAAGCGCCTGAACGCCGGTGAAAATGACACCGAGTACAACAGTCAGGAACAGTCCCCAGACCAAACCTTTGCGGTCACCTTCCAACAGCGCGTGGTGTGCCCAGGTCACCGTGGTACCCGACAACAACAACGTAATGGTGTTGAACAGGGGCAGATGCAGGGGATCCAGAACCTGAATATCAGCAGGAGGCCACTGACCGCCAGTATAGGCGACACGGCCGACCTGAATGGCTTCATCTGCATACAAAGACACATCGAAGAATGCCCAGAACCAGGCCACGAAGAACATGACTTCAGAGGCGATAAACATGATCATGCCGTAGCGAAGGTGCATTGATACAACCTTCGTATGGTCACCGGCATGGGCTTCATGAATGGTGTCAGCCCACCATGCGTACATCGTGTACAGAACGATCAGCAAACCGATGAAGAACGGCCACGGGCCGCTCAGACCAAGCGTTGTAGCATCAGCATCTTTCAATGACTGCATCCAGACAACGCCACCGATGGCCATCAGCAATGCGCCGATAGAACCGATCAGGGGCCAGGGGCTCGGATCAATAATGTGGTAGTCGTGGTTTTTTGTGTGCGCGTCGGCCATCTTGGTCTCCAGCGATGCTTTCTCGTTGTCAGTCTTATACCGGTTTGCAACCGATCTAAAGACTGGATTTTGATCTACCACCATCAATTACAGATGGTGCGGTTTGACTGAGTTCCGGTCCAGGGTCTTCTTCGGGATAGAATGTATAGGACAGGGTTATGGTATTGATCTTCTTCATCAGCGGATCGTTGACGATTTCCGGATCTATAAAGAACATCACCGGCATGTCTACAGACTGACCGGCAGAGAGTTTCTGCTCGGTAAAGCAGAAACATTCGATCTTGTTAAAATAGACCCCGGCCGCACCCGGGGACACATTGAATGTGGCCGTACCAAAGCTGGTTTCAGAACCGATATTCTTCGCCGTATACACGGCCTGCGCCTGATCACCGACTTTCAATGTGACCTGGCGTTGTTTGGGCGCAAAGTCCCAATCCAGTTCATTGGAAATGTTGGAATCAAACCGCACGGTCATCGTCCGGTCCAGCACCACACCGGTGGTTGCATCGGCCCGTTGGGTGGTTCCGGCATAGCCGGTGACTTGGCAGAATATCTCGTAAAGCGGTACGGCAGCATAGGCCATGCCAAGCATGCCGAAAGTGACTGACAGACAGACCGCAACGACGCGGGAATTACCAGAATGTTTGGACCCTTCCACCCGGCTCATTGATTCTGTCCCTGCATCTGCTGTGCCCGCATCATGCTCGGGCCGATTTTCACAACCGTTGCGACGTAGAAAACGAGCACAAGCCCAAGCAGACAGCCACCAATCGCGATGTTGCGCATCCGGCGTGCACGCCGTTGAGCCTCTGACAACTCGATGGTGACGCCCGGTTCGATTTTGCCTTCACCTGACTCCATCATCATGCTCCAAATCCGTTGAGCAGATAGGCGCCGGAAAAGCGGAACGTAATCGCGTCAATCAACAAAAGGGCAAATATCAAGAACAGATAGGCGATGGAAAAGCCGAACAGTTTCTTTTCAGCGCTCAGTTTTTCGTCACGCCCGGCCACTTTCCATACCCGGAAGGTGAACCACAGGAATGCCAGGCCAAGCACAAAGGACAAGGCACCGACCAGCGCGCCGGAAAAGCCCAAAAGATACGGAGACGCGCTTAAGGGCGCGAGCAGCACGGCATAGGCCAACATCTGGGCACGGGTCGACTTCTCCCCCGCTGCATTTGGCATCATTGGCACGTGGGCATCGTCATAATCACGCATCTTCCACAATGCCAGCGCCCAGAAATGAGGCGGTGTCCAGATGAAGATGATGGCAAACAATGCCAGGCTTTCGACACCGACTGAACCAGTGATACAGGCCCAACCGATCATGGGTGGGAATGCTCCGGCTGCGCCGCCGATCACAATGTTCTGAGGCGTCGAACGCTTCAGCCACATGGTGTAGATCACCGCATAGAAAAAGATGGTGAATGCCAGGATTGCTCCAGCCACCCAATTGACCAGAAGACCCAGGGTGATCACGGAAAGCACCGACAGGACCATGCCAAAATTCAACGCCTGATCGCCGGTAATACGACCACTGGGAATCGGACGGTTCGCCGTGCGCGACATGATGGAGTCGATATCGGCGTCGTACCACATGTTCAATGCACCGGACGCACCGGCGCCAATGGCAATGCAGACGACGGCAATAACGGCAAGGACAGGGTCGATCGGCCCCGGCGCCAGCAACATGCCAACCAGTGCCGTAAACACGACCAGCCGCATCACGCGCGGCTTCATCAGATCAAAATAGTCCGCTGGCATGGCCAGCGAAATATCTCTTTCGATGTGATCATTGATCGACATGGTCAGTTTCCCAAACAGCCTGTTGCCCTTGATTGAAAATGCAGCCCGGCCCGTTTGAACTGGCCGGGCGGCGATTACTTAACGCGAGGCAATTGTTCCCACTGGTGGAACGGTGGCGGCGATGGCAGCTGCCATTCCAGCGTTGTTGCACCTTCACCCCACGGATTGGCACCTGCCGCACGTTTCTTGCTGAATGCTTCGAAGATCGTGATCAGGAAGATCACCACACCGAATGCCGAGATGTAGGAACCGATGGAAGACACGAAGTTCCAGCCTGCAAAGGCATCAGGGTAGTCAACGTAGCGGCGAGGCATGCCGGCAAGTCCGAGGAAATGCTGTGGGAAGAACAACACGTTCACACCGATAAAGGTGATCCAGAAATGCGCCTTCGCAAGTATCGAATTATACAGGTAACCGGTCATTTTCGGGAACCAGTAATACCATGCAGCGAAGACCGCAAACACCGCACCAAGCGACAACACGTAGTGGAAGTGAGCCACAACATAATAGGTGTCGTGGAAAGAGCGGTCGAGACCGGCATTAGCCAGCTGCACTCCTGTCACACCACCAACGGTGAACAGGAAGATAAATCCGATGGCCCACAACATGGGTGTGCGGAAGGTCAAAGACCCGCCCCACATGGTTGCAATCCACGAGAAGATCTTCACCCCGGTCGGCACCGCGATTACCATTGTGGCAAACACAAAGTAGCGCTGCGTGTTGAGCGACAGGCCAACGGTATACATGTGGTGCGCCCAGACGATGAAGCCAACGGCACCAATTGCCACCATGGCATAGGCCATGCCGATGTAACCGAAAATCGGCTTGCGGGAGAATGTTGAAATGATGTGACTGACAATGCCGAAACCGGGCAGGATCAGAATATACACTTCCGGATGACCGAAGAACCAGAACAGATGCTGGAACAGAATCGGGTCCCCACCATATTCGGGTTCAAAGAATGCTGTTCCGAAATTTCGGTCTGTCAGCAGCATTGTAATCGCACCAGCAAGAACCGGCAGCGACAGCAGCAGAAGAAAGGCCGTTACGAGAACAGACCAGGCAAACAGAGGCATCTTATGCAGGGTCATGCCCGGCGCACGCATGTTGAAGATCGTGGTGATGAAGTTGATCGCGCCCAAGATGGACGACGCACCAGCCAGGTGGAGCGCCAGAATGGCAAAATCCATGGCCGGTCCAGGTGAACCGATCTTAGACGACAATGGCGGGTAAATGGTCCAGCCCTGCCCTGCACCCAATCCACCAGCCGGGCCCGGTACAAAAACCGAAATCGTCAGCAGCAGCAGCGCAGGGGGAAGCAGCCAGAAGGAAATGTTGTTCATGCGCGGAAATGCCATATCCGGCGCACCAATCATGATCGGCACCATCCAGTTGGCAAAGCCACCGATCAGCGCGGGCATCACCATGAAGAAGATCATGATCAGGCCGTGCGCCGTGGTGAACACGTTATAGACATGCGGGTCTGAGAAATATTGCAACCCGGGGCTTTGCAGCTCCATACGCATCACAACAGAGAGAAACCCACCATAGATCCCGGAAAAGATCGCAAAGATCAGGTACAGCGTGCCAATATCTTTGTGGTTGGTTGAATAAAACCAGCGCTTGAAGAAACCGGGCTTGTGATCCCCGTGGTCATCATGTGTTGCTGAATAAGCCATATTTGATGTCTTTCTAACTTATCGTTCTGGTGGTCGCGTCTGGCTCAGTTGCCTGAAACCGCTGCCAACTTCTTTTTGTTTTCGAGCGATGCCATCAAAGCCTTGTTTGCGGCCTCAACATCGTCACCTGCCATATCTTTCCATACGTCAAAATCGTCTTCTGAAACGACGCGAATGGCGATCGGCATATAGGCATGGTATTTTCCGCACAATTCAGAGCATTGACCGTAATACAACCCCTCTTTGGTCGCCTGGAAAAATGTTTCGTTCAGGCGCCCCGGATAGCCATCGAGCTTAACACCGAAGGCAGGCATGGCGAAATTGTGAATAACATCTCCGGCTGTCACCAGAACGCGGACAACTTCACCAACCGGAACGACCAGTTCATTATCAACGGCCAAAAGGCGCGGATATTTCGACAGGTCTTCTTTACCGGCGCTGACGCGCTCAGCATTGGCTGCTTCCACGCTGCCGGCGATTTCCGGAACACCAATCGGACGGGTTTCAAAGGAAATCTCTGCATCATCCTGATATTCAAAACCCCAGTACCACTGGTAGCCAGTGGCCTTGATGGTCACCGTTGGTTCCTTTGGAGGATTGAATTGAGCTGTCAGCAGCTGAAACGATGGAATGGCGAGGAAGATCAAAATCAGAATTGGCCCCAGCGTCCACACCACTTCAACAGTTGTGTTATGCGTGGTCTTGGTGGGCACCGGATGTGCACTCTCGCGGAAGCGGATCATGACGTAAGCCAGCAATCCCAACACAAACAAGGTGATTGGAACAATGATCCAAAGCGTCAAGATATCAAATGAATTGATAGCTTCCATATTCGGTGAAGCGGCAGGCTGATGCCACCATTGCCACGGCGTGGGTTGAGCGGCCTGAGCCGCGCCGGGCGCCATAAGTGTCGCGAGCAGGCTCAGAGCAGCACCGCCAGCAAGTTTTCCCATCGGATTGAACATCCAATTATCTCCAAAAAATTCATGACGTCGGTCGTGAGTCCCAGACTCCAGCCGACTTGGGGTCTTAGAACCATAATGTCGGACAAGCTGCAAGCTTTCTGGGTGCAAAAATGGTGCGGCAAATTCTAATTTGGGCATATATTTCCTGAACTGGACTGTTATCCCCCAATTTGCCGCAATATTTCCAGGCCCGGTGCCATCTTGTGGGCCAAAACCCTGTTTAAGCCGTGCCAGCCAGTCGACAGGTGCAATGCGGGCCTTAGACATTTGTTTCCTATGCCGCTAAAGCAAGACGTGAATGGATATTTATCAATGATTCGGCCTATGACTATGCGGTTTTTTATCTTCCTTATCGGGCTTGTCCCGGCTCTGCTGTTCGCGGCTCTTGCCAACGCTCAATCCGGCGGCACGGCAGCATCCAAACATCGGGCCTGGTCGATCATCTGTGATACTCCACCGGGTGCATCCAGCGAACAGTGTGCGCTGATGCAAAATGTTGTCGCTGAAGACCGTCCGGAAGTTGGTCTTTCGGTTGTCGTGTTGAAAACTGCTGACAACAAGGCTCGTATTTTGCGGGTGCTGGCCCCACTCGGCGTCATCCTGCCGAACGGACTTGGCCTCAATATTGACGGCAAAGATCTGGGGCGGGCCTATTTCGTGCGGTGCATGGCAGATGGTTGTTATGCTGAGGTCATCCTGAAGGATGATCTGCTGACAACGATGAAATCTGGCACATCTGCTACATTCATCATTTTTGCCTCGCCCGAAGAAGGCATCGGAATTCCTGTTGATCTGACAGGGTTCGGCGAAGGCTTTGACAAACTCCCGTAAGACGATTTTCGCTGCCCACCAGCGTAACCAAAGGCTAGGTTGCCCCTGATGACCGACTCCCTATTAGACCAGTTTGATTGCGAATCCTCTCGCCTGGGCACCATGTTGGACGATGTGCTGAGTGGTGCCGATGACGGTGAACTTTTCGTTGAAAAGGTGGAAAGCGAATCGCTGGTCTTTGACGATGGAAAGCTGAAGTCAGGTTCGTTCGATACAAGAAGCGGGTTCGGACTGCGCGCGGTCTGTGGTGACAGTGCCGGTTATGCCCATTCGGGAGAACTGACACAGGCGGCGTTCAAACGCGCCGCATCGGCCGTGCAGGCGGTATCAGGCGGCCACAGCGGCAGTTATGCGGATGCGCCGCGCAAGACCAATCTGGCGCTCTATAAACCAGACAATCCCCTGCTCGAACCCAGTTTTGAAAAGAAAGTCGAGTTGCTGCAGCGCATCGATTCCCATGCAAGACAACTCGACCCGGCGGTTCGCCAGGTCAGCGTTTCGCTTGCGGCCTCACATCAGATTGTCGAAATACTGCGTGCTGATGGCGAGCTGGTCAAAGATGTGCGACCGCTGGTGCGTCTCAACGTTTCGATCGTTGTTGGCGATGGGGATCGGCAGGAAAGCGGTTCACACGGCGTTGGAGGCAGACATCTATTCGACCGGGTAATCGCAGAATCCGAGTGGAAAGTCTGCGTGGCAGAGGCGTTGCGTCAGGCCAAGGTCAACCTGTCGGCGATCCCAGCACCGGCGGGCACCTTCGATGTAGTGCTTGGCGCCGGTTGGCCCGGCGTGATGCTGCATGAAGCCGTCGGTCACGGATTGGAAGGCGATTTCAACCGCAAGGGAACCTCCGCATTTGCGGGACTGATGGGACAACAGGTCGCAGCAAAAGGGGTCACCGTTGTGGACGACGGAACGCTGTCTGAACGCCGCGGGTCGCTGACGATTGATGATGAAGGCACCCCAACCCAGTACACGACCCTGATCGAAGATGGTGTTTTGGTGGGCTACATGCAGGACCGTCAAAATGCCCGATTGATGGGAATGGCTGACACCGGCAATGGCCGCCGTCAGTCCTATGCCCATATTCCCATGCCGAGAATGACCAACACCTACATGTTGGGTGGCGATTATCCGGCTGAAGAAATCCTGGCATCCGTGAAAGACGGCCTCTACGCGGTCTCTTTCGGTGGCGGACAGGTGGACATCACGTCCGGCAAATACGTCTTTGGATGCACCGAGGCCTATCGCATTGAAAACGGTAAAATCGGCCCCGCGGTCAAAGGTGCCATGATGATCGGCAACGGTCCCGCCGATATGCAAAGAGTAACCATGCTGGGCAATGATATGGCCCTCGACACGGGCATTGGCATGTGCGGCAAACAGGGACAGGGTGTCCCGGTCGGTGTTGGCCAGCCGACAACCCGCATCAACGGCATTACCATTGGTGGCACAGAAGCCTAGATCGATTCCGGCACAGAGGTCGAATTTGCCTCGCTTGTTCGGCGCTTTTGCATTGTTCGAATTTCAAATTGAAGCTAGATTGCCGCCACAACCGTATCTGGAGATGTTGCGACATGTTGGACCGAGCAGAACACTTAAAGTCAATTCAAACAGACCGGGAGGACCTGGCTTCCGCCATTCGGCTGGCCGCTCATTTCGACCTGCATGAAGGCATTTGCAACCATTTTTCAGTCCAGTGCGATGGTCCGGAAGAGCTTTACATCATCAATGCCTATGGCTGGCACTGGTCAGAAGTAACGGCAGACCGGCTGTTGCTGATTGATGGCGATGGAAATGTTGTTGACGGCCAGGGCGAAGTTGAGGCGTCAGCCCGCAACATCCACATTGCAAGCCATCGCGCCAACCCCCGTCACAAGGCCATCTTTCACGTGCATATGCCCTATGCCACGTCGATCTCGATGATCCAGGGCGGGCGCTTGCTGATGGCCCATCAGACCGCTGCCCGTTTTTACGGTCGCATCGGCTATGAAGAAGAATTCGGTGGTATCGCCGTCACGGCAGAAGAAGGGGAACGCCTTGCCCAACAGGCCAAGAACAATGCGCATATTGACTGCATG
>CAJQPW010000009.1 GCA_905480295.1 uncultured Rhizobiaceae group bacterium | reverse complement strand
GCATCGGCATCCTCAAGATAGATTTCAACATTGCCATCATGATCCACCCGCAACACCCTGTTCGACACAATTGACGTCAGCCAGGCGTTGCCCCGATTGTCAAAAGCCAGACCATCGGGAAAAGTGCCCTGCCCCAGTTCCGCAATTGTCCGCCGGTTGCTCAACGATCCGTCGGCCGCAATATCAAAGCTGGTCAACCGCCGTCCAAAGGTCTCGTTGACGAACAGGCGGCGACCGTCGGGATGTGGCAGGCATTCGTTGGTATAACCAAGATCATCAGCCACAATTCGTGCTTCTCCATCCACGATAACCGCAACAAAACCATCGGCAATATCACTTCGATAGGCCAGCGCCCGCGGTATCTGTCGGGTCGATACGGTAATCCAGATGCGCCCGGCCTCATCCACAGTGACAAAGTTGCTCGGTGGCAATGCCTGGCCTTCGATCTCGGTCAGCACCGGGGTCACCTCACCATCCGGGTTGAGAGAAAAAATACCCCCGCGTTCGTCTCCCAGATGCGCCAGCAACAAAATTCCACTGGGCAGCAAGCAAATGCCATTGGGACGCAGGGGTCCATTTATGCCCAAGGATCGAGCAAGCGGTGTCCAGTTGCGCGCTAGGTGTCGCTTGACCTGTCCGTCGGGAAACACCACAGAAACACCACCATCATCGCTCCAGTCGGGAACTAAAATTACCCCGCTGCTGTGGGCAAGTGCACATTCAGGGCGCACCAATCCGTGGCCGACAAAATTCAACTGTTCAAGATTGACCGGTTTCATGCATCACTCTTGCGCAATGGTTTCAGGCGTCCCATCTTCAATCCAACAGGGATCGTCAATCAAGGGCGATTCGAGCGAAATCAACCCGGTATTCAAATATGACCGTGCGTCGCCTCAGCGAAAACATCGTCAACCAGATTGCCGCCGGTGAGGTGATTGAGCGTCCGGCCAGTGTTGTGCGCGAATTACTCGACAATGCCATTGATTCAGGCGCCAACCGAATATCGATCGTGACAGCAGGGGGAGGCAAAAACCTCATTCGTGTGACCGACAACGGGCGCGGCATGGACGAAAGCGATCTGCAATTGTCGATCGAACGGCACTGCACGTCCAAACTGGGTGATGATCTTACGGATATTCGCAGTCTCGGGTTTCGCGGTGAAGCATTGCCATCGATTGGCTCGGTTTCCCGGTTGACCATTCGTTCACGCCTGGCTGGTGGTGACAATGGTTGGGAAATTCAGGTGCATGGCGGATCGGTTCAACCGGTCCGGCCAGCGGCATTGAGCGAAGGAACAGTCGTCGAAGTCGCGGATCTGTTTTATGCAACACCGGCACGGTTGAAATTCATGAAGACCGACAGAGCCGAAGCCAATGCCATCAGCGATGTCATCAAGCGCACGGTGCTCGGTCACCCAGAAATCCATATATCGGTGGGTGGCGAAGACCGTCAGGCCACGGAATATCCGCAAGTCAACGGCGAGGACGCGCTGCTGCGTCGGTGCGAACAGGTATTGGGCAGAGAATTCCCACCAAACGCCATGCTGATTGATGCAGCCCGCGAAGGGGTCGAACTGTATGGCTATGCGTCGCTTCCCACTTTCAACCGGGGAAACGCCCTTCACCAGTTTGTTTATGTCAATGGACGCCCGGTGCGCGACAAACAGTTGAGCGGTGCCATACGCGGCGCCTATATGGATTTCCTTTCGCGACACAGACACCCGGTAATGGCCCTGTTTCTGACCCTTGATCCCAAACAAGTTGACGTCAATGTGCATCCGGCAAAGTCTGAGGTTCGTTTTCGCGACGCAGGACTGGTGCGGGGACTGATTGTCGGCGCCCTGCGTGAGGCCATATCGAACTCAGGCCATCGGGCTTCCACCGAAGGTGGCGACGCCATGCTCTCCGCCTTCAAGCCGGGCGGTATTGCTGAACGGGCAGTGGCCGGTCGACAGTGGCAACCGCCGGCAAAAAACCAAAACCACGACTGGCAACAATCGCCCAACCGTCCTGTTGAACCGGCCCCGTCAACGGCATTCCCAGCGGGCTTTTCCGAAAATTCACAGGCTCGATTTGACGCAACGACAGCCCATTCGGCGGACGTCAGAGAAGAACCTCAACTTGATCCCATAGCAGAATCTCTGCCTCTGGGTGCAGCACGGGCACAACTGCACCACAATTATATCGTCGCGCAAACCGGCGATGGATTGGTGATCGTAGACCAACATGCTGCGCACGAACGCCTGGTCTATGAAAGAATGAAACAGCAGATCGCTGATACTGGTGTTTCCAGCCAGATGTTGTTGATTCCGGAAATTGTTGAAATGCCGGAACAGGACGTCAATCGCCTGATTGACCATGTCGATGAATTAAAAACACTTGGTCTGGGTATTGAGGCTTTCGGCCCCGGCGCGGTGGCCGTGCGGGAAACACCGGCAATACTTGGCGAAGTCAATTGCGAGAACCTGTTGCAGGATCTGGTTGACGAGTTGAGCCAATGGGGATCGAGCAGTCTGGTGGCCGATAAGATCGACCATGTGGCGGCGACCATGTCCTGCCATGGCTCCGTGCGGTCCGGGCGCAAACTGTTGCCATTGGAAATGGACCGCTTGTTGCGTGATATGGAGGCCACACCCAATTCAGGGCAATGCAATCACGGACGGCCAACCTATATCGAACTCAAGCTCGCCGATATTGAAAAACTTTTCGGACGAAGGTGAAAGCGCTTCCCGCAGCCGCTGCTTGTGCTAAGAAGAGGCTTGGAGACCTGCCATGTTAGATCGACTGAACCCCACCGACGGAAATGCAGCAACCGTGCGTTATACGGCGGCTGACTTTCAGGTTCTCGTACCTGGAACCCATGTTTTGTGCGCCATTACCGGCAAGGCAATCCCGTTGGATGAGTTGAAATATTGGAACTGGCAACGCCAGGAAGCCTACACAGACGCGCAGGCTTCTCTCGCCGCTGAGCAGGCAGCGGGAAATCTGGCTTAACGCTTCACCCGTTTGACAGCCGGAACTCTTCGGCGCGCCTGATTGTTTCCTGTAGCATGGATTCCACGGTCTTCGAATTTTCAAATTCCAGATCCACATACAGAATTTCGCTGGATTCCAACAATTTTTGCTGTTCTGGCCCCGCCTGATTCAACCGCACGAAGTCTTTTTCCGTTGTGGCCAACATCAGCCCTGCCTTTTCAGCCTGTTCCATCAAATCGCGGCATTCCTGAACACCGTAGCGATGATGATCAGCAAAACTGCGCCGCTCCGCGACCTCGGCCCCTACGGATTCCAAGCTGTTAAAAAACTTACTTGGGTCCGCAATTCCGGCATAAGCCATCACTCTCTTGTCCTGCCAGTTTGCCGGCTTTCGCACAGCAATTTCAGCTTGAAATATCGGCTTGGCAGTCTTTGCACTCTTGCGCACGACCTCTGTCCCCGCATCCGATTGCCCGATCAGCAAAACCGCATTGGCGTGGGACAATTGAGCCTGGAAGCTGGCCCGCAAGGGACCCGCGGGCATGCAATAGCCGTTGCCAATGCCGCGCCCTGCATCAACAACCACCAAGCTGTAATCCTTGTGCAGCGAGGGGTTTTGAAACCCATCATCCATGATGATGAAGTCCACACCATTCTGCTCCAGCAGGGTTGCGCCAGCCGGTCGGTTTGCAGCAACAACCGTGGTCGCATAAACCGCCAGGATCATCGGTTCGTCGCCGACTTCATTTGCGGTGTGTTCCCTTACATCCACGACGGTCGGTCGCTTGATGCTGCCACCATAGCCACGGCTCAGAAAACCCGGGCGCAGTCCCATATTTCGGGCAATCTTGGCCACGGCAATTGCTGTTGGCGTCTTGCCGGCCCCACCGGCGATGAAGTTACCAATACAAAGTACTGGAACGCTGGCTTTCGCCGTTGGTGAGCGCAGCATGCGCCGGGCTGCGATATGTCCATAGATGGCAGCAACGGGCGACAAAGACCGGGCGGCTATTGCGGGCTTTTCAAACCAGAAAGGGGGCGCATCACTCAATCGCGGTTTCCTTGACGATCAGCATCACTGGCCACCATGAGCAGATACTGGATCTTCTCCATAAAGCCGCTTATCCAACCCGGCCTGAACCCGCAGCGGCATGATGTAAGGATCAAGCGCAGCAATAGTCCGCTCCAATGCACCGGTCATCTGATATACTGTATTGCGTGCAGCTGTCTGCATGGCATGAAGATCATGCGGGTTGCGCAGCAAATGCAGCACATGCCCGGCAAGCATGTTTTCATCCTTCACAAGACGGGCACCACCGCTTTCCAGCAAGGCCTGATAGGTATCGCGGAAATTCTGCACATAAGGACCTGAAAGGATTGCCGCATGCGACATCACCGGTTCTATCGGGTTTTGACCACCCTGCGATTTCAGAGATTTACCCATGAACGCAACTTCGGCCAATCCGAAATACAATCCCATTTCCCCGATTGAATCGCCCACATACACCCCCGTAGATGGCGAGATAATGTCTCCGGAACTGCGGGTTGCAATTTCAACCTGAAATTTGGAAAGCGAATGCAGAATGTCATCGACCCGGTCGGGGTGGCGAGGCACAATGATTGTCAGCAGGTCGGGCAGATGCTCGGTCAGCATGCAGTGAACCTGAGCAACACTTTCTTCTTCACCTTCATGGGTGCTGGCAGCAATCCATGTTGGGCGATTGCCAATCATCGACTTGAAAGCATGGTAGGTTGCAGGATCGATCTGCGGGGTACCAACATCGATTTTCAAATTGCCGACCGCCTGCACCCGTGGCGCACCCAATCGGGTAAACCGTTCCGCATCGGTTTCCGACTGCGCCAGCACTTGCGACAGGTTGCCAAACACCGCCTGGGCCAACGCGGTTCGGCGAGACCAACGTTTGTTTGAGCGGTCAGACATGCGGGCGTTGACCAGGTTTTGTGGGATGTTGCGCTTCGCCAGTTCCTGAATCGTGGTCGGCCAGATTTCTGACTCGGCAAATATCGCAAGGTCGGGTTGCCAGTGATCGAGAAATCGACCCACTGCCCGTTTCATATCCATCGGCACATATTGATGGATGGTGCGCTCGGAAATCCGGTCCTGAGCAATATTGGCGGACGTCACCGTACCAGTTGTCAAAACCAGACTGATGCCGAAACTTTCCATCCGTTTGATCAGCGGCATAATCGCCAGCGACTCACCAACACTGGCGGCATGCAGCCAGACCAATGGGCCAGGAGGTCTTGGCCAGCTGGCATATCCGTAGCGTTCTCCCCGGCGTGTGTGGTCTTCCTTTCCCCGTCGGGCCCGGGCACGCAGAAACGGCCCGGTAAAGGGGTAAAGTATCGAACCAAAACCGCGGTATAGTCTTAGTGTTGTATGAGCCCAGATATCACTCAAAACGAACCCTTTGGGGTACTAAAGTTCACAATTGCGACCCTAATTGGCAATTCAGTCATTTTCGGGGTCAAGGAAGCGGTGCAGGTGCACCACAAAATAGCGCATATGCGCGTTATCCACTGTCGATTGGGCTTTGGCCTTCCAGGCTGCACGGGCAGAAGCAAAATCCGGGTAAATCCCAACTATGTCGAGACCATCTAGATCACGGAATGTGATGCCGTCGAGACTGTCCAACTCGCCTCCAAACACGAGATGCAGCAATTGTTTTTTTTCAGGCGATTTGCTCATGGATTAACCCCACACTTTGTTTGGATTTCGATGATTTGCATTTTCAGCGTTTATCCATGGCTAGCTTTGCCAGATCAAGCATTTCTTGATGGTCATGCTGCGGACAGGCCAACAGTGCCCCATGCCGCACGTCTTCACAATTGTATGTCGGGCGCTCTCCCGTCAAGTCGGTCAAACAGGCACCAGCCTCGTGAGCAATCAGATCGGCGGCGGCAAGGTCCCAGTCTTTAGCGCTGGCCCGCGCCAGCGACAGCTCAGCTTCACCCATGGCAATCATCGCGATTCGGTAAGCCAGCGAAGGAACAAATGGTAGTTTTTCAACCGCGCGCGCACTCGAATCCAGCGCCTGCGACTGAACGCTGCGCGGACCGGTAAGCCGCAAGGCACGGTCTTTACCCATTGCTGCGGTCCCGAGCCGACTTCCATTGCACCAGGCTCCCTCATCGAGCTGCGAGACGATGGTTTGTTGCAGCGCCGGACATTCCAACACCCCGACCACCGGGCGATGATTTTCAACCACAGCAATGCTGACGCACCATTGATCCATACCATTGATAAAGCCACGGGTTCCGTCGATCGGGTCCACAACAAACAGGCGCTGAGCGCCAAGCCGCCCCAGGTCATCATCTGTTTCTTCCGACAACCAGCCGTAATCCGGACGCGCCTGCATCAATTCATTTTTTAAAAACCGATCAATCGCGAAGTCTGCTTCGGATACGGGGGAATCGCCCTCTTTCATCCACACTTCCGGCTTTTTGCCAAACCATCGCATGCCGATCTTTCCGGCCTCAACACCCAGTTGCTGAAGCAACTCCCGGTCCAGCTCGTTCTGGTCAGCGCCCGGCAATGGTCATCCCCTCGATCATCACCGTCGGTGCATTGGTACCATGGCGGGTGTCCAGGTCGTTTGCCGGTTGCAGGCGGGCAAACATATCGCGCAGATTACCGGCAATGGTGATTTCGCTGACGGCATAGGTCAATTCACCGTTTTCTATCCAATATCCGCTGGCACCCCGCGAATAGTCGCCCGAAATCATGTTAACGCCCTGCCCGATCAACTCGGTGACATAGAGGCCGGATTTGATGCTGGCAATCATGTCCTGTTGTGTGGTTTGCCCGGCGCGCAGCGTCAGATTGGTGCTGCCCGGTGCGGTACCGCTGCCTGCCCGATTGGCCCTGCCATTGGTCGAAAGGCCCAGAGCACGGGCGGTACTCGAATCCAACAGCCAGTGATTCAACACGCCGTCCTGCACCAGCGACAATGTTTTTCCTGACACGCCTTCTGCATCGAATGGTCGGGATGCGGCAGCACGTGGGATATGGGGTTCATCGACGATATCAACACCTGAGGCAAATACCGATTGATTCAGATTATCCTTCAAGAACGAAGTCTTTCGAACAATCGACGAGGCGTTGATGGCACCGGCAAAGTGGGAAACCAGACTGCGCGCCATGCGCGGTTCAAACACCACCGTTGCCGATTGAGTATCAACCTGCTGCGGATTGATACGAGCAGCAGCGCGTTCGCCTGCTTTGGTGCCGATCTCAACCGCTCCCCGCAGATCGCTCAGATGCCGCTGGCTGTCAAAATCATAATCCCTTTCCATCGCGCTCGCCTCACCGGCAACAGCGGATACAGAAAGGCTGAAACGACTGGAACGATAGCTGCCGACAAAACCGTTGCTGGCGGCCAATACCGAACCTCCAAGACTCCGGCCAAATGATGCACCTGACGACTTGCTAACACCGGGCACCGCCAGCGCCGCAGTTTCGCAGTCGATGGCAAAGTCCCGCATGGTGGCAAAGTCCAGTTCGGTGTCATCATGCAGACCCAGGTCCGGGATATCAGCAGCAAGGTCCTCCTGCTGCGCCAGACCGGCATGGGGGTCCTCCGGTGATACCTTGGCCATAGCGACGGCCCGCTGCGCCAGCTGTTCGAGATCACCGGTCATATTGGCGGACACGGATGCTGATCTGCGGCCAACAAAAGCGCGCAACGACAAAGCGTTGTTTTCTGCGCCTTCGGATTCTTCAACATGTCCGTCGCGCACGTCAACACCGGTAGACCTGCTGGCAGCAACGACTGCATCACTGGCATCCGCTCCGGCCCGTCTGGCCGCTTCCACCAACGCCGCAGCACGGTCCTGCAAAAATTTTAAATCAAAAGAATCAGACAAGGCGGATACCCGACAATCACACACAGACGTCGTTTACGGTTTGCTGTGCCCCGCTTCAAGGGGGAAGGTCAGAATTGAAGTCACCTTCTCTTGGCCCGGGGTTTCATGCTAGAAAATAACAGACCTGCAATTTTGAGTCTTTCCATGGCCGACGGTCCAAATCTGTTTCTTGACGCAGTCGTTCTGCTGGGCGGCGCAACCATAGCCGCCCCTCTGTTCAAGAAGATCAAACTGGGCACGGTGTTGGGCTATCTCGCTGTCGGTGTTGTACTGGGGCCGGTGCTCAACTTCATTACGCAAGGCAAGGAAGTCCTGCATGTGGCCGAACTGGGCGTCGTATTGCTGCTGTTCATTGTCGGACTGGAACTGAAACCATCAAGATTGTGGGAGATGCGGCGAGAAATCTTTGGTCTCGGTGCCGCGCAGGTCGTGCTCAGCGGAATCGTGCTGACCCTCGTTGCCCGATACACCTATTTTTCTTGGAATGCGGCCATTGTCGTCGGGTTCGGCCTCGCCCTGTCTTCGACCGCCTTTGCTCTGCAACTGCTGGAGGATTCCAACGAAGATCGCCTTCCGCACGGCAAGAAAGCCTTTAGCATCCTGTTGTTTCAGGACCTCGCCATTGCTCCATTGTTGGTTGCGGTACCGTTATTGGCCGCCGGGAATTTTGATATGTCAGGGGACAACCTGACCCCGATAGCAGTCGCCGTCGGCTGTTTGATCGCGCTGTTGTTTGCCGGGCGTTATGTGCTCAACCCGTTGTTTGGAATCATCGCCGATACGGGAGCCCGCGAGGCTATGATTGCGGCAGCGCTATTCATCGTCATAGGCGCCGCCATGTTGATGCAATATGCCGGCCTTTCCATGGCAATGGGCGCCTTCATTGCCGGCGTGATGTTGGCAGAATCGAGCTATCGTCACGAACTGGAAGCTGATATCGAACCGTTCAGAGGCATCTTGCTCGGTCTGTTCTTCGTTGCCGTCGGTCTGGCGGTGGATCTGCGCATCGTGTGGGACAATCTCGTACTGATATTGGGGCTCGTGCCCGCAATCATGGCGCTCAAGGCCGGTCTGATTTACGGATTGTGCCGAATCTTCGGCAGCGATCACAATGACAGCATCCGCGTCGCTTTTGTTCTGCCTCAGCACGGAGAGTTTGCGTTTGTGCTGTTTTCAGCCGCCGTGGGTGTCAGCCTGCTGACACCGCAGGAATCTTCTTTTCTAATTGCCGGTGTCACCCTTTCGATGGCTTTCACCCCCTTGTCGGTCAAGCTCGGCGGACTGTTTCTCAAAGGTGATGCTGCAGAATCGATGACGGAGGACTTTGAAGGCGCGGGTGCTGAAGTGATGATGATCGGGTTTTCCCGATTGGGCCAGATCGCCGCTCAGGCCTTGTTGGCTGGTGGTTGTGACGTAACGGTTCTCGACAACAGTGCTGAACGTATACGACAAGCTCGCCGATTTGGCTTTCGCATCTATTTCGGAGACGGCACCCGGTTGGATGTGCTGCGCGCAGCCGGTGTTGAACGCGCCCGTATCATTGCTGTTTGTACCCGCGAAATCCACACCACAGACCACATCGTGGAAATGTTGAGCCGAGAGTATCCCAAGGCGAAACTCTATGTACGCTCCTATGACCGCGGACACGCCCTTGAACTACTCGAGCGCCCTGGAGTGTGGCAGATCCGGGAAACCTTTGAATCTGCGCTTGTCATGGGACGTGCCTTGCTCGAAGGCGCTGGGCTTACCCGCGAAGAAGCGGCTGAGATCGTCAAGGATGTGCGCCATCGTGACCGCGAACGGTTGAAAATGCAGTTGAAAGATGGGCTTCTGGCGGGGGGAGAAATGATGCATTCCGCCCCGGTGCCGGAACCCCTGGTGCAGCCGCGACATACCGGAACGGCAATTGGTGATGAAACCAAACATGTGCTGGATGATTGATGGCGAGCGCTGAGGCCAAACCATCCCAACGGGCAGCTTTCACGTCCGGCAGTACAATGCGCCATGTGGTTGTGATGACCGCCACTTCGTCGCTTGGGTTGGTTTCAATCTTCATTGTTGATGTCATCAACCTGTTTTACATCTCGTTGCTCGGACAGCAGGAACTGGCAGCGGCAATCGGATATGCCGCCACCATCATGTTCTTTTCGATATCGATCTGCATTGGCATTTCGATTGCCACCGCCGCGCTGGTCGGACGGGCGCTGGGGGCGGAAAACCAACAGGCCGCCCGTCAACAGGCAACATCTTCGCTGTTTTATCTGCTGGTCTTGAGCAGCGGATTTGCCCTGTTGCTGTACCCGATGTTGGGCTGGTTGCTGTTTCTTCTCGGCGCAAGGGGCGAAACGCTGGAGCTTGCGCTCGTTTTCATGCGAATTGTTGTACCCTCCATCCCCCTGCTGGGTCTGGGCATGTGCATGGGCGCCCTGTTACGCGCCAAGGGTGATCCCAAACGGGCGATGTTTGTGACCCTGTCCGGCGGATTTGCTGCCCTTATCCTGGATCCGCTGTTTATTTTCGGTTTCGACCTCGGCATTGCCGGTGCAGCAATGGCCACGGCCACGGTTCGCCTGGTTCTGGTTCTGGTTGGGCTTTGGGGCGTGGTGCGGGTTCATAACATGCTCGGCCCATTCAACCTTCGCCGGTCCCTGGCTGATATTCGGCCGTTTCTGACAATCGCTGTTCCCGCCATTGCCACCCAATTGGCGACCCCCGTTGGCAATGCCTATGTGACGCACTCGATTGCGGAATTTGGTGATGATGCGGTTGCCGGCTGGGCCATCATCGGTCGGGTCTTGCCGGTGGCGTTTGGGGTGATATTTGCGCTCTCTGGCTCGGTGGGTCCGATATTGAGCCAAAATTATGGTGCCCGCGCATTTGACCGTGTTTCGTCAACCATGCGGGATGCGCTGCTGTTTACACTGATCTATTGTCTCGTCGTCTGGGCGATATTGGCGTTAAGCCATGGGTGGATCATCAGTCTGTTTGACGCCAGCGACGACGCCGCCGTTCTGGTCCGCGTTTTCTGCCTGTTTGTGGCCGGAAGTTATTTGTTCAACGGTGCTCTGTTTGTTGCAAATGCCGCCTTTAACAATCTCGGATTTCCCATCTATGCCACCGTTTTCAACTGGGGTCGGGCAACGATTGGTATCATCCCCTTTGTCATGGTTGGCCGCCTCTATGGGGCTGAAGGCGTGCTGATCGGTTGGGGGCTCGGTGCCGTGGTGTTCGGCATAGGCGGAGCTGCCGTGGCCTTTCGTCAAATCAAAACTCTGCCGTCGCGAGACGATGACGACGACGCGGGAACCAATGTGCCACCAACCGCAAACTCACCGTTCACATCAGGCAAGGCCGCCAGCTTCGCCATCACACCGGTTCCCAGAAAATAGCCGATCAGGCTACCCTTTGCGCTTCGAAACATAAGCCTCTTCTACCGCCCGTTTGGTGAGCTCAACCGTCGCAATCGTATCGTCGAGGATCGAACGCGCTTTATAGAAATCCAGAACCGCGATGCCTCCAACAGGTGGAGTTATGAAAGCGGCTGGAGGCTGCATTCTTCGCTTCAATTGCGTGGTCGCCTGCATCATCAACTGGCTTGCTCCGGCAAGCGCTTCAAGGCGCGTTGGGGTTTCTCGGCGAGACCGAACCGGGCCGCCAACAACGTCCACAGCAACCACAATGTCGGCCTTGTCAAACAGCAATTCATAGGGAACGGCATTGACCAGACCTCCGTCCACCAGACTCATTCCGTCCCTCTGAACGGGCTTGAATATCGCGGGCAACGCAGACGATGCCCCCAATGCCTCAATCAGATCACCCGCATCGTGAATTACGGGCTTTTGCCCATAAAAATCCGTTGCCACTGTCTGCAGAGCAATCCCAAGGTCTTCAAAACGGGCCGGAATCTGTTCAGGAAGAAAGGCCCGCACCGCTTTGATTGGATTAACATTTCCCAACATCGCGCGGGGCGGGGAAAAAATTTCACCTATCTTGGCAGGCCGCATGCTCCAGAACCGGGACAGAACTTCGCTGGGATCGGTTAGTGTGTCGATTGCAAAGTTCCGAATGTCGTTTGCATCCATTCCCGATGCCAGACCGGCACCCATGATGGAGCCGATGGATGTGCCGGAAATGGCAACCGGTTTAACCCCAAGTTCCTCCAATGCCTTGATGACATGGATATGCGCCAAACCACGAGCACCGCCACCACCGAACGCAATGGCGAGTGTCGGTTCGGTCATTTTACCTTTCGCCCCACGGTGATGACTGTCGGTTTGCCGCCAAAGAGTTTTGCAGAAACCCGTTTGGCGTCTTCCAGTGTTACCGCCTCGATGTAATCAGCGCGCTTGTCGATATAGTCCACGCCGAGGCCCAGATTCTGAATAGCAACCAACACTGACGCAATCTTCCCCGATGTATCCAGATTGGCGATCGCGTAACTGCCCTTGATGTATTTTTTCGCCTTTTCCAACTCTTCAGCCGTAGGACCCTCTTTGGCCATGCGTTCGAATTCGGCCAGCATCACGTCAACAGTCTGTTGCGACCTGTCGGCGCGCGTTGCCGATCCACTGCCAACAATACCGGCGTGATCATAGGTGCCAAGATAGGAATAAACGCCGTAAGCCAGACCCCGTTTTTCACGCACCTCGCTGTAGAGTCGCGAAGAAAACGAACCGCCACCCAACACATAATTGGCCAGATACCCGGCAAAAAAGTCCGGGTCCTCTCGCTTGATGCCGGGCAGAGCAATTCGGATGTTGGTCTGCGGTGTGGCGAATTCGATGTGATTGACCTCGCCGACCTTTGGCTCCACTTCAGGCACCGGAGTCAAACTGGCCTTTTCGGGCAATTCGCCGAACACCTGGTCCAGCATTGCACGGGTTTCCTCTGCACTGATAGCACCGACAACACCGACCACCAGATTGTCACGGGCAAACACTCGTTTGCGGAAATCTTCCAGATCGGCCGGTCCGATATCAGCCATGGTTTGGAGTGTGCCTTCCCCGGGACGGCTATAGGGATGACCGGCAAAGACAGATTCCCGAAACGCCTTGCCTGCGATTGACCGGGGATTGGTTTCCTGCCCCTTCAGCCGGTTGAGCCTGGAAGCTTTCATCCGATCGACCGGTTCGACATCAAAACGCGGTTCATTCAGCATCAGACGCAATAATTCGAAAGCATCAGCGGTCTCGCTTTTGAGCGTCTTGATGCCGCCGGAAAAGGAATCATAGCCCGCATTGAATGAATAGGACATGCCATTGTCCTGCAACCGGACCTGGAAGGTCTGGCTGTCGATGGGCCCAGCCCCCTCGTCCAACGTGTTGGTCAACAATTGTGCCGTACCTTCTTTGCCTGCCCGGTCCTGAGCACTGCCACCTTTGAAAGAATAAGAAATCGCCACCAGCGGAACGGTGTAGTCTTCAACCAAAAGGGCTTTGATGCCCCTTTCGCTGGTCACCGATTTGATGTCGACGGCAAACACGGTCGAGACAGATGCACTGATGAGCCAGACACCGGCGGCAAGGACTACTGTTGGAGTGAGTCGCATACTAAAAATACTCATGTCACTAACCTTCCTTGCCATGGGTGTGGGTTTCCGGCGTCAGAAACCCGGTCACGGAGCGCTTCTTCTGCAAATAGGTCTTTGCAGCCTTGTTGACGGATTCAACGGTCACAGCGCGAATACGGTCCGGCCATGATTCAATGTCTTCAATCGTCAACCCCAACATCAGCGAGCCACCATATATACGGGCAAGCGAAGATTGACTGTCCTGGGAGAAAGTGGACTGCTTGATCAGACGGCTCTGGGTGCGTTTGACCTCGGCCTCCGTCACCCCATCTTTCAACAGTTTTGCGATTTCCTTTTCAGTCGCCTCTTCCAGTGCAGCAAGAGTTACATCACCGCGGGGAGAGCCATAGAAACCGAACTGGGTGTCATCCAACGACCCGCCCTGGTACCAGGAACCCGCGCTGGTCGCCAGTTTCTGCTCAATAACCAGCGACTTGTACAACCGGCTGGTTGAACCTCCACCAAGCAATTCTCCCAGAATTTCAAGAGCTTCTGCTTCTCCATCCTGATCGGAATTATAAGATGGCACCAGATAGAGACGCTGGAAGGAGGGGGTGCGAACCCTGGCATCAGCCATATCTATGCGACGCGCTGCGCGTGGTGGCGGCTCTGTTGGCCGTTTGCGCGTGCCCGGTTCTGCTCGGCGCTTGACCACTCCATAGGTCTTTTTGGAGAGCCTGCGCACCGTTTCGACGTCAACGTCCCCCGCTACGACGACAATGGCGTTATTGGGGGTGTAAAATTTGTCGTAAAACGCAATGGCGTCGTCTTTGTCCAGCGCGTTGACTTCATGCTGCCAACCGATAATCGGAATCCCATAAGGGTGATTTTGGTAAAGTGCAGCCGCCATCGCTTCACGCAGCAGCGAGCCCGGATTGCTTTCTGTACGTGCGTTTCGTTCTTCCTGAACGACGTCACGCTCGGGGATAATGATTTCATTGGTCAAAACCAGGTTTTCCATGCGATCCGCCTCAAGCGTCATCATGTCTTCCAGCGCTTCTGGGGTAACCCGCTGGAAATAACCGGTATAGTCTGTCGAGGTGAATGCGTTTTCCTGTCCGCCGATGGCCGCTACCCGGGACGAAAATTCACCATTTTTAGTTGTCTTGGTCCCCTTGAACATCAGGTGTTCAAGGTAATGGGCAATGCCTGATTTACCCGGCGGCTCGTCAGCGGACCCCGCTCGGTACCAGATCATATGAGTAACGACCGGCGCTCTGCGGTCTGGAATCACCACAACCTGCAGGCCATTTTCCAGAAAAAACGAGGTGACTTCCGGGCCGGTTTTTTCGCTGGCAGCGAAGGCGGTCATCTGGGTTGTTGAAAGCAGGGATGTCGCGGCCCAACCGCCGGTGATGGCGAGTAAGGCAATCGCAGCGAGTTTGGTGCGTGATTTCGGCGAATTCATTCGGTTCTCACTTTTGCTTCAAAGTGTTGGTAAAATCAGTTACGTGACAGGATATAGGTTGGCTTCAAAAAGATGCACTTTAATTTTTCGTCATCGATCACACAGCACGCCGAAATATGCCGATAGACGTATCCCCCATGCTTCGCTGATCGTGCTGTTCAAACCCCTCCAGACCGTCTGGCAAAAAACCTATCTTTTCTTCCAACACAAAAATCGCTCCCTCCGCGACCCAATTGTGAGCCAACAGGGCAGCCGCGGCATCAACACCCAATCCTTGCCCATAGGGCGGGTCTGCAAAAATCAGATCGAACGGACCGACATCGACCACCGGTCCGGGGTTGACCGCATTGCCCCGAACAACCTTGCTGCGATCCTGCAGGCCAAATGTGGCAATGTTGCTGTTGATCAGCGCCAGACCCTGTGCGTTCTTTTCGATGAACACACAGCATTCTGCTCCCCTGGAAAGCGCTTCCAGTCCCAGAGCGCCGGTCCCGGCAAAACAATCGAGTACCCTGCCCCTGAGCTGATCAGGCCATGTGTGATTGAGAATATTGAACAGGCTTTCCCGGTTACGGTCTGTTGTCGGACGAATGGCATCACTTTTCGGTGTTGCCAGTTTGCGTCCGCGCAAGCTACCGCCGACGATCCGCATTGCGGTTTACCTTTTTTGATTTGCCTGAGCCCGTTTCCGGCCGCCTTTTAGTATCCAACCGGCTGAGCGGGTCCACTTTGGCACGCCGCCCTTTGGTTTTCTCTTTCTTGGTGGCCGGTGGTGTTTTTTTGGCCGGTTCAACATGCAAGGGAGCATCGAAATTGGCCCCGGACTGCTCAATCAACTTGCTGCCAAGTTGATCACGCAGCGTTCTTCCCCGAACCTCACGCACTTCACCAGGTTCCAGGTCATCGAGTTGGAAAGGGCCGTAGGAAATTCGTATCAAGCGATTCACATTCAGCCCAAGCGACGACAAGACATTTTTAACTTCGCGGTTTTTGCCCTCTCGCATGGCGAATGTAATCCAAACATTACTGCCCTGCTGGCGTTCCAGTTCTGCTTCGATAGATCCATACAACACGCCGTCGACGGCGATCCCTTCTTTCAATCCATCGAGGGCTTCCTGCGTCACACTGCCATGGGCACGAACCCGATATCGCCGCAACCAACCCGTGGTCGGCAGTTCAAGCGCACGGGACAGGCCACCATCATTGGTCAGCAAAAGCAGGCCTTCCGTATTGATGTCCAGACGTCCCACGGACAATACTCTTGGCAGGGTTTCCGGCAGCGCGGCAAATACTGTCTTTCGCCCTTCCGGGTCCTTGTCCGTCGTCACCAGGCCAGAACGTTTGTGATACAACCAAAGTCTTGTCCGCTCAGACGTCGGCAGCGCCGCGCCATCAACCTCAATGCGATCTTCACTTGTCACTACACAGGCAGGGGTTTTGAGTACTTTGCCGTTTACAGCAACTCGACCGTCGGCGATCCAGCGTTCGGCATCACGGCGCGAACACAGGCCGGCCCGGGCCATTCGTTTGGCGATGCGCTCACCAGCAGCAGGAACACCCGGTTGCGGATGATCCTTCTCCTCCAGGTTTGTTGGTTTCTTTTGTTTTTTGTCGCTCATAGCCGCTTCCTATCACCCTGACACCTATTGCGCGAGGGGCGATCAACTTTCATGGTGCAATCCGACAAAGAGGAGCGAATTTGACCACAGGATTCATGGATCTGGCCCTGGAAGAGGCTCTATCAGCCGCGGAACGGGGCGAAGTGCCCATCGGCGCCGTGATCGTGCGCAAAGGCAAGGTGATCGCCCGGGCAGGAAACCGAACGATTGAATTAAACGATCCCAGTGCGCATGCCGAGATTCTTGCCATTCGTCAGGCCTGTTCCACACTCGAAAACCAACGGCTGACGGACTGTGATCTCTACGTTACCCTGGAACCCTGCACCATGTGTGCCGGTGCCATTTCCTTTGCCCGAATTCGGCGATTGTATTTCGGGGCAGCCGACGAAAAGGGGGGAGCAGTGGATAACGGCGTACAGTTTTTCAAACAGGCCAGTTGTCACCATCAACCAGATTGCTATTCGGGTATGGCCGAAAGTTCGTCCAGCGCGATGCTCAAGGAATTTTTTAAGGAAAGACGCTGAAATCAGCCGCCGAATATGCTGCCCAAAAGTGATTTTTTCTTCTTTTTAATCACAGCACCGTTCTCGGTTGTTTCCTCTTCGCCGACAACGCCAATTTCAGCCGTCTCGGCCGGTGTGCGGTATTCATCCGGCGGCTCGGTGAGATAACGACGTTTCTTGACCCCGTTCAACTCACGTTCCGGATTCTTTTTCTCGAGCATGCGTTTTCTGACTTCTTGCGATTCAAGAACATCGCACATATGATCGCACTCTTCCTTGTCGATCTTCGTCAAAGCATCACGGCGCGAACGCTCAAGCGATTCCTGTCGCATGGCAACGATTTCTGGAGACAATTCAGCTTCATCCAAACCATCACCATTCTCCAATTGTTCGAGCAGGCGCTTTCGCTTCAGTTCGGGATCCTCGGGAAAGTATCCAGCGTCTCCAGTAATTGTTTCAGCCGGAGTCGGCAAAGCAGCCACCTGAGGGGCTTTCACCAATTTGGGGCGGGAATTGTAAGAAATGCGCGGTTTATCGTCGGCGGATCCCAGCGAAACCAGCGACGTTACATCTTTCAGCAATTGCTTTTCCGACGAGACGCCGGTTCCGTAGGTGTTGCCTGAGCAACCGGCAAGCAAAGCTGCCAGCGACAAAGCAACCATGCCTGTTAACGCTTGTGAACTCCGAAACTTCATATCTTTAATACCCTTGACCTGAGGCCTGGTTTCCAACCATTTGGCAACGTTTTGACCAACAAACACCACGTCGATTGCACGCATGGGTCGCGTCGTCATCCGTTCCCAACGGATAAGCCCGAAAAATGTGGCGGGAATCCGACCTGAAAATCTTAGACCCATGTTCCGCCCAATGCAACATTTCCCAGTGCATCGGACGGTTCCCGGTAAAAATTGGTTAACCGTAATGTTTTGCCTCGAGCGACAGACTACTTACCTTCGAGTTCCCGCATCGCATCGGCGTCACGCAAACTCAGGTCTGGATAATCCTTATCGCTACCGACTTCGGTTAGTACACGCCATGATCTGGCACATTTAGCGCCCTCTGCTTTCTTGTTTTCCACAGCCACTCCAGCAACTTCCTCCAGAGTGAACGCTCCGGCAGGTGCCGCAGCTTCACTCAGTGTCAGATCACTGGTGATGCAGATTTCGGCCATATCGAGATCATCCAGCGCGCTCATCAATGTGGAATCCGTGACGTGCACGATCGGCGCAGCCTCCAAAGACGAACCAATGTGATCCGGGTCGGTCTTTTCCAGACGCCGAACAACTTCCAACGCTCCGGTAACCACCCGGCGCACCTTGCGGACATTGTGCCACTTTTTAGCGACCTCTTGATTTCGCCAATTCTGCGGAATTTCTGGAAACTGACGCAGATGGACCGATCCCCGGTCCGGATACCGTTCCCGCCACGCTTCTTCCATGGTGAAACACAACATCGGCGCCAACCAGGCCGTCAGGCAGTCAAACAGATGAGAAACCACCTGCAGGGACGCTTTGCGGCGAAGCGATGACGGCGCATCACAGTAGAGCGCGTCTTTGCGAATATCGAAATAGAATGCCGATAACTCAACATTCATGAAATTATTGAGTTGCGCAAAAACCTTCTTAAAATCAAAGGCATCATAGCCCTCTCTAACCGTACCATCGAGTTCGGATAGCCGATGCAGCATCAGACGTTCCAATTCAGGCATCGATTCAACCGCTACCGTTTCCCCCTCATCATGGGACAAGGTGCCCAGCATCCAGCGCAGGCTGTTGCGCAATTTCCGATAGGCATCGATGGCGGTTTTCAGGATTTCCGGCCCGATACGCAAATCTTCGGCATAGTCGGCAGACACCACCCACAGGCGAAGTATATCAGCGCCCGATTGTTGGATAACCTGCTGCGGTGTGACCACATTGCCGAGGGACTTCGACATTTTGCGGCCATCCTCGGCCATGACGAACCCATGGGTCAGCACGGCATCATAAGGTGCACGGCCCCGTGTACCCGACGATTCCAACAGGGAAGAATGGAACCATCCACGATGCTGATCAGACCCTTCCAGATACAAATCAGCAGGCCATTTCAGATCGGGACGCTGTTTCAGACAAAAAGCGTGAGTCGAACCGGAATCAAACCAGACGTCGAGAATATCGTTGACCTTTTCCCAGGGTTCCAGATCATCAACAAATCCCGTCAGGAAGCGTTCTTTTGCGCCGTCCGCATACCATGCATCGGCACCTTCCTGAACATAGACGTCCTTGATGCGGGCCATGAGCGCGTCGGAATGTGCAAATTCAGGTCCCGGAATCACCTGTCCGGTTTCGACATTGCGAAACACGGAAATCGGCACACCCCAGGCCCGTTGCCGTGACAGCACCCAGTCGGGGCGCTTTTCAATCATGTCACGCAATCGGTTCTGCCCTGCAGCTGGTACAAACCGCGTATCGTCAATCGCACTCAATGCGGTCTGGCGCAGAGTCCCTTTGTTGGACACGCCGTCCTTGTCCATATGAACGAACCATTGTGGTGTGTTGCGAAAAATGATCGGCTTTTTCGACCGCCACGAATGGGGATATTCGTGCTTGAGCCGACCCCGTGCAAACAGGTTTTCAGCCTCAATCAGTGCCGTTATAACCTTCTGATTAGCATCACCTTTTTTGCCCTTGTCATCGATTACCCTTGCGCCGACAAATCCGGGGGCATCCTCGGTGTAAAATCCACCGTCATCAACGGTAAAGGGAATAGTTGTGGAGATCCCCATAGCGTCAATTTGCTTGGCGCTTGCCATCCAGATTTCAAAGTCATCGCGACCATGGCCCGGTGCCGTGTGCACGAAGCCGGTACCCGCATCATCGGTAACATGATCGCCACACAACAGGGGCACGGTAAAGTCATAGCCATCGACCTTCATCGCGGCCAGCGGATGGGAAAGCGACACCGACCCCAGTTCCTTTGCAGACACGTCTGCAACCCGTTCAAAAACCACTTTTGCCTTTGCAGCACATTCTGCAGCAAGATTGTCTGCAAAGATCAGTTTATCACCCGGCTGCGGCCCAAAATCATTTTCTGCAGATGCAATCTGATACAGGCCATAGGAAATACGGTCTGAATAACACACCGCCCGGTTGCCCGGGATGGTCCACGGAGTTGTTGTCCAGATCACGACGGAGGCATCGGACAGAGCGCCTTCACCGATTACCGGAAACTTCGTCCAGATCGTGTCACTCTCATACATTTCATATTCAATTTCAGCCTCAGCAAGAGCAGTGCGTTCCACCACGCTCCACATGATCGGCTTGGAACCGCGATAAAGCTGTCCGGTATGGGCAAATTTCATCAACTCACTGGCGATAATCGCTTCGGCTGCAAAATTCATCGTCAGATAAGGCTGCTTGAAATCACCGGTCACGCCCAGCCGCAAAAATTCCTCGGTCTGCACACCAACCCAATGGGAAGCAAACTCGCGGCATTCCTGGCGAAATTCGTTGATTGGAACTTCGTCCTTGTTCTTGCCCTTGGCGCGATATTGCTCCTCGATTTTCCATTCGATCGGCAAGCCATGACAATCCCAGCCGGGCACATAGTTGGAATCAAATCCCCGCATCTGGAACGACCGGGTAATCACATCTTTCAGGATCTTGTTGAGCGCGTGCCCGATATGAAGATTGCCGTTGGCATAGGGCGGGCCATCATGCAGCACATATTTGGGTCGGCCTGCAGCGTCCTTGCGCAACTGCTCATACAGGTTTTCCTGCTGCCAGCGCGCAATTGTTTCCGGCTCTTTTTTGGGCAGGCCGGCGCGCATGGGAAAGTCTGTTTTTGGCAGGTTCAGCGTATCGGAATAGTCGCGCTGTTCAGTCGTGGAGGATTCGGACATTGGGTGTCGCTTCATTGTGGATCAGGGGTGCCGGAAATAACCGCACGCCATTGAAGGGGTAAACTTGGATGCTGGATGGTGTTTTGAGACGCGGCCCGTCTTCCCGGTTCTGGGTAACGCAGATGCGTTAGCCTAAAACCGGGTTGGTAATTCGTATGCACAGGAGTAGACGCAAACTGTTCATGGGCGTTGTGTAGCAAAGGCTTGATCGGGTTTCCACCACATATTGCAGCTTCAATACACAGGTCCGTCCAGCTTATCAAATATCCCCTTGCGCATCAGCCGCGTGGCCAGCGTTGGAAAGGTCTTACCCAGCAGCATTGCTGCATAGGCACGATAGCCGGGATAGAGTTCTCGGGACCGTCGGCGACTCGCTGCCAAGATAATGCGCGCCATTTTCTCTGGCGCCATGCGTTTTTCTGCAGAAGACCCGGGGGGGGCATGTTTTTCCGCCTGTTCGGTGACCATCGGACCGGGAAACACAGTCAAAACCCGCACACCGGCTTTCTTAAAGGGTTTGCGCACGCTTTTGGCATATTGGGCAAGACCGTCCTTGCTGGCACTGTATACACTCGCTCCGGGATACCCCATGGCATGGGACAAGGAAGAAACAAAGACAATCTTTCCTCCCTTGGCCATCGCCTGCAGTCGTACGAGGGAACTGGCCAACACGATAGGTGCACGCAGGTTAATATCAATCAGCTTGTCATAGGCAAAGGTCGGAATCTCTTCAAATTTTCCCGTTGCACTGACACCGGCATTAAGAACGACCAGGTCAAATTTCACACCATCAACACTGTCCAGCAGGCGCAATACTGAACTGGTATTGCTCATATCGGCAAAACGGATTGAGCACGCACCGCCATGGGCAATGCCGAGATCTTCCAACCGTTCGGTTTCCACATCCGCAGCAATTACCTCATAGCCCCGCTGTAGCAGTTCTTCGGTGAGCGCCCGGCCCAGTCCTTTTGCAGCTCCCGTAACCAGTGCCTTCACAGCCTGCCCTCCTGAAACCAGGTGAACCGACAGCGAAAACAGAAGAAACGGGAAAGAATGCGGCGTTGTTCCCCCCGCCTGATTGATACCTGAATGGCTTTGACCACCCGTTTGGGCGCTGTGAATAACAACCGCTTCCAACCCGGATCAACACCCGCTTTGCGCAGCATTTCGGTGCGCGTGGGGCCAGGATGCAGGATCGACACACTGGCGCGCCCTCGCCATTCTTCGGCCAGCGAGCGGACCAATCCATCAAGCGCGGCTTTGGTGGCGCAGTAGGTTGCAAACCCACCACGTCCCTTTGTGATGGCCGACGAACCGATAAACACCAACCGACCCTTCGCCTGAAACAGCAACGGGGAGAGCGCCAAAGCAAAGTGAACCGGCGCCTTAAAATTGATATCAATCTGCTCGCTGATTTTGCCGGTTGATTCCTCTTCTGGCGGGCCAACCCAACCAACGGCTCCATTAAGGACCACCAGATCAAGTTCTTTCCAGCCCAGTTCGCTCAGGGTCGAGGTTATGGTTTGCGCAGCATGTTCCGGGTCTGACTGGTCGGCCGTGACATAGGTTATGCTTGGCGTGCCAAAGAACGCCTCATCATCAGCGACGCTCCGACGACCGGTTGCCAGAATCTGATGTCCACGCGCTGCATAGGCCTTGGCCAGCAACAGCCCGATCCCATCGGTGGCTCCCGTTATCAGTATGTTGTGGCTGCGCCGCTGATTTCTGCCCATAATATTATCTTTTATGGTCGAAATTCAGGATTTGATCCAGTTTGGAACGTGGCTGCACCTCTGCCAGAACAGACCGGGCATCAATGCAGTCCTTTTCCATTTGCACAACCAAGGCGTCGGCTGAATCAAATTTCTCTTCGCCACGCAACCGGGCGATCAGCGAAACAGCGACTGTTTCGCCATACAAGTCATCGCAAAAGTCAAAAATAAAGGTTTCAAGCAGAGCGGGCCCGTTGTCAAAAGTCGGTCGGCGGCCATAGCTGGCAACCCCATCATGCAGGCTTCCATCCGCGCGGCGCAATCGCACCGCATAAATCCCGTGCGCCAGGTGACAACTGGCCGGCAGTGACAAATTGGCGGTCGGGAAATTCAGAGTACGGCCCAACTGCGCACCTTGGATGACTTCTCCCTCCACCAGCCAGTGATAGCCCAGCAAGGATGCAGCATCTGATACCAGGCCTGCGCCCAAATGACGGCGAATTCGGCTGGATGAAATGGGCTCGGCATCGGCCAGCCCAACATCTGAAATCGCTTCGATGATCGACACGCCAAACCCCAATCGCTGTCCAGCCTTACGCAAAAACTCTGGCGAACCGGCGCGGTCCTTACCGAAATGGAAATTGAAACCGGATATCACATGCGACGCTCTGGCCCGGCCCAGCAAATACTCTTTCACAAAGTCTTCCGCACTGGTTGAGGCCAGTTCACGGGTGAAGGGCAATGTCAGCAATCCATCGACACCAAAGGCCTTGAGCACCCGGCCTTTCATCGTCTCATCAGTCAATCGAAAAACCGGGGAATCGGGTTTGAACAAGGTTCGAGGGTGAGGCTCAAAAGACAGGGCGAAACAGCGTTGTCCGGTCTTGCGCGCAATGTTTTCAGCCTGTTCAAGCACCATTTGATGGCCCCGGTGCACGCCATCAAAATTACCAATTGCAACCACACCTCCGGCGTGGGAGTCCGCAACGGTTTGATCGAGATTGTGATGCAGAAAATCAGCCATTGCCGGCTTCCGCCTGCCAAATCAGTCGTGGCATCCACAATGTCGGATCGACATTGTTTTGACGCAAAAAAGCTTCCAGACGCGCTTCGTCAGGGTCCAGCGGCGAACCATATTCCACACTGTGAATCCCGGCCGAAATGTAGAGCAGGTCAAATCCATTACCGATTGCGCCAGCAACGTCGGTCGGCATGCCGTCCCCGATTGCCAGTACATTTTTCTTATCCGCCTCTGCCCCCTCCAACTCAGCCAGCTTTTGCATGGCCAGTTTGTAAATCGGCGCGTGGGGTTTGCCGGCAACGCGGGTTTCACCACCCAATTCACGATAGAGTTGTGCCAGGGAGCCAGCGCAATAGATCAGTCGATCCCCCCGCTCAACCACGAGGTCGGGATTGGCGCAAATCAGCGGAATTTCGCGCGCCGCCAAACTCTCAAGACGCTGGCGATAGTCTTCCGGCATTTCAGTCTCGTCCTCAAACAATCCGGTGCAGACAATCGTTTGGCAAACCTCTTCATCACTCAATTCTGCGTTCTGACCTTCAAACAGGGGCAGGTCGCGTTGTGGACCAAGATGGAAAATTGGTCCCTCGGCATCAGCGATCAACTGGCGCGTGACATCCCCGGACGTGACAATTTCATCATAGGCATCGCGGCTGACCTCAATTTGATCCAACTGCGCCATAACCCCATCATTTGGACGCGGCGAATTGGTCAGCAGGACCACTTCACCCCCGTTTTGACGGTAATTCACCAACGCGGTCTCGGCATCGCGATAGACGGATACACCATTATGCAATACGCCCCATACGTCGCACAGAATGGCCCTGTAATCTGAGCCAGCAGCGCTCAAACCGGCAATGCGTGTTGTCATGGGAATTACCTTGCAGAATGCGATAAAGCCATGCGGTAAAAGGTAGCGCGCTTAGCGTCAAGCGCCATCTGGAAACCAAGGCGAAAATAGCAATCGACGGTGTATTGATTTTTCAACCACTTCACATCGACTTATCGTATGGTTATCTGTGGTACAGTGTCGAGCAGGGGTGAAGGTCCGGCACGAGTATAAATGAGCCAAACCCCAGCTGCGAATGGGTGATGTATGAATGAGAAAAGCAAAATACGTAAATGGCTGTACCGGCTGTTTATCGCGCTTTTCAGCATCATGGCCTGTTTCACTCTAATCATCGTACTGGCCCGCTACAACATTACTACTCCCGGCATGTCGGCACTGTTGGGAATCGTCGCGTTGACATGCCTGTTTTTGATTTTGCGGCAAAACGAACAGTCCCATGAAATCAAGTTTTTAAAGGCCCAATCCGTTGAGTTGGAAGAGTATGAGAACGAGATTCATCGACGCATCGATAACCTCGCCCATCAGGTCCATGCCAGCCAGGCGCAACAGCCCACCCGCGCACCGGTCGAGGACGTGGTGGTGAATTTACAATCCCGGATTCAGGCGTTGGAAAACAATGATAATTTTCATCACAATGAAGAAGAGTTTTCCGACGACGAGGATCTGCCTCCGATCGACGACGCGGTCGAAAGCGAGTCGGCGGGTGGAACGAAAGCAGCAAAAAAATTACTCAATCAAAAGGCTGCGATGGACGAACGCAGCCTGAATATGCACTTGCAACCCATTGTCGGACTCCCTTCGCGACAGCCGGTCTACTTTGACGCCTTCATGCGTCTCAATGCCCAAGAAGGCGGTTTTGTTGACCAGGCAGCATTTGAAAAAATGGCTGCCGCAGGCGGTCTGATGCCAACAATAGACAAGAAAATTGTGTTCAGTGCCGTTCGCATGATCCGCAAACTCAGCCTGTTGAAAAAGCAAGCTGGAATTTTCTGCCCGATCTCACCCAAAACACTGCTCAATCTTCACAATTTTCGGGAGATCACCAACTTTCTGCAAGCCAATGATGGATTGAAGGAATCCCTGGTGATTGAAATCTCGCAGCGCGATTTCGCCTCACTGGATCAGATACAATCAGAGCGATTGGCCGAATTATCGGAACTCGGTTTCGGCCTCGCACTGGGCGATGTTCTTGATCTCAAATTGGACCCGGCCCGTCTCGCACGAACCGGATTTCGTTACATCAAAGTTCCAACCTCGGTTCTGCTGCATGCTGATATTCCTTCCGACGGTGGCACTCTGCTGCCGGGAAGTCTGGCTTCCCTGCTCGAAGCCCATGGCATGGCACTGATTGCGACAGAAGTTGAGCGGGACCGTGATGCGATCAGCCTGATCGACATCGAAATAAATCTGGCTCAGGGCCTGCTGTTCGCCCCACCCCGACCGGTAAAGGCCGAACTGCTGCAGGGTTCAGAATCGAAAAAGAACGCAGCTCAGCTTGAGACCACCTGAAGCGGTCTGCGCAACGCACGGTGGCAAGCCCACCAAAGAGATTGTTTCCAATGCTCAAATACAAACAGGCCCGCACGAAGCGGGCCTGCATCACGTCTCAGCAGTTGGATTAGCGGGTGATCGCCAATTCTGCCAGTTTTTCAGCAATGCGCTGGAACGTCGCGACAAGTTCAGCGTTGTTGCCAGCATCATAATAGAGTTTGGTTCCGCCCAGATCATTTGAAGCACACGTCTCCAACATGGATTTCACACTGGACCCGTTGGGGACATCAAAGGCGATGGAATAAATGGTGATGCCTGCCGCCTTCGCATTTGTGCAGGTTTCAATCAGATGTTCATCCATGGCTTTGCGAAAGGTGTTGAAGTCGTGGGTCGGGTTTGCAATTTCGTCAAAGCCTTCAAACAGCCGCTCGTTTTCCGAGTGACCCCACGTGTTGTAGTACCCTTTGTTCGCCTTTGAATATCCGCTGTAGAAATAGTCGATCGGATAGGCGGTGTTGTTACCATCGGTCATCACGATCATGATCTTTTTGTTGTCCGCGATGTTATAAGAGCGTCCCTGGGTAAAGGGCTCGTCAGGAGACAAAGTACGCCATCCCCACGCAACTCCTGCCTGCACATTGGTGGCACCATTCGCAATCATGCTTGAAATCGCGTTGATAACCGTCGGTTGGTCCGTGGTCAGATCGGTAATGGCCTGGGAATCACAGAAATTGTTTGGGCCGCCGGGCAGTCCCACAACACTCGGTATACCGGATCTGTCATTGTTGACATCGCGTGGATTAGGACTGTTGAAATATTTCCAGGTCCAGCTTTGCCGCTTGTATTGGTCGGCACCCGTTCCGGTATAGGTTCTGGACTTGGCATTTCCCAGAGATGATGGGAAATTGTGATCATCCTTCAGATAGTTGTTCTGAAACTTCTCCTCGCTGATCTGATTCCCATTGTACCAATCAGTGACCTCTTCGTTTGAGCCGATGAATTCGCCCCTCTGATATTCAATGCGATCATCCCAATAGGGGCGATAACCCCAATCCTGCGGATGAACATCACCGCGATATCCATCACTCCAAACGCGACACCTGCGGCTCGAACGGGTCCGCAGCCGTCCATATCTATCATAGTAATATTGGCTCTGAAAACTCGTGCAGGTTTCCTGCGAGCTATGCGTCCCCCAAATCTGCTCATACTGACCCGTCCAGTTGTCTGGCGTATCGGGTGCAAATGACGGCACGAACATCGACTCGGGGTTGTTGGTGCTGGGGAGAGTATCCTGGGTGTGATGCGGATGAGGTCGGGCTTCAACGCACCCTTCCCAACTCACGCCGGGCAATTGATCGTAAAGCGTAAAACGTGTCAGCGGCTGTCCGGAAGCGGTTCTCCAAACGTTTCCGGCCCTTACGGCGCTGGGGTCTTCCGACCAATTTAGATGCTCATGATGGATGGGAGAAACGCCGGTCGTATCCATCCAGCTCGCATTCTTGTTGCTCGCCCCAATATTGACCATGGATGAAAAGGGAACCAGCGAGAACTTCAACGGATCAGGGGTGATCTGCTGTCCAATCGTCGTGTGTAACGTGTTGACGAGGTTGGACGCCGCCGAACGCAGCGTTTCGATCTTGCTGTTGTAACCCATGGATCCGGAATTATCGAGAACCATGGCAATTTCGATCGTATCGCTGCCACATTCCACGTCCGCAGAAGCGTTCATCTCGACCATATGTTCGGCATCAGTTGCCTTTTGGGTACCATCAATGATGCCGGTGCCACCTTTTTCATTGACCACGTCGCGGGTCGCCGCCCGGATGAAGGCAAAGAACACCCGCTTTTGCAACGTGGCATTCGATGTAACCGGGGTGGAAATGCAATCACCACTGCCCATGTCGAAAGTTATGCTGGCGTGGGATATGTCTTCGGCAATGGAGCGAATGTTGGCATAAAAAACCTCTTCGCCAGCGGTCGCAGCTTTTGACGTGCTGCCCGTTCCCGCAAGCGTTTTGGCAGCCATCAGAGTCCCGGCATCAACGGCGTTTTGGAAATTGATTCGGGCCCTATAGAGTTCCGCAGTATCCAGTCCGGCACCAGTCATCAACAGCACCAACGGTGTCGACAGACCGACAAGAAGTTTTACACTACCTTTCTGATTGCGACCAAATTTGCCCAAACCCAAGCGCTTGCAAAGACGCTTCAACATGCTTTTCACTCCAATGTATTGCATTTGCATCACTTCAATCGCCCGACGCAAAACGCATTTACTCATCGGTGATAGTGCCGCACAGGTGTTGAAGATGGCTTGAGGAAGTCGGTTAAAGACTGGTAACCGCAAAAAGTATTCGTTAACCAAGACGTTGGCGCTGGCGCCGTTTGCCAGGCAATTTTTTACGAATCTTCTTGACTTGGTTGGGGTCCGCTCCTATCTCATCCCTGCGTGTTAGCACTCTGCACATACGAGTGCTAATACGCGTTTCAATTCTTGATCAAAGAAGCCCCACCGCACATCCCGCGCTGTGGAGCAGCCTAGTACAGGACAATATAAAATGGCCAAAATGAAGTTCCGCCCGTTGCACGACCGCGTTGTCGTTCGCCGCGTCGAAGCTGACACCAAAACTGCTGGTGGCATCATCATCCCTGACTCCGCTCAGGAAAAGCCTGCTGAAGGCGAAATCGTATCCGTTGGCGCAGGTGGCCGCGATGATTCCGGTAAACTTGTCCCGATGGACGTTTCTGCTGGTGACCGCGTTCTCTTCGGCAAATGGTCCGGCACTGAAGTAAAAATCGGCACTGAAGACCTGCTGATCATGAAAGAGTCCGACATCATGGGCATCATCGGTTAAATCCGAGATCTCATTCGAACCCTTTGAAATTCTTGCGCATCTTGCGCAAAACAGGAGTAAGTCACAATGGCTGCTAAAGAAGTAAAATTTGGTTCAGACGCTCGTGCGAGCATGCTGAATGGTGTGGACATTCTCGCCAACGCGGTGAAAGTAACACTGGGCCCTAAAGGCCGTAACGTCGTTCTCGACAAATCCTTCGGCGCACCGCGCATCACCAAAGATGGTGTTTCCGTTGCCAAGGAAATCGAACTGGAAGACAAGTTCGAAAACATGGGCGCACAGATGGTGCGTGAAGTCGCATCGCGCACCAATGATGAAGCTGGAGACGGTACAACAACTGCTACTGTTCTTGCCCAGGCCATCGTTCGCGAAGGCGCCAAGGCTGTTGCAGCTGGCATGAACCCAATGGACCTGAAACGTGGCATCGACAGCGCCGTCAACGATGTTGTTGCAGCCCTGAAAAAAGCGTCCAAGAAAATCAAGACTTCCGACGAAGTTGCCCAGGTTGGTACAATCTCCGCCAACGGCGAAGCTGAAATCGGCGGTCGCATCGCAGAAGCCATGCAGCGCGTCGGCAATGAAGGCGTCATCACGGTTGAAGAAGCCAAGTCGCTTGAATCAACCCTCGACGTTGTTGAAGGCATGCAGTTTGACCGTGGTTACCTGTCTCCCTACTTCGTCACCAACAGTGAAAAAATGCTCTGCGACCTGGATGATCCTTACATCCTGCTGCACGAGAAAAAACTGACTTCGCTGCAGACAATGCTGCCAATCCTGGAAGCTGTTGTTCAAACCGGCAAGCCGTTGTTGATCATCGCTGAAGACATCGAAGGCGAAGCCCTGGCTACGCTGGTTGTCAACAAATTGCGCGGTGGCCTGAAAGTATCTGCTGTTAAAGCACCTGGTTTCGGCGACCGCCGTAAAGCCATGTTGGAAGATCTCGCTATCCTGACCGGTGGCCAGGTGATTTCCGAAGATCTCGGCATCAAGCTTGAAACCGTAACCCTCGACATGCTCGGCACTGCCAAGCGCGTTTCCATCTCCAAAGAGGAAACCACTGTTGTCGACGGCGCTGGCAAGAAAAAAGACGTGCAGGGCCGCGTTAACCAGATCAAACAGCAGATCGGTGAAACTTCATCCGATTACGATCGTGAAAAATTGCAGGAACGTCTGGCGAAACTCGCCGGTGGTGTTGCCGTGATTTCCATCGGTGGTGGCTCAGAAGTTGAAGTTAAAGAGAAAAAAGACCGCGTCGACGATGCGTTGAACGCTACCCGCGCTGCTGTTGAAGAAGGCATTGTTGCTGGTGGTGGTGTTGCCCTGCTGCGCGCCGGTGCCAATATCAAGACTGAAGGCGAAAACGCCGATCAGGCTGCCGGTATCAGCATTGTTCGTAAGGCTCTGCAGGCTCCGATCCGTCAGATCGCTGAAAACGCTGGAGACGAAGGTTCCATTGTCGTTGGCAAGATCCTTGACCAGAAACAGGGTACTTTCGGCTACAACGCGCAGTCAGGCGTGTATGGCGACATGATTTCAATGGGCATTATTGACCCGGTGAAGGTTGTTCGTCACGCGCTTCAGGATGCAGCATCGATTGCTTCCCTGCTGATCACCACGGAAGCCATGGTTTCCGATGCTCCGGCTAAAGAATCTGCTGGCGGCGCACCTGCGGGCATGCCCGACATGGGCGGCATGGGCGGCATGGGCGGCATGATGTAAATCAGCCGCACCCACCCTTTTTAGGGTTGTGCTTGAAAAGGCCGGTTCAATCGAACCGGCCTTTTTCTTTTTTGTCTGACCCGCATCAGGATATTCGTCCGGACTCGGCGATCTGCGCATTGAATTAAAATACAATTCTGCCGCTTGCCTACGCCATCGTGCACCGCTAGCATTTCCAAATCTGGCCGATACCCGGCGCTGAGGAGCAAACAAAAATGGCAACTTATGAATGCGATAAATGCGGCATGAGCGTAAACGCAACTTGCGGCAAATGCGACGCGCCTTTGGTCGATGACAGTTTGACACTGGACGGTGGCAATTCCGTACAAATTTCCAAATGCCCCAATGGGCATGGAAAGATCAAATCGCCGATGTGTTGTGGTCAGGATATGAGCTGCGCGGCTTAGAGTCCCGCACGACACCCACACTATAATTCAACATTTCAACGCTCGTACCGCGCAGATATGTTTGGGTCGTGAAGAAATCTTGTGGGCGCCCATCATCCGGTGGCACGCCATCAGTCGACCAGGTTGCCCTTAGCTGACGATCTGGCAGGGGCGCCATTGACGTCCCGCCGCCCGTTCAACACTCAATTCCATCAATTGTTCATTGAATTGTTGGATGACGATGGACTTGCCACCGTTCCACCCCCCGGCGGGAGCCGTATATTCAAACCGATGGCGACCATAATTGCCGGTGACGCGATTGCCCGCTGGCGTCGTAATCTGTGAGCCATCGATAGTGAGTTTGCCGTCGACGGGATTGCACCAGTCACCGTCGAGTGAATCGGCCAGGGCACCGGTTGGCACCGAAAGCAGAAAAGCCAGGATGATAATTCGAGGTCGCATGGACCAAGATTAGCAACATTTCGACAATTTCGACAATATAGCGTCAGCACTGCTTCTATTTTCAGCGTTCCACCGGGCAGGTTTACTGCTGATTAGGTTGGCCTGGCTTTTCAAAATCACCCCATCATCCAAAATCTTAAGATTGTTGGCCCGGATGGTGCTGCCAGTGCTGGTGATGTCTACAATCGCGTCGGCACTGCCGGCAGCCGGTGCGCCTTCAGTCGCCCCCAGGCTTTCAACAATGCGGTAAACACCAATTCCGTGTTGACCGAACCAGTGTTGGGTCAATTGCCAATATTTAGTGGCAACACGCAGACGGCGTCCGTATCGCGCCCTGTAGTCTGCCGCAACATCGTCCAGATCAGCCATGGTCGCAACATCGATCCAGGCTTCAGGAACCGCAACCACCACATCAGCATGGCCAAAACCCAGTGGCAGCAGAATATCAACCACAGAATCTGTGTTGCGTATGGTTTCGCGCGCGAGATCTTCTCCCGTCACACCCAGATGAACTCCACCGGTAGACAATTCCCGGGCAATTTCGGACGCTGACAAAAAGGCGATTTCGATATCGCTTCTTCCGGCGATCCTGGATTGATAAGACCGGGCATCTGCCGGCGCTTCAATATCCAGCCCTGCGCGAGAGAACAGGTCGATTGTGTCTTCCTTTAAACGGCCCTTTGATGGAACGGCGATTATCAGGCTCATCGAACATCCTCCAGCCGATCCAGAGAAATCGAAAATCCAACGGCCGGAATGGGCAGTTTCGATCCCAACAGGCTGCACAGGCGATCGTACCGCCCGCCCCCGGCAATCGACGTGGCACCAACGCGCGCCTCAAACAAAAGGCCGGTATAGTATTCCAGCCCACGTCCAAAGGAGGCTTTGTAAGTAATCATATCGAGGCCGACCCCAACATGCTGCAACGCGGTCACCCGTTGCTGAAACGCCTTTCCGGCTGCTCCAAACTCAATGCCGGTCCGCTTGGCAAATTGCTCCAACGCTTCGGTTGCCTGTTGCAACGGTGATTGGATCGCCAGGAACGCACGCAAAATACCCGCATCCGTGTCACTCAGTCGGAACTGGCTCTCCTGAATCTTCTCGATCATCCGATCGGCAATCGCCGCTGGGCTGCGTCCAGACTGCGGAGCAATGTTGCTCTGGGCCATTCGCTGCTCAATGTGGTCAATCAGTGCTGCACGATCACCTGACCGGGCAAGGCTCGTCGCCGCATCCTCTTCCGTTTGATCCGTTTCTCCCCGCGTCAGTCGGTCGATCTGGTCTTCAATCAATTGAGGAGAACCAAACCCCCGCATCAAACGCTGCGCTATTGCCACCGGCAATTGCAGGTTTTCTACCACGACCTCAAACAGGTTCTGATCACCCAGATCAATCTTTGGACTGGCAATTCCAGCCAGTGCCAAAGCGCTAACAAGGTCGCGCAGACAGGCGGAGTCTGCAGCGATCAAATCCCCGTTGCCCAGGTCTTCCAGGCCTGTTTGAAGAAATTCGGCAGCACCCTCCCGGGCCTGGCGAAACACTGTACCACCGTAGGCATAGCGCTTTGGAGTATTGGCATCACCTGCTTGTGTCAGATGGTGCAGGCAGATCGGGATGGTAAATTCGGGCCTCAGGCAATGGATTTGTCCTTCGACGCTTTCCGTCAAAAATATGCGGCGGCGCAGCGCTTCACCGGCCGTTTCCAAAAACGGATCAGCCGGCTGCAGCACGTCAATCTCCGCGCGATCGGGTGCAACGTCACGCAAATGGGAAAGCAGTTGGTCAAGCATATCAGGCTTCCCGCATGGCCTTTTGTTCGGCGAGGAGACGCTGCACGGTTTCAACCAATGCATCACGCGAGATGGTCTGCTGCGCCGGACGCGACGCCCGCCACTCTTCATTGTCGGTAATCTCCTGCGACAAACGCATGCCCTCAACCAGGTCCTTGACCTGCACCTCTCCGGCTGCCCGTTCATCTGAACCCTGAATGATCGCAATCGGGGAGCCCCGCCGGTCTGCATATTGCAATTGCTTTCCAAACTGCTTGGGGTTGCCCTGATACATTTCAGCCCTGATATTGGCACGGCGCAGTTCCTGTACCATTTGCTGATATCCAGCCATCGCTTCATTGTCACGGTCCATGACACAAACCACGACGGGGGCAAGCACGCTGTCATCTGCAAGTTTGCCGAGGTTTTTCAAAGCGGTCATCAGCCGCGATACACCGATCGAAAATCCGGTTGCCGGGATGTCCTGTCCCGTAAACCTTTTGACCAGCCCATCGTAGCGCCCGCCACCTGCGACAGATCCAAACGTTACGGTTTCGCCTTTTTCATTGGTAACCGGGAATGTCAGTTCGCATTCGTAAACAGGCCCGGTGTAATATTCGAGCCCGCGCACGATAGACGGATCAAACTCGATCTGGTTCTGATCATAGCCCGACGCGCGCACCATCGCCCGGATGGTGCGTAATTCCCGCACGCCGTCAACCGAGACACCATGGGCCGTCAATTCCTGTTCGAGACGATCCAGCGTTGCCTCATCATCACCGTCACCGGCATCTGCGGCACTCTCTCCCCAACCCGTGGCATTGATGATCGTTGAGATCTGCGCGTCATCCAGACCAGCACCATCGGTGTGATCGCCGCTTTCGTCGCGACGACCCTGGCTGCCCAGCAGTTGAACAACGCCCTCAACACCAAATTTGTCGTATTTATCCATTGACCGCAGCACGGTCAGCCGCTGTGGACTGTCGGGTTCCACCGCAACACCTGCGGCCATCAAAATGGCATCAAGCACCTTGCGATTATTGACCTTAACCAGATAGTCGCCCCGCGCAATTTCCAGAGCTTCCATCGTATCCGCCATAATCATGCACATTTCTGCATCGGCACTGGGGTTGGGCGCTCCCACGGTGTCGGCATCAAATTGCATGAATTGCCGAAAACGGCCGGGACCAGGCTTTTCGTTGCGAAAAACATAGCCGGCTCTGTAGGTCCGGTAGGGGGTCTGCAAATCATTGATATTTTGAGCAAAATGCCTTGCCAGCGGAGCAGTAAGATCATAGCGCAGGCTCATCCATTGCTCATCATCATCGAGCAGCGAGAACACCCCTTCATTGGGCCTGTCCGTGTCGGGGAGAAATTTTCCCAAAGCATCTGTGTATTCGAACATCGGCGTTTCCACCGGATCAAATCCATAGCGCTCGTAGACTTCCCTGATCCTGGCCATCATCGCGTCCGTGGCGCGAATATCCGCCATGTCACGATCAACAAAGCCACGCGGCTGTCGGGCTTTCAGCCTTTGCGGTTTCTTCTTCTTTTTCTTCTGCTTGATCGGTTGATTTGATTCAGCCATGGGATTCGCCTGCAATATGATGTGTGAGGAGGTTGTTTCTTACCCGCGCGGATGGGCCCCGCTGGTAACACTGTCTGAGCTGGGCTTGAGCCGGAACCTCGTGGTCGAATTATCGATGCAAACAGTCTGTCCCCGGTTCAAGTGCCGGTATGTCGATGATGACAGCGATGATGCAGACGGATGTTCATAAGCGCTGTTTACGGGGAAATCAGTTTGGGAGCAAGATCGGAAACTACAGGCAAACAGCAACCGTTATGACGGGCAATCCATCCACGCCAAAATGAAGGGTCCTCAATTGTATTTCCCGTCATACAGCGTCCATAGTGATCCGCGTTGGCATTTTTACCTAAGTGCCCCACCCAACAAAGAAAGCCTGTCCTGAATTGCCTCGCGACATTGAGATACCATAATGCAACTCGCCCTTTTGACCACCGTGACCATGATCGCCTTTGCCGCAAATTCCGTGTTTGCCCGGCTGGCGCTGGGTGAAGGCGCAATTGATCCAGCGACCTACAGTTTCGTTCGGCTGGGGTCCGGAGCGATAATGCTTGGTATTTTGGTTTTTGGTTCCGGCATCGCCAATGCTGTTCGCAGCCATGGCAGCTGGTCTTCAGCGGCAGCACTGTTCGTTTATGCTGCCGGTTTCTCGTTCGCCTATCTGGCTCTTGATACCGGCATGGGTGCCTTGATTCTGTTTGCCTGCGTCCAGGCAACGATGATCGGCTGGAGCGTCATCAAAGGAGACCGGCCCAGCGTCATGGAATGGTTCGGCCTGATTGTTGCTTTTGCAGCCTTTGTTGGACTGGTCTCACCGGGTGTGACGGCCCCCGATCCTTTGGGAACAGTTTTGATGATCGCTGCCGGGATTGCCTGGGGCGTTTATTCGCTGCGCGGCAAAAATTCCCAACAACCGTTGCAGGCCACCGCGGGAAACTTCCTGCTTTCCGTACCAATGGCGCTCGTCTTGTACCTTATCTTTTTTGCAGACGTCACCACCTCGCTTTATGGGTTGCTGCTGGCTTGCGCTTCCGGTGCAGGCACGTCGGCATTGGGATATGCCCTGTGGTATTGGTGCCTGCGGGGACTGACGGCAACCAAAGCGGCCGTCGTTCAACTCACGGTTCCTGCAATTGCAACTCTTGGTGGCATCGTCTTTTCGGGAGAGAATCTAACGCTGAGACTGGCCCTGTTTTCTGTTCTCATCCTTGGCGGCGTTGCGATCACAATTCTGGCCAAGAGCCGACGGCAATAAGACGCGTTGGAATCGATTGCTCAGGGGCGTTTAAAGGACACCCGCTGCTGTTCAATGCGATCGCGGCAGTAGCACCCTTCAATGTGATCATTGACCATGCCCATGGCCTGCATGAAGGCATAGCAGGTGGTCGGCCCGACAAAGCTCCAGCCTCGTTTCTTAAGCTGTTTGGACAGGGCAGTTGATATATCCGTGTGCGGTGTTTGGGCAATCGCACGGGTAACAGGAGACGAGCGACCATCAGCCTTGGGCTCCCATGACCAGAACCAGCGCCCCAGCGAGCCTTCCTGTTCGACCATTTCAATCGCCCGCGCAGCATTGTTAATGGTCGACCTGATTTTTCCACCATGGCGGATGATGCCCGCATCCTGCAGCAACCGGTCCACATCATCATCGGTGAATTTGGCAACTTTGTAATAATCAAAACCGGCAAATGCTCGGCGAAAGTTTTCTCGTTTCCGCAAAATCGTCAGCCAGGACAGGCCGGATTGAAACCCCTCTAGGCAAATCTTTTCAAACAGCTTGAAATCATCATCCTGGGGTAGCCCCCATTCCTCATCATGATAGGTGCGGTAGTCCGGCTTGTCGTTATGCCAATTGCAGCGAACCAGCCCATCTTCTCCGCGTATCAGGCCGTCAGCCAGATCTTCTTCCATGATGTGATTGAATCCTGACATTCAAGGTTGACCACAACCATGCTTGTCTGGCTCAGTCGGGTCAATATGGAATGGACGGGAACTGATTTCTCTTGGTTGCAACACAGTTGAACAGTAATTCCACAGGCCGATCGAGCGTCTGGTCTTCGATATGTGCAGGCCTGATGTTGCTGCATTCCAACCTGTTGTGCAGCGCTCCTGCCCTTGCCGCTGACCCGCTATCGACTGACACCGAAATCATCAGGGGCTTTAACAAAACAATCTTTGAATCAGAGTATGGCGGCGGTCAGTCTCCATCTCAGGTCTATGTCCGTAAATTCAGTAAAACGGTGCGATTTTACCTTCGCATCAAAACGAACAAACCCGTTCAATCGCAGCTGCAACAATTCATCCTTTCTCTTCCATCGCTCATATCAGGGCTGGACGTTCAATTGGTCAATCACCCGGCGCGGGCAAATTTCGTCGTTCATGTTGTCCCGCGCTCCGCCTACGTGACCACCGTGCGCAACGCCGTCTACAAGGACAAAAACAAAACACCCCAGGGTCGTTGCATGGTCCGGTCGATTTACAGCAGGAGCGGGATCAAACGGTCCGATGCGGTGATTGTTGCCGACCAGGGGGACAGTCAGTTTAAGCGGTGCATGATTGAGGAGATTTTGCAGGGCCTGGGACCACTCAATGACGACCCTGCCCTGACCAAAAGCATGTTCAATGACCAGACCCGGTTCACGACATTACAACGCTTCGACCGCATGATTGTGAGCCTATTATACGATCCGGCGATCAAGGCCGGTGCGTCGCGACAAGCAATTGAGGCCGTACTGCCCACCATTTTGCGCCGGGTGCGACGGCACATTGATCAGCAGAAATAGACGCATGCAGGCCAATCGGACCCGTCCATGATTAACAATTTGTGTCGTTAACCATCTCGGTTAGCAGCTGCTTTACCACAACAAAAGGTAAACAGCTGGTTTCTGGAATATCGACAGTTTGATTCATCTTTCAGTTGCAGTTGACCACCATGTTTTTGCCAAAGCTCCGCGTAGGCGCAGCAAGAGTGCAACGAATAAATTCGAGTAGGTCCGCCATGAACATGTTTTTGAAAACGGTCGCGCTGGGAGCTGCGCTGACCTTCCTGCCAGGTCTGGCATCGGCTGGACAACGTTATGCACCAACGCCAGCCCTGACCCTCAACGCCGACGTTTCCAGTCCATGGATATTGCAAATACGCCCAAAGCATCTGCGCTCCGCCCGCAGGACAAAGCGCAACGCAAAGCGTCAATATCTGTTCAAGCGGGAACAAAAACAGGTCAGATACAACAATGTGCAAACCGATCTGAACACCAGACGGTCAGGCATCACCACAGCTTCGGTTCGCAATCAGGCCGCACTGCGTGGATCGGTTAACAGCAACTTCAAACCGGATTTGCTGCCAACCATTGTTAATTACAATGGTACCGCATCCCCTGGCACGCTGATCGTTAATACGATTGAAAGACGCCTCTACCTCGTTCAGCCCGGCGGAAAGGCCCGGCGCTATGCGGTAGGTGTCGGTAAACCTGGCTTCGAATGGGCAGGAACCCACAATGTAACCCGCAAGGCGGAATGGCCGTCCTGGCGTCCACCAGCATCGATGATCGCACGCGAGAAGAAAAAGGGGCGGATCCTGCCCGCATTCATGGCCGGTGGAGTCAAGAACCCCCTCGGTGCCCGCGCCCTCTACCTGGGTTCAACCATATACCGAATCCATGGCACCAATCAGGCCTGGAGCATTGGTAAAGCGGTATCATCCGGCTGTATCCGAATGCGCAATGAGGATGTCATGGATCTGTATGATCGGGTTCCGATCGGAGCAAAGGTGAAGGTCATTTAAGCTGTGATTGTGGAAACCTGACAATTTTCCTAAACCAACCAGTTGCTTAGCATTCAAGGAAATACGAGTCGCATTTTCGCAACAGCTGCGAAGGAACTGATCATTCCAACGCGATAAGCACAATTGATCGGCAAAAAACTCCTCTACGTGGTCGACAGGAAGTCATTTGCTGATGTAAAGATGGATC
>CAJQPW010000008.1 GCA_905480295.1 uncultured Rhizobiaceae group bacterium | reverse complement strand
CGAATAACAGCCCAGTCAAACTTGTGGGTGATTCCAACAAAGCGGTCGGCTTTCTTGAATTCCTTTTTGAAGTTTTCATCCCAGTCATAGGACCAGAAAGCCTGCTTAACCTTGGCAACAATATTGGGATGCAGGTTGTGGGCATGACCATAGCCGGTTGTTGGGAAAGTCTGAGACTTGTAGATCGTGCGGACCTGACCTTCCTTGACCACGCCGCGGCGGACCATGCGCTGAAGCACGGAGTTTGCAATCGCGGCAACTTCGTAGTCTCCGTTGGCGACACCCAGAATTGAGTTGTCATGTTTGCCGGAGAAAGTTGGCTTGAAATCGGTTTCTGCAATCAGACCAAACTCGCCCTTCAGGATAGCTGATGGTGCCTTGAAACCCGAGTTTGAAGTCGGTGAAGTGAAGGCCATCGTCTTGCCTTTGATTTCGGCGGGTGACTGCATCGCCGAATCGGCCGGCACGATGATTTCCATCTCATAGCCGAAGGATCCGTCGTCATAGGCCATCATGCCAAAGGGCACGAAACCGGCGCAGCTGACGGCGATCGGGTTGGAACCGGTGTTAAATCCAGCAACGTGCAAGCGGCCTGACCGCATTGCTTCCAGCTGGGCGGCGTTGGATTGAACCGGGAAGAACACGACATCGCGGCCGGTGACCTTCTTCATGTGATTGACAAATCCATCCCAGATATTGGCATAAACCGCAGGGTCTTCCACCGGTGTGTAGGTGAAGATAATGGTGCTCGGATCAACCCATTTGCTTTCATCAAGGGGAAGGTCAGCAACCTGATCCAGATTCCTGTCGCAATAGGCTGCATCCAGTGTTCCGCGGCTGCATTCTTCCTGAGCCTGTGCGGCTCCTGTCCAAGAAAAAAGAAGCATTGCTGCGGCACACAGCATAAGATTTTTTAGTTTCATGTCGATTTCTCCCAAGTGAATAACCCCTACCAAATCGCAAGGTTGACTGAGTGTATAGGCTAACTGTTCCAAGTCAATTTTTGTGCAGTGTTTGACACCCGGCTGTGCAAATCTTGGCTGGCGGTGCTACTGCTCGGGCTTTCAACGGTCTAAATGCAGCAGGTGTTCAAGCCTGGATACCGATATCTGATTACCCGTTGAACTCCCGCCGCTCATAGCCTTGAGAGCTTTTCAGCAAGTGTTGGGTATAGTCATGTTTTGCCTGCATTGAGCGCATGTCGGCGACAGGCATGATTTCAACAATCTTGCCGTTTTGCATGACGGCAATTTCTTCGCACATATGACCGACCACCGCGAGATCGTGTGAAACCATGACATAGGTCAGACTATGCTCAGAGCGAAGATCGGTCAGGAGATTGAGGATTTCCGCCTGCACGGAAACATCAAGTGCGGAGGTGGGTTCGTCCAGCAGCAGAATTTCCGGCTCAGGTGCCAGCGCGCGGGCAATGGCCACCCGCTGTCGCTGTCCACCCGACAACTGATGCGGGTATCGAAACCGAAACGCATTGCCGAGCCCCACGTCGTCGAGCAGTTTTTCCACATGTGTATCAATCTCGCCAACCCCATGCAGATACAACGTCTCGCTGAGCATCTGGTCGACGGTGTGTCGAGGGTGCAGGGAGGCGTAGGGGTCCTGAAAAACCATCTGCACCTGCTTGTAAAAGGCAGATGACCGCTGGCCTTGCAGCACTTCATTTCCAACCATCATTTCGCCGGACCAGTTGGGTGCCAATCCGGTCAACGCCCGCAGGATTGTGGACTTTCCTGACCCGCTTTCTCCGACCAGGCCAAAAGAGGCTCCGGAGGCTACGCTGAAGGACACGTCATCCACAGCCAGAACCCGGTCCCGACCGCTTCCAAACCATACATTGAGATGTTTTGCGCTCAATCCCGTCATTGGTCATCCACCACGCTGGCCGCCTCACGCCAAGCCGGGTCACGTTTGAGCACGTCCAACCTTTCGCGTGGTTCTTCAAGGCGGGGCAGAGAATTGAGCAGGCCGCGCGTATAGGGGTGTTTGGCTTCGTGTAACCGATCAGCGCGGCAGGTTTCGACAATCCGGCCGGCATACATGATCAGCACCCGATCACAGAAGGCTGAAACCAGATTGAGATCATGGCTGATGAAAATCAGTCCCATGCCCCGTTCCTGAACCAGCCGGTCCATGATCGACAGCACCTGGGTTTGCACCGATACATCAAGTGCAGAAGTTGGCTCATCGGCGATCAGGATTTCCGGATCAGGGATCAGCATCATCGCGATCATGATGCGTTGTCCCATCCCACCGGACATTTCATGGGGATAGGCCCGAAATACCCGCTCTGGATCACGGATCGAAACAGCTTCAAGCATCTCCAGCGCCTTGGCATGGGCCTCGGACCGGGTTGCCCGGGCGTGCAAACGATACGCTTCGACAATCTGGTCACCAATGGTCATCACCGGATTGAGGGAAAATTTCGGATCCTGCATGACCATGGAAATCTGCTTGCCACGCACATTTCTCATCTGCTTTTCGGTCAGTTTCATCAGGTCCTGACCGTGTAGGGATATCCGGTTGGCCGTAACAATGCCGGGCTTGCGGATGAGGCGTAAAATAGCGCGGCCGGTCATGGACTTTCCAGAACCTGATTCACCGACAATCCCCAATCGTTCTCGACCCAGTCGAAATGAGATCCCTCTGACCGCCTCGAAAGTTTCTGTTCGGGTCGGGAATTTGACCCACAGGTCATCCACTTCCAGCAGGTCTGTGTCTTTACTCATCGCCAGAATCCTTCGGGTCCAGCACATCCCGCAGGCCGTCGCCCAACAGGTTGAAACCGAGGCTGACAGTGAAGATTGCCAGCCCAGGCACGGTGGCAACCCACCAGTGATCAAGAATGAACTTGCGTCCTTCTGACACCATGGCTCCCCATTCAGGCGAAGGGGGCTGCGCGCCCAAACCCAAAAACCCCAGACCCGCCGCCGCCAGAATGATTCCGGCCATGTCCAGAGTAACACGCACGATCAGCGAAGAAATACACAGCGGCCATATGTGTTTGACGATGATGCGTAATCCACCGGCACCCTGAAGTTTGACGGCGCTGATATAATCAGAATTGCGAATGGTCAGGGTCTCTGCCCGCGCGATTCTGGCATAGGGCGGCCACGCGGTCAGGGAAATAGCAATAACGGCATTTTCAATCCCGGCACCCAGAGCGGCAACAAAGGCCAGTGCCAAAACCAGGCGGGGAAAGGCGAGAAATATGTCGGTTACCCGCATCAGCACAACGTCAGCCCAACCCCCGAGATAACCTGCCATTGTGCCGACAAACAGGCCGGCAACCGGGGCGATCAGGGCGACCAGCGCCACGATGTACAGCGTGATTTGTGAGCCATAAATGAGACGGCTGAGCAGGTCACGCCCCAGCGAATCGGTGCCCAGAAAATGGCCTTCTGTTCCCAGCGGTTTCAGACGGTTGCCGAGGTTCTGCTCGAACGGATCGGCAGGCGAGATGATCGGCGCCAATATCGCTATGACCACCAGCGCGATCAGAATAAACAGGCCGAGCATGGCAAGCTTGTTGGATTTTAACTTGAGCCAACCCTTGTACAGCGAACCCAGTCGCGCATGGCGACGCGAAGTCGGTGTATTGGACAGCAGCCAGGCTTCGAGCTGACGCGCACTCCCCTTTGTTTCCGGTGCACTGTTCATTTGGCTCTCGGGTCGAAAAATTTGTATAAAAGATCGGAAAATATGTTGAGGCAGACAAACAGCAGGCCGACAACTACCGTTCCCCCGAGCACGGCATTCATATCAGCGGACAGAAGCGCCGTGGTGATATATGAACCGATACCCGGCCAGGCAAAGATTATTTCAGTCAGGACAGAACCTTCCAGCAGGTTTGCATAACTCAGGGCAATCACCGTAATCAACGGGACTTTGATATTGGCAAAGGCGTGGCGCCAGATCACCGCCCATTCGGACATGCCCTTGACCCGGGCGGTGATGATGTATTCCGCTCCCATCTGCTCCAGCATGAAAGAGCGGGTCATGCGGCTGATATAGGCAAGACTGTAATAGCCAAGCAGAGAAGCGGGTAAAATGATGTGACTGACGGCATCCCAAAACACATCCCACTGGCCGTCGATGATGCTGTCGACCAGGATCAGTCCGGTCACGGTTGGCACCAGATCGACATAGAATATGCCAATGCGCCCCGGACCGCCAACCCAACCCAGAATGCCGTAGAAAACCAGCAATCCGACGAGGCCAAGCCAGAAAATCGGCATTGAATAGCCGACCAATGCGATTACCCGGGCGATCTGATCAATCCAGGTGCCCCGGTTGACGGCGGCAACGACTCCCAGCGGCACACCCAGCACAACCCCGATCATTGTACCGATGGTTGCGAGTTCCAGCGTCGCCGGAAAGACACGAATTATGTCATCGACCACAGGGCGTGCGTTCAGCAGGGACATACCAAAATCGCCGCGCACGACGTCCCAGATATAGTTTAGAAATTGAATGATGACGGGTTTGTCGAGACCCATCTCGATATACATCGCGTCATAGGCTTCTTTGGAAGCGCGTTCACCCAGCACCGCGATGATCGGGTCGATGGGCATCACCCGGCCGATCACAAAGGTAATGAAGAGCAGGCCCAGCATAGTGGTCGCGATGGACCCGAGCGTGCCCAGAGCCTTGGTCAAGTACCCAAAATAGGGCGACGGCTGCCGCCCTATTTCCTTGTTTGTACTGTCGGTCACCTGCGTCCGTTCTACTTGGTCACGGGCCAGTAGGAGACCGAGGTGATCGCGCCTCCCAGGTTCAGGTTCTTGACGTTGGCGCGGCGGCCGGTCTGTTCAATCTTCTGGAACATCACACCGAAAGGCGATTCCATCTGATGCTGGCGCTGCATGTCCTGATACATTTTAGCGCGCTTGTCGCGATCGCCTTCGATTACAGCCGCTTCGACCGCCTGGTTCATGGCGCCTGGATCCCAGGCGTTGCGATAGGCGAGCAGGCCCGTGGCTTTCTTCTCATCTGAGTTGTCAGGGTTGAAGGCAAACGTGCCGGCATTGGTCTGTGGATCCGGATAGTCCGGTCCCCACGCTCCCAGATACATGTCCAGTTCGCGGGCGCGATAGCGGGTCAAGATCTGCTTGGCTGTTCCCACCGTGATGTTCAGCTTCACGCCGACCTGTGCAAAGGAGTTCTGCAGGGATTGCGCGATTTCAATACGCTCCTGCGCTTCACGAACCCCGACCTCAATTTCAAACCCGGATACGCCGGCTTCGGCCATCAGCGCCTTGGCCTTTGCAACGTCAAGACTGAACGGCTTGTCATCAATTGCTCCAAGGTAGGTCCGCGGCAAGAAGGCTTGATGGATCGTATACTGGCCCTTCAGGAAACTATCCTGCATGCCCTTGTAATCCGGCAGATATTTGAGAGCCAGACGAACCTTCGGTTTGGAAAGTTCAGGATGTTTTTGGTTGAAGGCCATATACATCAGTCGTCCGCGTAATTCGCTGTCCACAGCAATGCCGTCCTTGCCACTGATCCCGGCCACATCTTCCGGGTTCAGGTTGCGGGCAACGTCAATATCGCCCTTTTCCAGCAACAGTCTCTGGGTGGCACTTTCCTGCACGTGGCGGACAATCACCCGTTTCATGGCAGGAGCACCCTGGTAGAAGTCAGGGTTGGATTGCAGGGTGACTGAGTCATTGGGTTTCCAGCTCACCACCTTGTAGGCACCGGAACCGGCAGAATTTGTTTTCAGCCAGCTGTTGCCCATATCACCGTCGACTTCGTTGGCCATCACCGTTTTCTTGTCGACGATTCCACCGATCACGGCGGTCAGGCAGTTCAGCACAAATGACGTTGCATATCGCTTGTCGGTCGTGATGCTCAATGTATTGCCGTTTGCAACAATGGTGGTTGCCACATTGTCGGCTGTAAATCCAAATTGGGTGAGGATGAACGACGGCGTCTTGTTGAGAATCACGGCCCGCCGCAACGAAAATTCTGCATCTTCGGCACTGACGGGATTGCCAGAATGGAATTTTACGCCATCACGCATGGTGAAAGTGATGGTTTTGCCATCGTCAGATACGGTCCAGCTTGCCGCAAGGTCGGGTTTGTAGCCCGCATCCAGATTAAGGGGGTCAAAATTGACCAATCGACCATAAACGTTGCGGCTGACATCACTACCAGCAAACTCGAAGGATTCTGCCGGATCCAGTGTTGTGATGTCATCAATACGGTTGGCGATGACAAGCATGTTGTCCGGTGTTTCAGCTATAGCCAGCACCGGGCTCATCGCCAGCGTCAGCCCGAGAGCGGTGCTCGTTAGAATCTTTGAAACGTAAGTCATGTCTTTTACTCCTAGTTTGCAAATCAGTCTTCTAGTGGTCGATCGTCTGGTCCAGTTGACCTGAACCCCAACTTCTTTCCAGCGCAGACAGCCAGTTTTCGTGGCACAGTTTGGTCAAAAGCTGTTCGTTATACCCATGGGTGCGAAACGCGTTGCGCAGCGCATCCAACTGGGAAACATCCGTAATGCTGAGAGGTACTTCGGCACCGTCATAATCAGATCCAAGCCCGACACGATCCTCGCCCAGTCTGCCGATCAGGTGGTCAAAATGGCGCATCATGTCATCGAGCTCGACATTGATGTCCTTTTGTCCGTCAGTGCGCAAAAAGGCGACGGCGAAATTGATGCCCACCATACCGTCGCTTTCTGCGATCGCGTCGAGTTGCCGATCGGTAAGGTTGCGGGAGTTTCTGCACAGTGTCGTTGCGTTGGAATGGGTTGCAATCAGCGGAGCCGTGCTGTGTTTGGCAACATCCCAGAATCCGGCTTCGTTGAGATGGGAAAGATCAATTATTATGCCCATGTCGTTGCAGCGCTTGACCAGGCGAATGCCATCATCGGTCAGGCCCGGGCCAATATTGCCGTCGCTGGGGAATCGAAAGGGAACGCCATGACCATACAGTGTCGGACGGCTCCACACGGGCCCGAGCGAGCGCAGTCCCGCGCGGTGGAAGAGGTCGAGCACGTGAAAATCCGGATCGATGCAGTCGGCGCCTTCGATGTGCATGATCGCAGCGATGGTTTGGCTGGCCATGCAGGAACGGATTTCAGCGACATTCGTGCAGATTTTTAGCGCCCCGTCCGCTTCCAGCCGATGCAGGATCGAAGCCTGGGCCAGAGCAACCGGCAGGGATTCCGCTACAGGGATAGGATCAGGCAGCGGCAAGTCGTATTCTGGCTGGTTCATCGCCTCGAAGTTGAAATCGCGATTGTCCGGTGAAGGAACGTAGATGGCGAAAAAGCCACCGGCAAACCCGCCCGTTCGTGATTTTGGAAGGTCAATGGCGCCGTCGCGACCATTGCGAAACAGGGCGCAAGCCTTTTCATTTCCTGCGCGCCACAGTCTGGACAACACGTCATTGTGGCCGTCAAATATAGCCGGAATTCCAACGCTCAAATCGAAAAACTACTCCCACACCGGTCCGGCCTGTCCTCATCGTGGGACTCACTAGCTGAACCACACTATAGTATCAGTATCGGACGGTCTGACTAGAGAGAATGTAAAACAATTTATTTGCGTCGTGCTGCTTGCTTGTTCTTTGCCTTTTTGTTGTTGGTGCAGAAGGGCAAATTGAAGGCCAACAATACAATGGCGGGTTCCGGCCGAAAACATCCGGAACCCGCAGGTCCAAAGGAGTTTATGACGAAGTCTGACTGCGCAGGTCGCCCAGATGTTTGTCCCATCCATGATCCAGCGCCATTAACAAATGCATCGCTCCATCACCCATGACTTCGGCGATGCCTTCATGGGTGAGCACCAGTCGGGTTCCTCCCGCGGCCTCTTCCAGGATCCAGGTGATGGTGGTTTCCTGGCCTTGAAAAGGTCCAATGACAAAGGTTGTCACGAGTCGCCAGGGCACTTTCATTTCGAGCACACGACCGGTGATTTGGGGCACTTTTTCACCTGCTTCGTCCAACCGGTAAAGGCTGTAATCTTGCCCTTCGACAAGATCCGATTCTGCCGGGTGATACCAGATGCCAAGCTTGTCTTTGTCGGTAAGAAATTCCCAAACCGTCTCACGGGGGGCGTTGAAAAATACGGATTTGATAATTGACGTTGTGCTCATTATTTTTGCTTTCCTGTGGGCGAAATTGATTCAACCGCTTCGTGGTTTTCAATTGCATCTCCAAGTCTGGCCAGACGATCATCCCAATATCGGTTGAAGTAGCCGAGCCAATCGGAAACACTTTTCAGTGTGGCGGGTTCGAGATGATTGATGCGTTCGCGACCGCTGACCCGCACCGATATCAGGTCCCCTTCTTCCAGAATGGTGAGATGTTTTTTGACCGCCGCTCGGGTGATGTCGAACTGATCGGCCACTTCGCCAATCGTCATGTCCTGATTGCTGAGATGAAGCAGAATGCCGCGACGGGTGGGGTCGGCAAGCGCGCGAAACGCGCCCTGAATCGCGTCAGGTTCGACCGCGCCAATCATTGGGTGACCTGGCCGGTAACGGGGAGAAAATCAAATTTTCCGTCCTGGTAAAGGAAGGTCACACAATCGGTTTTTGACACGCACTTGCTGACATGGGGAAGGTTTTTGGGAACCTTGTAAAACGAACCCTGCGGCAATACCACTTCGTCCTGCGGGTTGGAATTGACCGGTACATGGATCATCGAGCCGGATATCATCACACCAAACATATTGGCCGATTTGGTGTGGGGCGGGCTGACCAGCCCGGCAGGAAGTTTGACCATCGCCATGTAGGCTTCAGCAAAGCGATCACCGACAAGTGCGGCAAAGGCAACACCTTCCGGTGTGGTTTGCCAGTCCAGTTTTTCAGTTGGTTCATTGAGGATTTGGGATCCGGCCATGGCGGTGTGGGCTGGAAGGAGCGCAATTGCACAGGCCAGTGAAAGGCAGAGAATTCGGGTCATCATAAGTCCTATCATAATACCATAAGGTATCACGTTATATGATACCAAAAGGTTTTATGTCAACCGTTGATTTTTGAAATGCAGTTCATGCTGGCTGGGGAGGCTCGGACCAATGGCCTAGCTGTGGAGCAGACTTACCTCTACACTTGTCAGGACAATGGAATTCCGCGCAAAGGTGCCACCACAGAAATGGTTATGCTGCTCGATACACATCAACATCTTCTCTATCGAAACCAACTGCAATATGCGTGGACCCATACGCTGCCTGAATTGGCAGGACAGGAATTCACGGTTCAACATTATCAAGACCTGACGGTGAATAAGGACGTTGCCGCCACTCTCTTCATGGAAGTGGATGCAGATGACTATCAACGTGAAACACGTTTTGTATCCAAGCTGGCAGGTGATCCGGAAAACCGCATCGTCGGCATAATTGCGTCCTGCCGCCCTGAAGAAGATGCCGGTTTTGATGCCTGGCTGGAGGAATGTGCAGGCTTGCCGGTCGTCGGCTTCCGGCGCATTTTGCATGAGGCCCCGGATGATGTGAGCCATAGCGTTACCTTTCGCAGCAACCTGAAAAAAATCGGTGCCATGAATAAAGTTTTTGATCTGGTCTACCGTGCCGATCAATTGGATGTGGCCTATGAATGTGTTGCTGCCTGTGACGGGATACGATTCGTGCTTGACCATTGCGGTGTTCCCGACATTGCGGGCGGTGAAATTGAGCAGTGGAAAGCAAAGGTCGCCCGGCTCGCAACCTTGCCTCACCTCAATGCAAAATTATCAGGTGTTTTGGCCTATTGCGCCCCGGGACAGTCCAATCGGGAAGCGATCAAGCCCTATGTTGATCATGTCATTGAATGTTTCGGCAGTGATCGGTTGGTTTGGGGAAGCGATTGGCCGGTTGTCAATCGCGGGTCCGATCTGCCGTCCTGGATTGACATTTTCCGAAGTCTGATCAGTGATTTGTCGCCCAGCGAACAGGAGGCCGTCTGCAACGGCAATGCGCAGAGAATTTATGGTGTCGCGATCAACGCATGAATATTTGGTTGTATGATCAGCTGATTGAATTGGCAGACATGTCGGCAGCAAGACTGGCAGCTTCGCTCAGGTAATGGGGTGCTCTTTCTGCATGGAATCGTGCCTGGAATGTAAGATTGTCCGGCACCCAGGAATATTCAAGTTGAACCAGATTGCCCTGCTCAATTTCATCGCCGACCATGGCATCGGGAAGGCAGGCAATGCCGAGACCCTCAACTGTCATCCGCATACAGGCCGACAGGCTGGTGGAGGGAACCAGTCGCACACCGCGCCGACCGGCGACATGTTTTTCAAGTTGCTGAAAGGGAAGGGTCTGACGCGCGTGGGTCAGTATCGGCTGCTGTGTCAAAGACTGAAACGACAGAACCCGGTCGGGGATATGAAGACTTGGGGAAGCCACCCAAACCATCGGATAGCTGCCCAAATTCACTGTGCCGGATGACCGGCGATTGAAGGGTCCGCTTTGCAACGCAAGATCGATAGTTTGGTTGAACAGGGCGGTCGAGAGGTTCGCAGATAAATCAACGGTGAGCTCAGTATTGATATTGGGGAACCGCTCACGCAATGCTGCGAGAAATTTTCCCAACCACGTATGGACCACCATCTCGGTTGCCCCCAGGCGCAACGTGCCTTCAAACAGTCCCGGCTGATCCGTGGCCACCAGAAATTCATCCAGCGCCTGCACAACGTTGCGCGCTTTTTCCAGCAGCACTTTCCCTGATGTGGTCAAAACGACCGATCCGGAATCGCGCTCCATCAGTTTCTGCCCAATCGAATTTTCAAGGGAGGCAATTCGGGCAGATATATTCGGCTGTGTCGTATTGAGTGCCGCGGCGGCGCGGCGGAAACTGGCCTGATCGGCCACATGCACAAATGCTTCCAGTTGTTTGATGTTCACACGGGCCATGGGGCTGTTCCTGACAGGGTTCAGCGCCAGATAACAAAAATTAATCCGAGTAATCCAATCAAATAATCAAATGTGATTGGTCG
>CAJQPW010000007.1 GCA_905480295.1 uncultured Rhizobiaceae group bacterium | reverse complement strand
ACCAGCAATCTTGCCGCCATATTCTTCAAGCGCAACGTGACCAGTATAAAGCAGGTGGAACTCAAGATTTTTTAAATCCCGCTCATGCCTACAAAACACACGAAGCCGAACTCCCCAAACAGAAGTTGGCCCACGTCATGTACGGTTTGCTCTAGCCGCAGATTGCAAGGTGGCCGATGTTACGGCCTCATTGCAAATGTATGCTAATTTGCGACCGAGCATTGAGGTCGTCAAAGGGCCCCAAACGCTCATTCAGCAGCTTCAATCTCAACAAGCCCTGACCCTAGCCCGTTGCGTCCAGTCCCGGTGGCAGGGCGCAGGCCTGCAAATAGTCAAAGCGCTGCTCCAGACCCCCGGCAAATTGGTAGATGTCCATCGTGGCTTCGAAAGCCTCAGGTGTGATCGCAACATGCGGGGTCCAGTTGCCCAGCTTCTGATAAGTGGCGATGCAGGTGGTCAATACCTGCGGGTCAATCGCTGGAAAATACGATTCCTGTCCGGCGGCAATCTCCTCCGCCGCAGCTTCGTTCATATAATGGCGGGTTTCGACATAGGCCCGAATAAAAGCCTCCGCCATGTCGCTGGCCAGCCACTCCGGTTTGGCCGCAAAGCTGGAAAACGCGCAGGGTCCGACTTTCGGTCCGACCTGGGCAACAATATGCCCGACACCATCGGCTTCCAGTTGCTGTGGAAACGGCCCCTGCTGCTGAACATAATCGGCCTGACCATCGCGAAACGCCTTATCCATGTCAGCGGCACCGCCGACATGAACGGCTTCAATCTTTTCATAATCAATTCCGGCCTTGTGGCAGGCAAATTTGAACATCACCAATGGCTGTCCGCCACCGAATAAAATCACCCGCGCCCCTTCCAGCTTTGACCAGCTGAAGTCCGGATCAGGTTCCCGGGCCGTCAGGAAAAACCCGTCCATCTCGTTGACCTGGGCAAAGTGCCGGTAGCCCGGTTCTTCACCCTTGGACAGGGGCGTGAAACTCTGGCTGAGCGCTGTTTGTACAAGATGTGCGCTGCCGTCGTTGAGGGCTGCAATGGCCGAGGTCCCCGGTGCTGAAACCGACCAATGCGGGTCGAGACCTTGCTTTTGCAGAAAACCACCTGACATGGTCGCGATCAGCGGAGAATAGAAGGCTGAAAACAGCGTGAATTGTATGTTGATATTTTCCATCGGTACTTTTTTCTCCGGCGATTGTTAGCAGCGTGGCAGGTCGGGGACAATTTATGCGACCGCTTGACCTCGCCCCGCTGTGGGATATTGTTATCGTTTGATAAATGATCATTACTGGGAGACAAGTACAATGAAAATAACAAAATCTCTAATGGGCGCGATGGCACTGGGCCTGGCCTCGTTCACATCCAACTCGGCGATGGCCGCTGCAGAAATACCCTGCAACACCGCCAAACTGATCGTTCCATGGGCTCCCGGTGGTGGCACTCACATCATCTTTTCGATCTTCGAAGAGATTATGAACAAAATGGATGGCCCCAAAATTCAGGTCGTGACCATCAGTGGTCAGGGCGGCAACAAGGGTGCCAAGGAAGCCAGGAAGGCCAAGGCCGATGGTTGCACCCTGTTTGCGATCCACCAAAGCGCGATTGTCAGCTATCTTGCCGGTCGGGTGGACTTCACCTGGGACGCATTTGACATGGTGGCTCAGGTCACATCGACACCGGAAGTGATTGGTGCGTCAGCCGATGCGCCATGGTCGGATTTCAACGCCATGATCGCCGATGCCAAGGCAAACCCGAACACCATTCCATTGGGTGCAACACTGGGTTCAACCAGCCAGTTCATGTGGCTGCTGATCGAAGATCTCAACCCGGGCGCCAAGCTGAAATACATTCCCTTTGATGGCACCAAGCAGCGGGTAACAGCGTTGCTGGCTGGTACGATTAAACTGGGAACGGTCAACATTCCGACCGCTGAGAAAAACGTCGCTCAGGGTACGCTGAAAGCCTATGCGGTTGCTGCAGCAGAACGCCTGCCACAGTTCCCGGACGTACCGACACTGAAGGAATTGGGCACGGATATGACCTATTCGCTCGACCGCGGTATTGTTGCGCCAAAAGGCACGCCGAAAGACGTGATCGAGATGTGGTCGCAGAAGATCAAGGCGGCGGCTGAAAGCCCGGAATTGCTGGCCAAACTGAAGGCCAAAGGAACACCCGTTCAGTGGGTTGGACCGGATGGCTATGCCGCATGGTTCAAGGACACCTATACGGCCCACGAAAAAGTGGCCATCAAGATTGGCATGTTCAAGAAATAGGCCGAACTGAAAACTGTGGATCCGGCATCGATTGTGATGCCGGATCCTATTCAATTGCACGGGTTGAAAGCGGAACCATCAATGAAAACCCTGGACAGGGATACGATTGTATCCATCCTACTGTTGTTGTTTTGCGGATTTTTGATTTGGGCCGGGTTCCAGATTCGTGACCCTCAATTTGGCGAATTGCCACCCGCTGCATGGCCCCAGGGCGTGTCTTATGTGCTCACCGGGTTTTGCCTGATTTATTTTTTCCAAAGCCTTTCCCGGCGCGAGGCGGCGCTAGCAGCGGCGGCTGAGGATACTGAACGCCCCCGCGGGATTATTGGCCGGTTGCGGCATTTCTCCAATCCCATTGCCTGTTTTGCCCTTTATTTTCTGTTTCTGATCACCCTGCCGTTTTTCGGCACCCTGATCGGCGGCACGTTGCTGGTTTTCCTTCTGCTCACCCTGCTGGGCGGCGCCGGTCCAAGAGAGTTGTTGCTGCATGCGCTGATCGCCTGCATCTCGGTTGGAGCGATGTGGTCCCTGTTCACCTTTGGCCTGCGGGTATTGCTCCCGCGCGGCGAAATTATGCCCGGCATCTGAGGGCTGATCTGATATGATATTCGACAACACCATTGCTGCCATTCAGGAACTGGCGACCTTTCAGACCCTGCTGCTGATGACAGTGGGTGCATCGGCGGGTCTGATCGCTGGCGCCATTCCCGGATTTACCATTGCCATGGCGGTGGTTCTGACTTTGCCGTTTACCTTCGGCATGGAAGCCTCGCAGGGCATTGCCACCATGATCGGGGTTTATGTCGGTGGTCTGTCCGGCGGATTGATGTCGGGTATTCTGATCGGAATTCCGGGAACCCCATCGTCGGTGGCGACCACCTTTGACGGCTTCCCCATGGCCCGCAATGGCGACCCGGGCTATGCGCTGGGTCTGGGTGTGTGGTCTTCGTTCTTTGGCGGTATCATTTCCACCATGTTGTTGATTGCCGTGGCACCGCAACTGGCGCGCATCGGTCTCGAATTCCAACCCTGGGACTATTTTGCGCTGATCTTCTTTGCCCTGACCGTCACCGCCAGTCTGGCCGGGGACAACATGATCAAGGGTCTGATATCCGGGGCGTTGGGGCTGATCATCGCAGCGGTTGGCGAGGATGATATCAACGGGGTCAAGCGGTTTGATTTCGGGTTTGAATATCTCGGTGAGGGCTTCGCCTTCCTGCCGGTGTTGATCGGCCTGTTTGCCTTCTCGCAGTTGATGTCCGACATTCGCGACCGCGGCAGCGCGCGCAAGGCGCTGAGTGAAATGAAGGATGTCAGCATCCGCATTGAACACCGTCGCGCCATCAAAACCATTCTCGCCGACTGGATCAACATCGTCCGCTCGTCATTCATCGGGGTGTTTACCGGCGTGTTGCCGGCTGCGGGGTCCTCGATCTCCAACATTCTTGCCTATGATCAGGCCAAAAAGGCCTCTCCGACTCCGGAAAAATTTGGCACCGGCCATCCCGGCGGCATCATCGCACCGGAATCGGCCAACAACGCCACAGCCGGCGGTGCCCTGATCACGATGATGGCGCTCGGTATCCCCGGTGACGTCATCACCGCGGTGATGCTCGGTGCGCTGCTCATTCACGATGTTGTGCCGAGCCCGGCCTTCATCGCCGATGAACCGAAGATTGCCTATGCGATTTTCATTGCTTTCTTCTTTGCAAACTTCCTTGTTCTGGCATTGCAGTCCGGCGCGTTGCGCGGCTTTGTTCTGGTGACCCGGGTGCGGATGTATGTGCTGGCCTCGATCATTCTGGTCTATTGCGGGATCGGGGTCTTTTCGCTCAACAATATCGAAAATGACATGTGGACGCTGGCCGTATTCGGCGTGGTCGGATACGTCATGCGTAACCTGAAATTTCCACTTGCGCCGATGATCCTGGGCGTTGTGCTGGGGCCGATTGCCGAGCGCTGGCTGTCCCGTTCCCTGGCCCTGTCCACCGATGTCAGTGAGTTCTTCACCCATCCATGGTCACTGTTCTTCATCATCGTCAGTGCTTTTTCGATTGTGTTCAGCTGGTATCAGAACGACCGGGGCATCAAGCCATGGACCGTCTGGTATGCCCCATTGTTCCTGCTGTCCGTGACCGTGCCCCTGTTCCTGATGGGTGGCATTTTCAGACCCGTATTGGCCGTGGTGCTGATCGGAATTGCGATCTATCTGCTGACCAAACTGCCCGCCAATTTAAAGGCCCTGCGCGAACGCCAGTAGCCTTTGGTGATAAGCGGCAGGCTTGCCCTTATTCTTCGATGTCCAGTCGGGAATAGGCTCGTGCCGCCGGGGCAGCGGTGATCCCGTGCAACAGGGCGCTGATCCACACCGTGTTGACGGCGATATGAAGAATAGTTTCGCCAAAGTCCCCACTGATTTTTTCCACCACGATCAGCGCAAACAGCGCTGTTGCCAGACCGCGTGGACCGAACCAGCCGAAGAACAACCGGGTTACGGGTCGTGCGTCAGTGCGGATCAGCGAAAGCCAGATCGCCAGCGGGCGTACAATCAGAAGACTGCCGAGAATGAGCCCCAGCATTTTCAAATCCAGGTGCTGCAGGGCAGGGGGAACCAGCACCAGGCCGATCAGCAGGAACGCCATCCAGGTCAGTCCCTGTCCCTCGCTTTCAGTAAACTCAAAGATGAATTTGCAGCGCTTTTCGACCAGGTCACCAAAGCACAGGCCGGCAACAAAAGCGGCGATAAAACCATTGCCGCCGATCATGTCGGCACCGAGATAGGCACAAATGGCCAGGGCCATTGCACCTACTCCCTCATAGGTATCGGACGTCATGTCATTGTCCTTGGCCCACAGCAGAACGCGGCCACCGATCATGCCCATGACAGCACCGGCTGCCGGGCCGAGGACCAGCTGCTTGGCGCCAAACAGCAACCAGTTTGTTGCATCAGATTCCACCATATTGGCGGTCAGGCTGGCGCAGAGCAGGATGAAGGGCAGGGCCAGCCCGTCATTCAGCCCACTTTCCACCGTCAGCGCCCGCCGCACCCGCTCCGGCACCAGCGGGTTGGTGACGACGGATTGTCCGAGCGCAGCGTCGGTCGGAGCCATGATGGCTGCCACCAAAACAATTGCAGCCAGCGGCCAGCCCGGCAAAAACAGCAGTGCCCAGGCAGAGCCGATGATCACCGCAAGGGGCAGGCCCAGCAGCAGCATGCGAAACGGCCAGATGTGCCGGGACCGCAGCGCTTTCAGATCGGTCTGGGCGGCATCAAGAAACAACAGGATGATCAGGGTTACTTCGGCAACCAGGTGCAGCGCCTCGTCGGCACCATGCGATGGCATCCATCCGGTCTGCGCCAACAGATAACCGAAACCCAAAAACAGCATGGGCGCGGTGAGGATGGTTGTCGATAACCGCTTGGCGACCATGGAATAGGCCATTGCGAAGGCGGCGGCGAAGAGAAGACCCATGGCCATTGCTTTATCCCTTTCAGGCGGGCCGTGGCCCCTACCGGGTGAAAGGGTACAAACATTCCCGAAAGCTGCAAATCGAAATCATGCTGCGGCGATCAACAGCCCGTCATCACCGGCGAGAGGGGAAACGGACCGTTTGCCGGTATCAGGCGTTCTGCGCCCGTTTCACCATGCCAAACAGGTCACGGGGGTCGTCCGGATCAGCAAGCATGTCGAGTTCCACAAAATGACCGGTCCTGGCCAGTTGATCATGGATGAAGCGCAGGGCGGAAAAGTCTTCGGTGGCAAAGCCGACACTGTCGAACAGTGTGATCTGGTCGGCTGATTTGCGCCCCTGCGCCTTGCCGGCGATGACCTGCCACAGTTCGGTGACCGGGTGATCTTCGGGCAGTTGCTGAATCTCGCCCTCGATGCGGGTCTGCGGGGGAAACTCCACAAATATGTCGGAGCGCAGCAGGATGTCGCGATGCAGTTCGGTCTTGCCCGGACAATCGCCGCCGATCGCATTAATGTGCACCCCGGAGCCAATCATGTTGTCGGTCAGGATCGTCGCACATTGTTTGTCGGCGGTACAGGTGGTGATGATATCGGCTCCCGCCACCGCGTCCTGCGAAGACGTACAGGTGACGATGTTCAAACCCGACGCCGCCAGGTTGGCCGCGGCCTTCTTGGTGGCGGCAGGGTCAATATCAAAAAGCCGCACGGTGTTGATGCCGAGTATCTGCTGAAAGGCGAGGGCCTGAAACTCGCACTGGGCACCATTGCCGATCATCGCCATGGTCTGCGATTGTGGCGGCGCGAGATATTTGGCGGCCACCGCCGAAGTTGCCGCCGTGCGCAGGGCGGTGAGCACGGTCATCTCGGACAACAGGATGGGATAGCCGTTGTCGACCCGCGCCAGCACACCAAAGGCGGTCACCGTCTGAAACCCACGCGCCATGTTGGCCGGGTGGCCGTTGACATATTTGAATCCGTAGGTTTCGCCATCGCTTGTCGGCATCAGTTCAATCACCCCTTCGCGGGAATGCGCGGCAACCCGCGGTGTCTTGTCGAACTGGTCCCAGCGGGCAAAGTCGGATTCAATGTATTGACTCATCTGCTGCATCGCATTGGCCGGACCGAGCGTGTTGACGATCCGCATCATGTTTTCAACGCTGACAAAGGGCACCATGGCGAGCGCGGATGGGGCAAGATTGAACGAAGTGGTTGCTGTGTGTTTCATGGCCGTGGCCTCCTGACTTGGTTTGTTTTGCTAAAATCGTGCGGTGGGACGATCCAGCACCGTGCGTCCAAAAAGACTGGCGCAGAGATCAACCATCAAAGTGGCGGTCTGGCCCCGGTGATCGAGAAACGGGTTTAACTCCACCAGGTCGAGCGAGGTCACCAGACCGCTGTCATGCAGCAGCTCCATGATCAGGTGGGCCTCGCGAAAGCTTGCCCCGCCGGGAACTGTGGTGCCGACGGCTGGTACAATGGACGGTTCGAGAAAGTCGACGTCGAGGCTGACATGCAGATGACCATTCGCCGCCGCCACCCGGGCCAGGAAACGGCGCAAGGGTTGCGCAACCCCCTGTTCGTCCAGCGCCCGCATATCCAGAACTTCAATGTCACTGTTTGCCAGTGCGCAGCGTTCGGATTCATCCACCGACCGGATCCCCATCATGCAGATATTGCCTGCGGGAACGGAACTGTTGAGATCCGGATAGGCGTTTTCAAAGCCACTTTGACCGGTGAAATAGGCGACGGGGCTCCCAAGCAGATGGCCGCTGGTTGTGGTGTGCAGGGAATGAATGTCCGGATGGGCATCGAGCCAGAGCACAAATTGTTGCCGGTTCTGTTGGGCTGCACGGCTTGCGATGCCGGGAACCGATCCGATACTCAAACTGTGATCTCCACCAAGAAAAATCGGGATATCGATTTCTGATGCTGCCCGAAGGGCCATTTCCTGAAGCGCCAGGGCCCAGCCGACCGTATCGTCCAGTCCCTGGACTGCCGGGTTACAATGAGCCGGGATCTGAACATTTCGCGGGGCGACATTGCCGAAATCGGTGACCTGATGGCCGAGTTCGGACAGGGCAATGGCGAGCCCGGCCGTGCGCAGGGCATCCGGCCCCATCAGACATCCAGCCTGACTGGCCCCGGATTGCACCGGCGCGCCCACAAGACCCAGTTTTGACGCCATGGCAACACCTCTTTTTCAAGCAGGTTCAGTGTCGCAAAGACACAATTGATCATTAAGTTGAAAAATTGCGCAAAATGCGTATATTTTTTTACATAATGCTAATATAAATCTGCGAATTGTAACATGGCTTCAGAATTGTCCGGTCAGGACCGCCGCCTTCTGGCGATGTTGAAAAACGACGGCCGCGCATCGATCACGCAGCTGGCGCAAACCCTTGGGCTGTCGCGGGCGACGGTTCAGGCGCGCATGGACCGGTTGATCTCCAGCGGTATCATTCAACGGTTCACCGTGGAACTGGATGCAGCAGCTGAATCAGATGTTGTTCGGGCGGTGACTATGATCGAACTGGAGGGGGTCATGACCCGGTCGGTGATCAGGGTGCTCAACAATTTGCAGGGCGTCGTTTCGCTGCACAGTACCAATGGAACATGGGACCTGGTGGCGCAGATCGAAACAACCGGCCTGCCGGAGTTTGATCTGATTCTGCGTCAGATCAGAGAGATCAGGGGTGTGGCAAACAGCGAAACCAGCCTGCTGTTGAACGCGGTGGGCCGTTAGACGCATTCAGCGTGGTGTCCGATCACCGACCGGCCAGTCCCGATATCAACTCCATCATCACTACGCGGTGCTAAACCGGTCGTGAACAGCTTGCCCCTGTTGGTCTCGTTCGCATGAACGGACGGGTTTACGACTCTGACATCGGGCGTTCGCCTGCGTTTGCCCGAAACGGTGGCGCGAGCACGCCCGCCCTTGTCGGTAATACAATTCTGGAGCCAGCGAGGATAAATTTGCTTTGACGCAGGAATTGATAGGGCCCTTCGAAGGTTCGCAAAGACGCCGTTGAAGGCCATGCAATCATAAACAGATCGTACAGTATCCAATCTGTTGTTTTGGTTTGTCAGGGTGGAAAACGCTGAAATTGAGACGCCAGGGAGAGCTTCAGAAACAGCAGCTCCTGTTTCAATGCAGGGCCAAACGCTAGCCTCTGGTTCATAAACCCGTCTTCAGTTTGAACGAACAAACAAGCAAATATTCAAAAAAGACCGCCTCGCATAATCATGTCGTGGTTGGGATGAATCAGTTCATTTATATAATTAATATTTATGTATTGATTCTAATGTTGCATAAGAGTTACAGTAAAAATATAATATTGATTTATGAATATTTCCTCTTTTATGTATTTTTTTTACCTGTATGTGTTGTTTTGGGCTAAATAATCTAAGAATAGTTTTTCAGGAGATAAAAATGAAACTATTAGTTCATCTTGCCACTTCATCAGCTCTAATCATGGCGGTTTCTACTGCCCGGGCTGCTGATCCGATTGTTGCCGAGCCGGAGCCCATGGATTATGTGAAGGTCTGTGATATGTACGGCGCCGGCTTCTTCTACATTCC
>CAJQPW010000006.1 GCA_905480295.1 uncultured Rhizobiaceae group bacterium | reverse complement strand
GATCGAAAACCACAACACCGCGATCACGATTGCGGCGTCCGACACGCCCATTCCCCTGCATTTTGCGTTCCGTGAAGGCGCGCATGTGGAAGGATCGATTGAAGACAAATTCGACCGCCCGCTGCGCGACATATTTGATGTTCCAGACCTCGCGTCAACCGACGACAAGATCGTCAATGGCAAATTTGACTATGACGATTCAGAAAACACCCCGCTCGGGCCGTTTACTGCGCAACGAATGGATTATTCCCTGCACCGGTTGTCCCACTATACAGCCACGTCCCCCGAGCATTTTCAAAATTATGTCCTGTTCACGAACTATCAGTTCTATATCAATGAATTCATTGAATTTTCAAAAAAATCACTGGATGATCCCGATAGCGGATACACGTCATTTGTCGAACCCGGCAACCGCGTTACCAATCGCAATGGCGGTGATGAGGGTGAAGCCCTGTCCCGGCAACCACAAATGCCAACCTACCATCTGAAACGCGATGGTCAGTGCGGCATCACCATGGTCAATATCGGCATTGGCCCATCCAATGCCAAAACCATCACCGACCATATCGCAGTCCTGCGGCCACACACATGGCTGATGCTGGGTCACTGCGCCGGTTTGCGAAACAGCCAACGTCTGGGTGACTACGTTTTGGCGCATGCCTATGTGCGCGAAGATCACGTTTTGGACGATGACCTGCCGATCTGGGTGCCGGTGCCCGCGCTGGCGGAAGTTCAGATCGCGCTGGAACAGGCGGTTGCCTCTGTCACCGGATATTCCGGGTATGATCTCAAGCAGGTCATGCGTACCGGCACCGTGGCCACGATCGACAACCGCAACTGGGAATTGCGCGACCAGACCGGTCCGGTTCAACGATTGTCGCAGAGCCGGGCCATCGGTCTCGATATGGAATCTGCCACCATCGCCGCCAATGGTTTCCGCTTCAGGGTTCCTTACGGCACCCTGCTCTGCGTCTCCGATAAGCCGCTGCATGGCGAACTCAAACTACCGGGCATGGCGACCGATTTTTACAATACCCAGGTCAAGCAACATCTTGAGATTGGCATCCGGGCATTGGAAAGCCTGCGCGAAATGCCGTCTGAACGTCTGCATTCAAGAAAACTTCGTAGCTTTTTCGAGACCGCGTTTCAGTGACCCGATCGAAGATCTTTAAACTGCTCAGCGCGGGCTCGGCAGGCCTGATTGTGTTGCTTGCTGCCGGATGGTTGCAAAACGTTCATCCAGCCTTTGACAGTCTCAGCCATTTTCGTCTGCATTTTAGCGCTGCCCTATTTTGTCTGTTGCCGATTTTGATCATGCTGCGCTACTGGATATTGGGTGGTGCCGGCATCATCGCCATAGCACTCTCGCTCTTCCTGACTGCTCCCTATCTTCCCAACTTTGCGACCATGTCCTCTCAGGCATCAGGCTCCGGCCAGCAACCGATCATTCGCCTGGTTCAGATGAACCTGCGCTTCAATAACAAAACACCGCAAAGGGCTGCTGATGCAATACGCCTGGGCAATCCTGATATTCTTTTATTACAGGAAGTTACGGAAAAAACCGTCGTGGTTTTAGATGCATTTTTGCCAACCCATCCCCACCAGTTGGCCTGCCACCGCTTTGGTGTCGGCAGCGTTGCCATTGCGTCGCGGTTTCCGTTTGCTGATCAGGAATCAAAATATTGTGCGCCGACTTTCGGTTTTGCCAGTGCACAACTCCGCATGGGTGAACAGGTGCTGCATGTGGCGTCCTTTCACTCATTGTGGCCCTGGCCTTTCCGGCAGGCACGACAGATCAATTATCTCTCTGAGCATTTTAAGGCACTTCGTCACCCGCTGGTGTTGGCAGGAGATTTCAACGCGTCTCCCTGGAGTGCCGCTGTTCAGTCGGTCGCAGAAAAGAGCCGAACCCGTGTTGCAAAAGGCATGCTGATGAGCTGGGCGCCGAGGCAACTGGCCGTCAAAGAGTGGCTTGGTCCGATCCTGCCAATAGATCAGGTCATGACGTCTCCCCGGTTTAAAATCCTGTCCCGCACCCGGTTGGGCGATGGCGGGTCTGACCATTTCCCGATATTGACGCAGCTTCAGCTTTCCCCATGAGCGCAGGTTGTTCACAGCCCGCGATCCCAACTGTTCACTGCCCCGTCGATGCCCTAGGCTCAACGGGTAAGGCAGAAAATTGATGAACCCGACCGAATTCGACCCGCTGGAAGTGTTGACCTGGTATTCAGAGGCCGGGGTCGATATCGCATTGGCCGATGAACCGATAAATCGGTTTGAAGAACACCGTCAAAAGGCAGAAGCGGCGGCGCGGCGTGTCGAACAAAAACCAGCAAGAAACACCGCTCAACCCAATACACCTCAGGCGCCAACCCGACCGGACGCAGCGCAACCGCCGCTGCAGCAACAACAGACCGAACGCACACTTCCCGACGCCAATGCCGTTGCACAGGCAATGGAGCTGGCCAAGGGTGCCAGCACGCTCGAAGAGTTGAGGACCGCCGTTGAAGGCTTTCAGGGCTGTAACCTGAAGTTCACCGCACGCTCCACCGTATTTGCCGATGGAGATCCGGGCGCACGGCTGATGTTGATCGGCGAAGCCCCCGGGCGGGATGAGGACATTCAGGGCCTTCCCTTTGTCGGGCCTTCCGGACAATTGCTGAACCGGATGCTGGCTTCTATCGGAATTGAGCGCAGCGCGGTTTATGTTTCCAATATTGTGCCGTGGCGTCCACCGGGAAACCGCACGCCTACGCCTGCTGAGAGTGAAATCTGCCTTCCCTTTATCGAGCGTCATATTGAGCTGGCGGCACCAGATATGATCATGATGGTGGGTGGCGCGTCCTGCAAAACCCTGCTGCGAAGCAATAAGGGGATCATGAGCCTGCGCGGCAAATGGCAAACGCTGCAGATTGGCGACCGAGCCCTGCCAGCCATGCCCTGTCTTCATCCGGCTTATCTGCTGCGCACGCCCAATCACAAAGCCCTGGCCTGGAATGATCTGTTGGCGGTGCAACAGCGGCTGCGCGAGATCACGACAAACAAAGAAACTGACTGACACGACAGAAAAGACATGACGTGTCGCCTCTGCACATAGGACATCAACAAAGGCGGGATTATGGGTGGTGATAGCGATGCAGGATGAACGTCAATCCCCACGCAATGGTGAAGAGCCCGTCCTGATCGGGTGAATGGCGGAGGCCGTTTCATGTTTCGTCAACTTGGTGCACTTTTTGCCCTTCTGGGTGGCATGATTTTTCTGATGCTGGGCGGCGGGCTGCAGGGGATCCTGATCCCCGTACGCGGCCAGATTGAGGGATTCAGTGCATTCCAGCTCGGCTGGATCGGTACCGGATGGGCCATCGGATTTACCATTGGCTGCATCGTGGTGCCCCATCTGGTGCGCCGGGCGGGCCATGTTCGCACATTCAGCACCTTGACCGCATTGCTGTCCGTATCGGTTTTGATGAACGCTTTGTTTGTCGATGCCAATTTCTGGATTGTGCTGCGCGCGATGGCCGGATTCTGCTTTTCCGGCTGTTACATGGTTGCCGAGAGCTGGCTGAATGAACGGGTGTCAAACGAGCAGCGCGGCAGCCTGTTTTCGATCTATGCCATCACGACGATGGTGGCGATGGCGGCTGGCCAATATTTGCTGGTGATCGCAGAACCAACCCGCGAAACGCTGTTCATGGTGGGCGCCATTCTGTACGCCCTTGCCGTTGTTCCAACTGCCGTATCAAAAGCTCAATCTCCGGCTCCGCTGACCAGTGTCAATCTCGATATACCGGGACTGTTTCGAAACTCCCCGGCGGCAGCTGTTGGTGCGTTTCTCTCCGGTGTGATTTCAGCCGCGTGGACCAATTTTGGCCCGGTATTTGGCCAACAGGTTGGCATGTCGAGTGCGCTGATTGCCACCTTGTTGGCAGCCGCACTTTTGGGCAGCGTGCTGTTTCAATATCCGCTGGGCAAATTGTCCGACATGATTGACCGGCGCTTTGTCATGGTGATTGCCGGCATTATCGGCGTCGCAGCCGGATCAATGATGACTTTCCTGTCGCAGGACGGACAGTATAACACGCTGTTTTTCCTCGCCGTGGTGCTTTATGGCGGCGTAATCTACTCGATCTATTCCCTCGCCGTTGCCCACGCCAACGATTTCGCCGATTCTTCCGACTTCGTCAAAATCTCCAGCGGACTGCTGCTGGTCTATGGGTTTGGAACCATGGCCGGGCCACTGCTTACCGCCCAGATGATGGATATGATCGGACCGTCCGGCGTGTTCACCACGACGACGATCGCTCATACTGCCTTTGCAGCCTATGCCCTTTACCGGACCTTCCGCAGGGATCAGGTGGATGAAGAAGATCGCACCGACTTCCGTACGTTGGGGCTGGCACGCACCAATACGCCGGAATCCTATGTGCTGGACCCGCGCTCATCGCCCGAGGCCTACACGCTTGAGGAAGAGGACGAACTTCCTCCCATGCCACCACCGGTCATAGTGGAAAACAACTAGCCGCGGGCTGCAAGAAACTTCTGAATGGACTGTGACGACCATTGTTTCAGATGACGAGAGGCAGCGCTGAAGCTTTCGACGGCTTCAGCAGTCAACGGATCCCGCGCAGCCAGGGTTTCCAGCGCTTCCTGGGTCGCCACGCGTGCAGCCGTGACAATGTCCTTTGGATAATCGCGCAGCTGAACCCCCTTCTCTTCGACCAGAAGTTTCAGCCGGGCAGCATTCATCCATTCAGATTCACCCAGCGCCAGTATGTTTTCTGCCGCACAGGCGCTTTCCACAATGGCTTTAAGATGGTTGGGCAAAGCGTCCAGCGCAGCCTTTGATACCAGGGCTTCACCGGTGCCGTTTGGCTCATGAAATCCTGGGGCATAATAGAACTTGGCGGCTTTGTAGAAACCCATGGCGAAGTCGCTCGACGGTCCGAGAAACTCGGTTGCATCGATCACACCGGATTGCAGTGCTGAGAGAATTTCCCCCGGAGCAATGGTGACGGGAGATGCGCCCAGCAGACGCATGACCTCTCCACCCAGTCCGGGCATGCGGATTTTCAATCCCCGCAAATCGGCAACCGATTTCAGTTCTTTCTTGTACCATCCCCCCATCTGAAATCCGGTATTACCGGCCATGTAGGGTTTGATACCGAACGGTTCATACAGCCGGTCCCAGATCGCCTGACCACCCCCGTGATTGATCCAGGTAATGTGTTCAACCGGGGTGAGGCCAAAGGGGCCGGCGGTGAACAGCGGGGCTGCCGGCACTTTGCCACCCCAGAACAGGGAAGCGGTATGGCCAATCTGAGCTGTGCCGCCGGATACGGCGGAAAAGACTTCGAGCGCCGGGACAATCTCACCGGCGGCATAGAGCTTCACCGTCAACTGACCATCCGACATGGCGGTGATGCTGTCCGCCAACCGCTGCGCGGTCACACCGGGACCGGGCAAATTTTTCGGCCAGGACGTCACCATGCGCCATTCGATGCGAGACTGGGCCAATGCCGGTGTGGCCAGAGCCACTGCAGGGGATGCGGTCAAAAGGCCGAGGGCCTTGCGGCGGTTCAGATTGTTCATGTGGAAGAACCCCAATATTGGTGAAAATGGTGTACGGGGCCAGCGCCGGCTCCGATATCCAGTGAATCTGCCTGGGCAATCGCCTCAGTGAGCCAGATTTTCGATTTGCTGATGGCCGACGCCATTGGCGCACCCAGTGCAAGATGGGACGCAATTGCAGAGGACAGGGAGCATCCGGTGCCATGGGTGTTTGCGGTGTTGATGAAGGGCGCGGTAAACCATTCGACGACGGAGTCGTTTTGAAGATAGCAGTCTGCCGCTTCCTCGCTTCCCGAATGGCCGCCCTTGATTAGAACTGAATGGGCCCCGAGCGCCAGCAGCTGCCGTGCCTGATGTTCCATGTCTCGTCTGTTTTCGGCCATGCGAAGATTGAGCAGGCGTGCCGCTTCATGCAGGTTTGGTGTGATCAAGGTGGCCAACGGGAACAGCCGGGTGATGAGGGCTGATATGGCATCTTCTGCCAGCAGCGGATCACCGGATTCGGCAACCATGACCGGGTCCAGCACCACGGCCTTTGGCTGATGCTTTAACAGGCCGTCGGCAACCGCTGCGATCGTGGCCGGTTGGGACAACATACCAATCTTGACCACATCCACATCAAGGTCGCTGAAGACCGCATCCATCTGAGCAGTGATGAAATCCACCGGCACATCATGGATAGCCGTGACACCAAGCGTGTTTTGAGCAGTCAGCGCCGTCAGCACACTGGCACCATAGACACCGCAGGCGGAAAAGGTTTTCAAATCGGCCTGAATACCGGCACCGCCCCCGGAATCTGAACCGGCAATGGTAAGCGCAATGGCGGTCATGTCATTTCACTTTCAATAATGGATTTAAGCTGTTTGGTGGCCCTGGTTACGTCATCTGCCATGAATATGGCCGATATGATCGCCGCCCCGTCAGCGCCGTTATTGAGGACTGAGGCCAGGTTGTCGGCGTCGATTCCGGCAATCGCACCGACCGGCAGGTTCGGTGCAGCTTGTCGAAAATGGTCAGCAACCTGCGCCCATCCCTGCAGGCCAATATTGGAAGGATTGTCTTTGGAGAGCGTGGTGAAGACCCCGCCAATGCACGCATAATCGATCACATCCAGCGGCGCGGCCCGGGCGTTTTCCAGGCTCTTTATGGTGAGACCAATGAGGGCGTCAGCCCCCAACAACCGACGCGCATCAGCCGGTGCCATGTCGGACTGGCCGACATGCACACCTTCAGCTTCCACGGCGAGCGCCACATCAACCCGATCATTGATCAACAGGGGAATGGAATAGGACGACAGCGCATTCTTTATGATTTCAGCATTGCTGATCAAACTGCGCGTGTCTGACAGTTTATCACGGTATTGCAGCAGGGTGATGCCACCATCGGCTGCAGATTTTACCAGATCGCCGAGTGGCCGCCCCCGCGTGCGTTCGGGATCAATAATGGCATAAAGGGATATGTCGCATTTGTTCATGACAGTCTGACACCTTCAGCAATCGCTTTGCCATCAAGATTGGCCAGCGCGTCTAAGAAATGGGGAACAAAAGTTCCGGGGCCGTTTGATGCCCTTTCGGCATATTCTCCCGCCAGGCCAAAAAACGACACGGCGGCGGTTGCTGCAGCCAATTCATCTTCTTTCAGGCTCAAGAAACCGACCATCAACGCAGTCAGCGCACACCCCATGGCGGTTACCCGATCCATCAGGGCGCTGCCGTTCATCACCGTGCATGTCCCGGCCTCAGCAACAATGCGATCCTGTTTTCCGGTCAGCGCAATGAGCGTGCCTTCGCGGGATATGATAGGATCAGCGGCGGTGCCAAACAGGGCTGAATACTCCGTCTCGTTGCACCGGATGAGCGTCGGACCATATTGCAACAGCAATTGCGCAAGCTGCAGCCGGATCGGTGAAGCCTGAACAAATACCGGGTCCAGAACCCAGGCCTTGTTTTCATCTGTTGCCACCGCAATCGCTGAATTGACAGCAACCGTGCGCTGGGCATCCATGGTTCCCAGATTGATCAGCAGGGCATCAGCCATTCGCACGAAGTCGCCAACTTCCTCCGCTGCAATTGTCATTGAGGGCGTTGCCCCCGCCGCCAGCAACACGTTGGCGGTGAAGTGTTGTGCAACAGAATTGGTGATGCAATGAACATGGGGTTTGGTCATGCGGAACCGCTGCACCCATTCGGCAACTTCATGACCATTGATGACGGACGGGCTTTTCGCCATCCCATTCCCTCCGCCGGCACAATCCGGATCAGGTTCAAAGAGTTGGTGGCAATCACCTCTCAGCCCGGATGGGCACCTCTATGAGACTGGAACATCTGTAGGGTCTGTGATGGCAATGGGCAAGTCGAAAATGTGTGATCAGGCCTTGGAACCGGCGCCCTGGATCGTATCCCAGACCGCCAAAGGTGTCGCTGGCATATCTATATGCTCAATTCCGTATTCGCGATGAAGGGCGTCAACGACCGCATTCATCACCGCCGGACCAGCACCAATCGTACCCGCTTCTCCCGCACCTTTCATGCCCAAGGCATTGGTGGTCGATGGCACGTTACGGGTTTCAAAGTGCAAATCGGGAATGTCCTCCGCGCGGGGCATGCGATAGTCCATGAAACTGGCGCTCATCAGCTGTCCATCTTCATCATAGATTGTCTGTTCCATGATGCATTGGCCAACAGCCTGAACCACACCACCATGAACCTGGCCCGCCAGCAGAAGTGGATTCACCGTGGCTCCGAAATCATCAACCATCGTGTAGTCGGCAATTTCCGTAACGCCGGTCTGCGGATCAATCTCAACTTCACAGATATGCGTGCCGTTGGGATAGGTTGCCTCATCCTGGACAAATTCGCCGATGGCGGCCAACGGTTCATCGCTGGCCGCAGCCACTTCCGAAAGGGTGATGGACCGGTCGGTACCAACCACCCGCACGGAGCCCTCAGACATTTCCAGATCGCCGGTTGCCGCTTCCAGTTTGTCGGCGGCGACTTTCTTGATTAACTCGACAAGCGCGTCGCTGCCCTGTTTCACTGACACACCACCCAAAGGAACCGAACGGGACCCCCCGGTACCGCCGCCACTGGACAGTTCGTCAGTATCCCCCTGACGCACATCAATTGAATCAATATCGAGGTCCAAAACATCGGCGGCAAACTGGGCATAGGCGGTCTTGTGGCCCTGACCATTGGACTGGGTGCCGATCAGCAGCGTGACCGTGCCATCGGGCTTGAGTTCAAGCTGCGCCGGTTCCGAGCCGGCAAACGCACAGGCTTCAATATAGGTGGACATGCCAATACCGCGAATTTTGCCTTCCAGACGGGCTTTGGCCGCCCGATCCCCAAAGGAATCCCATTTGGACACTTCCATGCATTTGTCCATGTGAGCGGTAAATTCGCCGGTGTCATATTTGCGGTTGAACACGGTTGTGTAGGGCAGATTTTCCGGAAGAATGGCATTGAGACGTCGAATGGCATCGGGTGTCATGCCCATGTCACGGGCACATTGATCCACCAGCCGCTCCAGCGCATAGATCGCTTCCGGCCGCCCGGCTCCCCGATAAGCATCGGTGGGTGTGGTGTGGGTATAGACCCCTCTGACTGCAAAATTACAGGCAGCAATGTCATAAATCCCGGTGGCAATCGTGGTGCCAAGCGACGGAATGAACGGGCCATAGCAATGCAGATATGCGCCCATGGCCGCAATCAGGTCCACGTCCATGGCCAGGAATTTCCCTGATTCATCCATCGCCATGCGCATGGTGACAACATTGTCCCGCCCATGCGCATCGGTGACGAAATGTTCGCTCCGGTCCGACAGCCATTTAACCGGCATATTCAATCGCTGGGCTGCAATCAGGGCGAGCGGGTATTCGCGATAGGCAAAGCCCTTGGTGCCGAAACCACCGCCCACATCCGGTGTGATGACCCGAAGCTTCTCCGGATCGATCTTGAGGCAGAAATTAGCAATCGTATCGCGCATGCCATGAACGCCCTGGGAACCCGCTGTCAGCGTGTAACGGTCCTCGTCTTTTGACCATTCGGCCAGGCAGGAACGCACTTCCATGTAGTTGCAGACCAATCGGTTGTTGATCAGTTTCAACTCTGTCACCCGGGGGGCGGAGGCAAAGACTTCTGCCGACTTATCCGTGTTCCCCATCTGCAGATGGAATGCCAGATTGTTGGGTTTGTCGGCATAAACAAGGGGGGCATCATCAGACAGCGACGCCTCGGTATCCACCGCAACATCCAGCATGTCGTAGTCGACTTCAATGGCTTCCGCCGCCTCACGGGCCTCAGCAATTGTGTCAGCGACAACGAAGGCTACAGCATCGCCCACATGCCGCACCGTATCGCTGCACAGCAACGGAATGTCTTTGGTGGTCAGATCAGTGCCATCACGCTGTTTCAAAATGGATTGGCATTGCAGCCCGCCATACTCTTCGATATCGGCCGCCAGCAGGATCAGTCTGATCCCTGGCATCGACCGTGCCGTCTCCACATCCTCAACCGTGAACCGCGCGTGGGCATAAGGGGAACGCAGCACAAAAGCATGCAGCGCGCCCTGCCGTTTGATATCGTCGGTAAACTGGCCGCCACCAGTTAAAAAAGTTGCATCTTCCTTGCGCGTGACCGACTGGCCCATGCCAACTTTTCGACCAAATTTGGGAGGTGTGAAAGCATTCATCTGAGCATTCCTGAATTTTAGAGAATCTGCGGCAGCAGGCACCCGTAAGACTATACCCCTAAACTTTGGTATTTGTTTCAGAAATGCAAGGTGCAGCAGGTCATTGAATCACAGTTTTTGTCTGCCAAACGTTTGCAGTTCCCGGTAAGGAGTGGCAAAGTCGGCCAGCCCCCTCCCTTCGAAAGCAGCCACGGCTACAACCTCATTTGATCAGCTATTCAACTCTTTCACGTCGGTTTTTAGCCCTGCCCGACAATCTCAAAGGCGTTGTGACAATTTTGGTTGCCGCATTCGGATTTTCCGTGATGGTGCTATTGGTGAAAATGGTCGGCGAACGGCTGAATGTGACCCAGATCCTGATTGTCCGGCAGGTGATCATGATGCTGATTGTGATGCCCAAAGTGCTGAACCAGTTTCCCGGCTGCCTGAAAACACAGCGGCTGGACCTGCAGATCATTCGCGTTGTCTTTGCCCTGATTGCGATGCTGTGCGGCTTCTACGCGGTCATCAACATGCCATTGGCAGACGCCATTGCCATCGGTTTTGCAAAGAGCTTTTTCGTCACGATCTTTGCCATATGGATATTGAAGGAAGTGGTGGGTATCCGCCGCTGGCTGGCTGTGGCTATGGGTTTTGTCGGCGTTCTCGTGATGATGCGCCCCGGGCTGGATGGCTATGACCCCAACTCGCTGCTGGCATTGATCGGAGCAGCATCTGCCGGTCTGGTGATGGTCATAATTCGAAAGCTTTCCCACACCGACAAGCCGATCACCACGCTGAGCTATCAGGCCTTTTTGGTTGCCGTGTGTGTTGCAATTCCGGCGTGGTATTTCTGGCAGCCCCCGACCGCGCTGGAGTGGGGCCTGATGATTTTAATCGGCATCATCTCCTACGGTGCGCAGATGCTCAATATCTACGCCTATTCCTGGGGCGAGGCGTCGATGCTGGCGTCGCTGGATTATGTCAGATTGCTGTATGCAACCTTTTTCGGATGGCTGATCTTTGAAACGCTGCCGGGACCCTATACCTGGATCGGAGCCCTGGTGATTATCGCAGCATCGCTTTACACGGTGCACCGCGAACGCAAGGTCAACGCCAATTTGTCACGCAGCCCTGATGGGCGCGGCTTTACAAACACCTAGCTACCATGTGACCGAAGGCAGAATGCGCCAGGTTATTGATCGCGCATGGCGTGGAAAGCCGACACAAGCCCGCTGGTTGAGCCGTTGCGATCACCAACGGCGACGTCACCCCGGACCATCGGCAACAGTTCGCCGGCCAGTTCCTTACCCAGCTCAACCCCCCACTGATCGAAGGAATTGATGTTCCAGATTGCACCCTGCACAAATACTTTGTGCTCGTAGAGGGCGATCAACTGGCCCAGAACATGCGGTGTCAACATCGGGTACAGAAACGTATTTGTCGGCCGGTTTCCCGGGAAAACTTTATGGGCGGCCAAAGCTTCCATTCGTTCTTGTTCCATCCCCGACGCCTGCAGATCCGCTGTCACCCTTTTGAGGGATTTTCCCAGCATCAATGCTTCGGTCTGCGCCAATGCATTGGCAACCAGCTTTTCGTGATGATCACCGACCGGATTATTGGCCCGGGCAGCAATCAAAAAATCGGCTGGAATGATCGATGTTCCCTGGTGGATCAGCTGATAGAACGCATGCTGTCCGTTGGTGCCCGGTTCGCCCCAGACAATCGGGCCGGTGTCGTGCGCAACGGCTTCCCCATCAAGACCAATTCTCTTGCCGTTCGACTCCATGTCCAGTTGCTGCAGATAGGCCGCGAAGCGATGAAGATGTTGATCGTAGGGCAGGACGGCATGGGTGTCATAGCCGCACACATTGCGGTGAAAAATGCCAATCAGCGCCATCAGAACTGGAATGTTTTCCCGAACCGGTGCTGTCTGGAAATGGCCATCGACCATGCCGGCACCACTCAAAAAACTGGTAAAATTTTCAGACCCGACGGCAAGCATGACCGAAAGGCCAATTGCCGACCAGACTGAATAACGCCCGCCAACCCAGTCCCAGAAGCCAAAAGCACGATCGTCACGGATACCAAAGGCCTGCGTCTTGTCGAGCGCGGTTGACAGCGCAACAAAGTGGTCGGCTATTGCGGCCTCACCACACTGCTCAACAAACCAGTCGCGCGCCGTTGTCGCATTGGTCATGGTTTCCTGTGTCGTGAAGGTTTTTGATGCAATGATGAAAAGGGTCGTGTGCGCCGGAACCCGGGCCAGAACCTGGCGGATATCGGCGCCATCTACGTTTGATACAAAATGAACTCTGGGGCCGTCGTGATAGGGTGCCAGTGCCGCTGTCACCATAACCGGTCCAAGGTCCGAACCGCCAATACCAATATTGACCACATCGGTAAACGGGCCACCCTGACCGACGATTGTGCCTGCCCGAACCCCTTCAGCGAAGTCGCTCATGCGCGAACGGACACCCTCAATGTCAGATCTGACATCACGGCCGTCAATTAGGATCGGTTCGTCTGACAGGTTTCGCAAAGCCATATGCTGGACGGCGCGGTCTTCCGTCACATTGACGTGCTGACCATTGAAAAGCGCAGCCCGCTTGCCATTCAAATCTGCCGCGTCGGCCAAATCCAGCAGCAGATCAAGCTGATCGTCGCTGATGTTGTTCTTGGAATAGTCAAACAGGATTGAACCACATCTGGCCGAATAGCGATCGAAACGGTCCGGGTCGGCGACAAACAAATCGCTGATATTTTGATCAACCGCCTCAGTTTTCTGCTGTTTCTGCAACTGTTTCAGGATCTCGTTTGCAGGATCAATCATGGGGTCTCCCGGTTGTCGAAAGCGCAGCGCGGCGCGCGTTAACTGCATGTCGATTTATAGATTTGTTGACGATGATTTTTAGCGCACAATTCATCGGTTGAAACCATGGTTTGAGCAATAAAGCGGGAGTTGCCAGCATGTTTCCACGGTTGAAGGAGTTTATCGCCTGCACGCGCGGCAACATTGCCTTCATGACGGCGGGCGCGCTGGTACCAATGCTCACCCTCGTTGCCGGAGGGCTGGAACTGGCGCAATATAACAAGACGCAGTCGTCGATGCAGTTTGCCGCTGACTCAGCTGTCATGGCGGCGATAACCGATCCGCAGTTGCGCTGGAGCAAGCGGATCAGGCGCGCCCATCATTTTTTTGACCTGAATTTTCAACACCGCGGTCTGGTGAATCAGGTCAACAAACGCCTGAGTGGTGAAAACCGCCGTGGGCGGGTGGAATTGACCTATCGGGCCAGCACCGATGTCAAAACCCTGTTTGGGGAGCTCAATCCCTTTACCAAAAGCAGAATTACGGTGAAGGCCACGGCGGAGCATTATTGGCGGTCAAAGCGACCGCCCCGCCTGATTTCATCGAAAGGCAGCAGTGGTTTTACCCAGTAGGTCAAATCAGGGGAGATGACTTTCCCCGGCGGGCGCGGCATAAGGTTTGTGTTGCCAACCTTTCCCGAGTTTCCATGCGCACGACCTCAGCCCCCACCATCAAACTGAAGCACTACAAGGCACCCGCCTATACCGTGCTCGAAGTCCATCTTGATGTCATTCTTGATCCGGAAGCGACCCAGATCCGATCAACCGTCAAATTCGAACGTGCCAAATCCACTCCTGCAGATTTGCCGCTGGTGCTGGATGGCGATGAATTGAAATTGAGCGGCCTGTCGGTCAATGGCAGAAAGGTCAAGGAGGCCCACTACCGGGCATCGCCCAATGAACTCGTCATTCACAATCTGCCAAAAAAGAAGACTTTCACAGTCGAGATTCTGACGGAACTGGCACCGGTTAAAAACAAGAAGCTTATGGGGCTTTACCAGAGCAGCGGAGTCTTCTGCACCCAGTGCGAGGCTGAAGGCTTTCGACGCATAACCTATTTTCTGGATCGCCCGGATGTTCTGGCAGTCTACACCGTGCGCCTCGAAGCGGACCGAAAAACCTGTCCGGTTCTGCTTGCCAACGGCAATCCAGTTGAAAAAGGCCGCCTGCCCCAAGGACGTCACTTCGCGGTATGGCACGACCCCCATCCCAAGCCGTCTTACCTGTTTGCCATCGTCGGCGGCGATCTGGATGTTCACAGCGATCGATTCAAAACGGCGTCAGGAAACAAGGTCAAACTCAATATCTATGTTGAAACCGGCAAGGCCGAGATGGCCAGTTTTGCAATGGACTCCTTGAAACGGTCGATGGATTGGGACGAGCGCTGTTACGGGCGCGAATACGATCTGGATGTCTTCAACATTGTTGCCGTGTCCGATTTCAATATGGGAGCGATGGAAAACAAGGGGCTGAATGTCTTCAATGACAAGTTTGTCCTGGCCGACCCCAATGTGGCAACCGATGCCGACTACATGCGCATTGAGGCCATTGTTGCGCATGAATATTTTCACAACTGGACGGGCAACCGCATCACCTGTCGCGACTGGTTTCAGCTGTGTTTGAAGGAAGGCCTGACGGTCTATCGGGATCAGGAATTTTCCGCAGACGAAAGGTCCCGACCAGTCCAACGCATTCAGCAGGTACGTGGACTCAAATCCGGTCAATTCCCGGAAGATGCGGGCCCGCTGGCTCACAGCGTGCGGCCCGCTGCCTACAAGGAAATCAACAATTTTTACACCGCAACGGTCTATCAAAAAGGGGCTGAACTCGTGCGGATGCTCGCCACGTTGGTCGGGCCCGAGGCCTATCGCAGATCTACCGATCTGTATTTTGAGCGCCATGACGGTGAGGCTGCCGTTGTCGAGGACTGGCTCAAATGTTTTGAGGACATCTGCAAGATCGATCTTACCCGTTTTGCCCGATGGTACAGCCAGGCTGGCACCCCCACGCTGAAGGTGACTGAATCCTACCGCACGCGCGACCACGCCTATACACTGAAGTTCAAGCAATCGACGCCGATTACCCCCGGGCAGCCTAAGAAACTGCCGGTTCCAATCCCGCTTCGCTTCGGTTTGATGGATCAGGACGGCAATCCCGTCACCGCACAAACCGACAGCCGCGTGGTGCGGGATGACCTGATCATCATCGACCAGGAAGAAGTGAGCGTAACGTTTGAAGGGCTGGCTGAAAAACCGGAGGCGTCGCTGCTGCAGGGCTTTTCAGCTCCCGTCATTGTCGACTTCAAGCAAAGCGAAGCTGCATTGCTGTTACGGGCCCAACATGACCCTGATCTCTATAACCGCTGGGAAGCGGTAAACCGCATGGCGACGAAGATCATACTCGGATACATCACGCCGAGCGCCAAAATCGATGCCCTCACCACCAGGCGCTTTATCGATATTCTGGTCCAAATCTGTTTCGATGATGGTCTGGAACCGGCCATTCGGGCGCAGTGCCTCACCATGCCGAGTGTGCAGGATATCGTGCGCGAAGTTCAAAAGAATGTTGATCCCGAAGCGGTTTACAAAGCCCACCGGCAATTGCAATTCTCAATCGGACGGGCGCTGGGAGCTGACGCGATGGCGCTGGTTGCAAAACTCAAACGCTCGATCAGCAGGCAGAGCGATGCGGTAGAAGCTGCAGGGCAAAGGTCATTGAAAAATGCGATGCTGCCGCTGCTTGTTCTGGTAAAAACCCCCGATGCGTTGGAGTTTACCGAACTGCAATTCAAGAACGCGAAAAACATGACGGATCGAATGGCCGCGTTGAACGTATTGCTGCACTTTCAGACCGACGCCAGCCGGTCAAAAGATGCCCTCGACACATTCTACGAACGCCTAAAGGATGATCATCTGGTTGTTGACAAATGGTTCAGCGTGCAGGCCACCCTGCCGGGGACAAGAGGCCTGCGTCGCATACAATCATTGACAGACCACGAAGCATTCACCCTGGAAAACCCAAACCGTGCCCGGTCCCTGCTTGGCCCATTTGCCGCTGGCAACCTGACGGCCTTTCACAGTGCCGATGGCAGCGGCTACACATTCTTTGCCGATCAGATTCTGGCCATGGACAAAATCAATCCGCAGATTGCCGCCCGCAGTCTTACCTTGATGAACAATTGGAAAATGTTCGAGCGAAAACGGGTCAAACTGGCGCGTGCAGAGCTGGAACGGATCGCAGCCAGCCCCAAGCTATCAAAAGACACAATGGAAATTGTGGATCGCATGCTGAAATAATTTTCAACCCATTGCACCTATCTGCTCTTTCGGGGGTGGACAATGTGATTCGGCTGGATTCAAATGGAAGTGATTCGTTTTGGCGCCTGGTGGCTGGTAGCGACGAAACGACAAGCGGTGGTATAATTTGGGAGCGGTTGAATGGAGCAGGCGAACGCCAATGGCGTGCGCGGCGGGTGGAACGATTCCCAAATGGGAGAATTGAGCCAACGCAACGAGCAACAGTCTCATACCTCCCCCCTGGTCGCTCTCAGCGGACATGCCAGACAATTGTCCGCACCGCTCTGGGCACGATTTCTCAAGTCGGAAACTTTCCTGCGCCGCAGCATCCCCGTGCTAATCATCGTCTTGCTGGTACTGGTGGCCGGCGACCGCACAGGATCTCTGCTGGGTTCAGCCCAACGCATCGATAATTCGGCACGCGGCCAACTCGGACTGATCGCAGATATCATCAGTCTGCGCTTGCAGGCTGATGCCGAATTACAGGCTTCCATGTCCGACACGGCCAAGATCACCGGAATTCTGCAACAGGCAACATCGCAGACAAAACTCAGACCGGGACAATCGGTTTATCTGTTCAATATGGACGACCAACTGATTGCTCAGGTTCCTGTAAATGAGCTGTTTGACGGCATCAGCCTTGAAAGGCTGGCCGGTGGCCCGACCTTTCAAACCCTCGCGCAATTCAGCTCCAGCGTTCAGACGATTGAGCTCGACGGACTGGCATCTTCACTGGCCACACTGCGCAAGCTGCAGCAGGGAACCTATTATTTCGGCAATTTGATCGTCATTCAGGACGAAGCAATTCTGTTTGCCAACTGGAACCAACAGGTCAAGCTCAACATCACGCTGTTCCTCGCCATAAGCTCGGTGCTGTTGGTCATCTTATACGCCTATTTTGCCCAGGGAGCCCGCGCTCGGGAATCTGACAATCTGTTCATGGAAACCAACGCCCGTTTCGATACTGCGCTGGCGCGTGGACGGTGTGGTCTGTGGGATTGGGACCTCTCTCGTGGTCGGGTGGTCTGGTCTCGCTCCATGTATCAAATGCTCGGCATGGACGCGACCGACAAGGTGATGGGTTATGGTGACCTTGCCCGATTGTTGCATCCTGAAGATCAGGACATGATGACACTGGCCAACCTGGTGTTTCAATCAAAACAGAAGCAAATCGACCATCGGTTCCGCATCATGCATTCATCCGGCACCTGGGTGTGGATGCGAATTCGCGCAGAACTCGTTCGCTACAAAGGTGCCGACCCGCACCTGATCGGCATTGCGGTCGATATCTCCGAACAGGAAGCACTGAAACAGAAAAGCCGTGATGCAGATATTCGTCTTCGTGATGCCATTGAAAATATTTCTGAAGCATTCGTCTTGTGGGATTCCAAGAAACGTCTGGTGATGTGCAACAGCAAATACCAACAATTATACGAGCTTCCCGCAAGCGCCGTAACCAGCGGTGCATCCCATCAGGACGTGATGGACAACAGCCGCAAGCCCCGCGTGCGTCATCAGGTCAAGACCGACCGCAAACCAGAAAATGGCGCCCAGACATTTGAAGCGCAGATCGAGGATGGCCGCTGGCTTCAGATCAGTGAACGCCGCACCCAGGACGGCGGATTTGTGTCGGTGGGAACCGACATTACCCAGATCAAACGCAATCAGGAAAAACTGGTTGAGTCCGAGCGGATGCAGATGGCCACGATTGCAGATTTGCGGAAGACCCAGCAGGAACTGGAACGCCAGGCACAAAAACTGGTAGAATTTGCGGACAATCTGAATGAAGAAAAGATGCGCGCCGACGCCGGCAACAAGGCCAAATCGGAATTCCTTGCCAATATTTCCCATGAATTGCGCACGCCGCTGAACGCGATCATCGGCTTTTCGGACATCATGCGCAGCAACATGTTTGGCCCGCTGGGGTCAGGAAAATATGACGAATATGCAAATGACATCCACCATTCCGGCAATTTTCTGCTCGGCGTGATCAATGACGTACTCGACATGTCGAAGATCGAGGCCGGACGCTTCCAACTGCAACCCGAAACCGTGCATCTTCATGAACTGCTGGATGAAACGCTGCGCATCATCAAAGTGCAGGCCGACGAGGCAGAAATCAAAGTCGGGCAGAAAATTCCAAAGGCGCTGGAGCTCAACGCGGACCGACGGGCAGTCAAACAGATTTTGCTCAACCTGCTGTCAAATGCCGTAAAGTTCACACCGGCCGGTGGTAAAATTGATGTCACGGCCAAGGCGTTGAAGAACGTCGTCAACATCGTCATTCGTGACAATGGCATTGGCATCGCACCGGAAGCACTCGACCGCCTTGGTCTGCCTTTTGAACAGGTGCAGGATCAGTTCACCAAGGATCACAAGGGTAGCGGCCTCGGCCTTGCCATCGCCCGCTCTCTCACCATGTTGCACGGGGGAGAGCTGAAAATCAGTTCCGAAACCGGCAAGGGAACCACCGTATCGGTGCGCCTGCCCTTTGAGTGTCAGAACACCGATGCCCCGGATGAAAACGCGGATCAGGCGGCCTGATTTCTGGACCCAGACAACAAAAAAGCCGCCCCGGTGATCGAGGCGGCCTGGAGATGATTGGTCTTGGATCGAAGGCCTAGAGTTCTTCTAACGTGTCATCATTTCGGTTGAACCGACGCTTGCCTTTGCGGTGGCCACGATGGGCTTTGCGCCCGGATCGCATTTCCGACTTTTCAACAAAACCATCATCGTTCCGGTCCATCAGCGCAAAGCGCTTCTTGGCTCGTCCTTCGATCTCGTCTTTGGTGACTTTGCCGTCCCCATTAAAGTCCATGCGCTTGAGCATGCGTGCGGCTCGCCGCTCATCACGCTGCCGTTGAATGCGGTCAGCCATTTCTTCCAGGGAAATTTCGCCGTCTCCATTTGCATCAGACTTGGAGAATCGTGTGGAGGCACGGGCGACCACTTCTTCCAAAGACAGCTTTCCGTCATTGTTGAGGTCGGCAAGGGCGAATCTTTGGCCCCGTTTCCCTCCCTTGTCCTGGGCGACAGAAGCGCTTGCTGTCAGCGCCGCTACAGAAGCAATTGCAATGGATGCAATGGTAAGTTTGTTCATGAATCTAGTCCTTTTTATCCCCGGCTGCCCCCGTCAGGATTGCGCGGCATACGCCTCAAGGCGCTCGACAAAGATTTGCCGGACCACAGTTTGACTGTCCTTCAAATAAGCTTCGGCAGACTTCATGTCCGGGAGGTCCAATTGCTGCAACAACAATTCGATCATACCGCGAGGCCCTTCCCTTGTTGGAACCTCACTGTCCAGACAAAGCCGAAGCACCTGAATGACACGGATAAAATTACCGTGAGCCTTGAGCAAAGTCACATTATCATTCTGTAATTTTTGTTCAGACAGAGACTGCAATCCATCGCCGATTGTTCTTTGCTTTTCCAGATTTCCAAACAGAATTTCCGTCTGGGCCAAAAACTCAATATCAACCAGCCCACCTTCTGCAAGCTTCACATCCCAGACTTCCCGGGCCGGGCGTTCCTTGTCCATCAAGAGGCGCATTTTCAGGATATCCTTGGCCATCTTAGCCTTACTTCCGTCTGGGCTTACGGCCTTGTTGAGTGCGATCTCCAATTCTTCGCGAAAGGACGACTCGCCTCCAAGAACCCGGGCCCGGGCCATGGCAAGGCGTTCCCAGGTCCAGGCCCCTTCTTCAAAGTGTTGCTGGAAAGCCTGCAGACTTGTAGCGATCGGCCCTGCCGATCCGTGCGGGCGCAGCCGAAAATCCAGTTCATAGACAATGCCTTGAGCAGTCGGTGCTTTCATCGCCGCGATCAGGCGCTGTGCGAACCGTCCAAAATATTGAGAAGCATGCAGGGGTACCGAGCCATCTGACTCATCCTGATCGGGGTCATAGCGGTAGATCAGCATGATATCGAGGTCAGAACCCGCAGTAAGCTCATACGTTCCCAGATTGCCTAAGGCGACCAGTGCAAACTCAGCGCCCTGCACCTCGCCATGCCGGTCTTTGAAGGCCGAACCAACCCAATCAACCATGCGCAACAGCAATAATTCAGCCAATTGCGAAAATGACTCAGCCGCCTGGTGTGGATTAATCGCGCCGCTGATCAGACGAATGCCGATCAGAAACTTCTGTTCGGCGGAAAATATACGAAACCGATCCAACCCGTCTTCATAATC
>CAJQPW010000005.1 GCA_905480295.1 uncultured Rhizobiaceae group bacterium | reverse complement strand
GTGATGCCGAGCTTTTCCTGCAGATCGACCAGCTCGAACTGGGTCTCCTCCCGCAATTTGCGGTCCAGCGCTCCAAGCGGTTCATCCAGCAGCAAAAGCTTTGGTTGCTTTGCCAGGGAGCGGGCAAGTGCAACCCGCTGGCGCTGTCCACCAGACAGTTGGTCGGGCTTGCGGCTGGCGAAATCCTGCATCTTGACCAGCGACAACATGTCAGCGACCCGGTCGGCAATCTCCGCTTTCGCCATACCTTCCTGTTTCAGCCCAAACGCAATGTTCTTTTCCACATTCATATGCGGAAACAATGCATAGGATTGAAACATCATGTTCACAGGGCGCCGGTAAGGCGGCGTTGAAGAAAGATCTTCACCGGCGAGATGCACGGAACCAGCGGTGACATCTTCAAATCCGGCCAGCATGCGCATCAGCGTAGTCTTGCCGCATCCGGAAGGGCCGAGCAGTGCAAAAAATTCCCGTTCGTATATTGTCAGTGACAAATCATCGACAGCCGTGACGCTGCCATAGCGCTTGGTGACATTGCGAAACTCGATAAACGGTTCGGCTCGCGGATCAACCCAGGGTTGGAACGTACTGCGCTGTTGTGTGGATGACTTGGTCATGGGATCTGATGCAAAAAGGGGGCTGCGAAAAGAGCCCCCTTAACGACAATTATTGTCCGGTCTTAACCTTGGTCCAGGCCCGGGTCAGCACACGCTGAGGCCGTGAAGCCCACGGTGTAGTGACATAGAGCTTCGCCAATGTATCAGCATCCGGATAGATCGCCGGATCACCCGTAATGTCCTTTTCCAACAGCGGCTGAGAGCTCTCGTTGCCGTTGGCGTAATAGACATAGTTGGACGCTTTTGCGATCACATCAGGACGCATGATGTAGTTCAGGAATTCGTGGGCCTCAGCTACATTTTTGGCATCAGATGGAATCGCCATCTGGTCAAACCACATCAGCGCCCCCTGAGAAGGAATGACGTAACCAACCTCAACACCGGCATCGGCTTCTGCCGCCCGGTCTCTGGCCTGGAACACATCACCTGACCACCCAACCGCAAGGCAGATGTCGCCATTGGCAAGACCGTTGATATATTCGGAAGAATGGAATTTCTGCACGCTGGCACGCAGCGATTCCAGCAGCGCGCCCGCCGCCTTCACATCATCGGCATCCTTGCTGTCAGGATTTTTTCCAAGATAGTTGAGAGCTGCCGGGACAATTTCCTGCGGTGCATCAAGAATATGAACTCCGCAATCGGCAAACTTTGCCAGTTTTTCCGGATCAAAGACGACATCCCAGGAAGTGATTTCCCCACCAATACGCTCTTTGGCTGCCTTGACGTTGTAGCCAATTCCGGTGGTTCCCCACATATAGTTGATCGAATATTTCTGACCGGGATCGTAAACATCGGTCCGATCCTGGATTGCCTTCCAAAGATTGCTGGCATTGGGAAGTTTTGACACATCCAGCGGCTGGAATACGCCCGCTTGTATCTGGCGTGCAAGGAACGTGGCAGATGGTACGACAATGTCGTAGCCGGTGCCACCGGCGAGCAGTTTGGTTTCAAGAATTTCGTTTGAATCAAACACGTCATAGACGATCTTGATACCGGTTTCCTTGGTGAAGTCAGTCAAAATGCCTTCGTCTATATAGTCCGACCAGTTGTACACATTGACTACACGCTCCTGGGCCAGTGCACCCGAGGAGAGAGTGAGCGACGCGAGAACAAGCGCTAAAGGCTTGGCGAATGATTTCATGATAATTACCCCGATAGTTGTTGTTTTGGTATTCAGTTACAGCAATTGGGAAAACCCTACGGCACAGGCGCAATCTTATGCAAAGCCTTTTTTCTACAAAAAGGTTCTCCGCTCCATCGCAGATATGTCGTTGCTGAAGCCGTCAATTTCCGCCTGCTTGATAGCGCAAAGTGTATCGCGCATCGTTCGACCAAGCGCCCGCTCTGCAAACTGACTTGATTCAAGCGCCCGCAGCGCCTTTTGCTGGGTTGCCGGCAGCAACGCACCCCGGTTTTCTGTTTTGTCGTCATAAGCATTGCCGACCAGTTCCGGAGCCGGTTCAATCGCTTTATCCAGCCCCTCAACCATTCCTTCCAGAACGGCTGCAAGAACAAGATAGGGATTAGCGTCGGCACCTGAAACGCGATGCTCCACCCGCTTGGCAACGTCCGGGGCTGCAGGCAGTCGAACAGCAACAGAGCGGTTGTTGTTGCCCCAATTGGCGCGGGTGGGCGCATAGGAACCCGGAGACAGGCGTCGAAATCCGTTACGCGTATTGATGAACACAAGAGTCATTTCTTCCATCGATGCCAGCAGTCCGGCTACGGCATGACGCAGTTTCAAATCACCGGATGGACCGGAAAAAATGTTAAGGTCGTCTGAATCCAGCAAGCTTGCATGGACATGCATGCCATTGCCCGGTTGTCCAATAAACGGCTTGGCCATAAATGTTGCCTCCAAACCATGGCGGCGGGCACATTCGCGCACAATACGTTTCAGAAGTACAACATCATCTGCAGCCCGCAATGCATCATCGCGGTGGTTCAGATTGACCTCATACTGACCCGGTCCGGCTTCCTTGACGATGGTATCGACAGGCAGTTTCGCCCATTTGGCGGCGCGCCGTATGTCAGCAAAGATAGGTGCTTTTTCAGCCAGCGCGTCCAACCCGTACATGAATTGTGCGTCGGGAAGCTCATCAAATGCCGCGAGCTTGAATCCATCAACAGCGTTTGCATCCTGCTGCAGCAAATGAAACTCCATCTCAAAGGCACATACCGGTTTTAGCCCGCGGTCCTGCAGTCTTCGCACCATGGATTGCAGAACCGTGCGGGCACAGCAATCAAACGCCTCGCGTTGTGGCGTCAATGTCTGCAACACCACTTGCGCAGCGACTGCATCCGTTTCGTTGTCACCTGTGCCTCCACCCCAGGGAACAGCACTCAGCGTATGCGGAACGGCAACACAGAACCCGTCAAGGTCGCCACTTGAAATGTGAAGGCCCGTCGCATCGACTTCGTTTCCCCAAATGTCGAGACCGTGCAGGGAGAGCGGAAAATTTACCCCATCGGCAAAGGCTTTTTTCAAAGTTGAAGCAGGCGCCCATTTGCCACGGGCTATGCCATTAGGGTCCACCAGAACCAGTTCAACATGTTCCAGATTGGGATGATTTTTTAGAAATTCGTCAAGTACAGTCAAACCGAAAATACCGCTGGGTTTTGTTCCCAACCGTCTTGGCGCGACTGATGCATATCTGTCAAATGCACCCGGCCGAGACCGGGCGGCGTTAACCCCGTGCCATCCGGCCTGATCGGAACCAGGCCGGAGAAATTTTAACGCTGACTAGAGTGAGCCGGCAAACTTTGCGATGGCCCGTTGATAGGCCGAAGACGCATTCCATTCATTCAGGACAGCAAAGTTATGAGTGCCCTGTTGATAGCTTTGTCCGGCTTGCCAACCATAGGCACGAAGATAATTTGCCGTGGATGCCAAGACATCCGGCACGGACCGAATCAGGTCACGACGTCCGTTGCCATCATAGTCGACGCCGAATTTGACATAGTTTTTCGCCATGAACTGGGTCTGACCAATTTCGCCGTGGGCAGCACCGCGCATGGCTTTGCGTGAAATCCAGCCATTGTCGATGATCTGCAAGGCGGCCATGAGATTAGGTCTGAAGAAGTCAGACCTGCGGCAATCATGGGTGAGAGAGGCCAGTGAATTGACGATATCAAGCTTGCCGGTATAGCCGCCAAAACCGGTTTCCATGCCCCAGATCGTCACCAGCACTTCTTTTTGCACGCCATATTGTCTTTCAATTTTCCGAAACAGGCTGGCGTTATTTCGCAGGCGCCTCTTGGCCAAGGGTGCCAGACCCTTCGTTTTCTTGCGATAAAACTTGTTAAAATTGCTCTTTTTGGCAGCCGATTTGAACAGTCGATTGATACGACGGTCATATTTGATGACCTTCGTTGAATATCGAGCCGATGCCAGGGCCGATAGCCCACGCCGTCCTATTCCGGCCGCTCTCGCGTCCCGGGCGAAATCTTTCTTAAACCGCTCAAATCCCTTGGCTGAATTGCTGCACTTGGCGGCATAAACCGGCCCTGCAACAAAAACGGCAATCAGCGTTCCCACTGCAACGATGAACCTACTTTTCATGTTGTCCTCACTTGTATCTGCCCCTCGCTACTGTGCCCCGTTAACCGTAAATTAATTCTGAACGGCTGCCACATTATCAGGAAATCATTGAGGCGGCACAATGACACGCACGGCCATTTTTGGTCACAATTACGTAAGTCCGTAGGCACCAAACCCCTGGACAAGGTCATCCAGGCCCAGCGGTCGTGTCACAGGTGGCGCTGACCGTGCGATGCAGTCGGTGCGTTCACATAAACGGCAGGATGGCCCAATTGATACCGGAACCAGATTCAGCGGGTGAGGCAGTTGACGTGCATGAGCAATCGTCCGGTTCAGAACATCCTCGGAGGCGCTTGCCGCCCGGGTCTTTCCCGAACGGTCACTCTGTGACGCTGCCAAAATCGATCGGCTGACCCTGTCATCAATACCGAGCAGAACCGCTGTTCGCTTACGCCGCTCGCCGGCCCCGACGCTTACACCGTCAACCGTACAGGACAGGGTCAGATAGACGTCACCCTGCGGATTGACCACCCGCTCGCACATCATGTTTCCCGCAGACGCAAAACTGGCGTGCAGCGCCAATTTCGGACATTGACCACCAAATTGGGAAACGGGAAAACCCCGGCTCCCCAATCGCCGCAGCACATTGCCACCTTCATCGACCTCCATCATGAAGAACTCGAGCCCGCCACGGCGGTTACCACTCTTGTCCTGCAACGAGACAAGCCGCTGGGCCACCTGGGTGAAATTCACGCCGTAGCGGCGACACAGGATCGGCAGATCGTGGGCAACCCGTTCGGCGGTTCGCAAAAACCGGTCATAGGGCATGAGAATGGCAAGGGCCGTATAACGCGCCAGCTCAAACCGGGTCAGTCGAATGGCTTCATCGCCATCGATTTTCAGCAGTTCAACCTCTTCGTCGAGCAGGCTGGCCTCGCGCAACATCACAAGTTCCTGAGCCAACAGTTCCATCTGCTCGCTACGTGACAACCGTTCCGACACAAACAGGCGCTGGGAGTGGCGATCGTAACGCTTGCGCCACACCGGCATGGTTTCAACTGGCAAGATCTGCACCGCAATGCCGTGATCGGACCGTAACAGGGTATGGAGCGCGGTAGAAATGTTCTGAAAATCTCCCAGTGCGTCTCGAATGCGTTCAGCCGCTCTCTCCAGTGCAGGAAAACACCACGGATTACTCTCAAACAGGTTGCGCACCAACTCCACCGGCATTTGTTTGCCACGGGCCTCTACAGCGTGACCCGCTTCGCCCATCAGTTGCGAAAGATCCGACAACCGGTCCTGTTGTTCGCGATACGCGCGATACAGTTTAACAATGCCAATGGCAGCATTGGGTGCCCCGTCGGAAATCTCCAGCAGTTCGGTATCACCCGGCAATTCCCCTGACAGCAGGGGATCAGAAAAAACCTCCTTCAAAGCAGCAACCGAACCGGCCTCGCCCGACGGCTGCAACTCATCGACATCAATTTTGAATGTCGAAACCAGTTTCATGACCAATTGCGCTGTCAGGGGACGCTGATTGCGTTCAATCAAATTGAGATAGCTGGGCGAAATGCCCAATTCACTGGCCATCGCGGTCTGGGTCAGTTTCAGCCGTGTGCGTATTCTCCGCACCCGAGGCCCGACAAATATCTTGGTTTCCGCCATTCTTTACAACCAAAGTCGAATTTTGGAGCTGTTTTTATGACATTTATGACAAAATTACAAGCCGTACTGGTCACAGATCAGACAGCAACACTCGATTTCCATATATTTTTGCTCATTTATTTGGAACTTCCCAAACATCTGCGCAATAGGACACCTGTATTCGCCGAACCTGTTACGTAAAATTTACAAGTGTAAATTTTTTGTCGGTTTTTGAATATTTGTCGCAAATCTCCCGGAAGGAAAAGCGACGACGACGACCGGCGCCAAATGTCGGAAACCCAAATCAAAGGAGAACTGCCATGACTGACACTGTTACGCCAATCAAAAAAGCCAAACAGCGTGCTGTTGATCTATCCACGGAACGCCAGTCGGTTGTGGACGCCGATCAGCAAACGGCAATCCGCCAACTTGCAAATGACCTGCACCGTCTGAACCATTCTGTCATGAAAGCCGTTGATGCCGGTGTCAGCGTGGAACTCGTCCGCTCTGCCCGTCACCACGGTGGTGAAGGCAATTGGGGCGACATGATGGTGCCACTCATCGTCAAAGGCTGACGTTCAATTCAACTCCCTCCCAGAAAGTCGGTCGCCCCTGGGCGGCCGGCTACAGCACTCAAGGAAATTTCCATGTCCTACACTCAAAACATTACTGATGCGGCCAATCTGATTACCCAGCAGGGTCCCACATGGAGCGCCATCAGCCCTGAATATGTGGCGCGCATGCGCCTGCAGAACCGCTTTAAGACAGGACTGGACATTGCCAAATACACAGCCGGTGTGATGCGCCAGGACATGGCGGCCTATGATGCTGATCCGTCCAAATATACTCAGTCGCTGGGTTGCTGGCATGGATTTATCGGTCAGCAGAAAATGATCTCGGTAAAGAAGCACTTCGAGACCACAGACCGCACCTATTTATATCTATCCGGCTGGATGATTGCTGCGCTGCGTTCCGAATTTGGTCCCCTGCCCGATCAGTCCATGCACGAAAAGACATCGGTCGCCGACCTGATCGAAGAACTCTACACATTCCTGCGCCAGGCCGATGCCCGTGAACTGGGCGGCCTGTTCAATCAGATTGACCAGGCCCGGGCGGATGGTGACGAAATGACCGCGATGCGAATACAGCGGGAAGTTGATAATCACCAGACCCACGTGGTTCCGATCATCGCCGACATCGATGCCGGGTTCGGCAACGCAGAAGCAACCTATCTGCTGGCCAAAAAACTGATCGAAGCCGGCGCCTGTTGCCTGCAGATCGAAAACCAGGTGTCGGACGAAAAGCAATGCGGCCACCAGGACGGGAAAGTAACAGTGCCGCACGAGGACTTCCTCGCCAAAATTCGCGCCATTCGTTATGCGTTTCTGGAACTCGGTGTTGATGATGGCATTATCGTAACCCGCACCGACTCACTGGGCGCTGGGCTAACAAAGCAAATCGCCGTCAGCCGCGAACCGGGCGACCTGGGAGATCAGTATAATTCGTTCCTGGATTGTGACGAGATCACACTGGACGAGATGACTGCCGGCGATGTTGTGCTGAAGCGCGACGGAAAACTGATGCGACCGAAACGACTGGCTTCAAATCTGTTCGAGTTCCGTGAAGGCACCGGTCAGGACCGGGTCGTTCTCGACTGTGTTACATCGCTGCAAAACGGAGCCGACCTGCTGTGGATCGAAACCGAGCGACCCAATGTTGAACAGGTCGCCGTGATGGTTGATCGCATTAAAGAACAGTGCCCGGACGCCAAACTGGTTTACAACAATTCGCCATCTTTCAACTGGACGCTGAACTTCCGTCAACAGGTGTTTGATGAATGGGAACAGGCCGGTAAAGACACGTCATCCTACGACCGCGCCAAGCTGATGGCGGTGGAATATGATGACACGGAGCTGGCTCTGGAGGCGGATGAAAAAATTCGCACCTTCCAGGCTGATGCGGCCCGTCGAGCCGGTGTGTTTCACCACCTGATCACCTTGCCGACCTATCACACGGCAGCGTTGTCTACCGACAATCTGGCCAAGGAGTATTTTGGTGATGCCGGTATGCTCGGCTACGTCAAAGCGGTTCAACGCGAAGAAATCCGACAGGGCATTGCCTGTGTCAAACATCAAAACATGGCGGGTTCCGACATGGGCGATGATCATAAGGAATATTTCGCCGGGGAGGCTGCACTGAAGGCTTCCGGTAAAGACAATACGATGAATCAGTTCGGCTAAATTCCGATCATTCAGTCATCATTCGGGCCCGTTGCAAACATTGCAGCGGGCCCATTGCTTTTCTGCAAATCAACTTAACGGCGCGGCGGCATGTTGAGGCCGATGATACTGGCCGGACGGGCAATGCATCGCTCCATCCACACCATAGTATAGGGTGCCTCCTCAAAGCCCAATGCTTCGCCCGCCCCGTAACGAATCTGTGCGCTTCTGATCCAGGGAAAGATCGCAATATCAGCAATGGTATAGTCATCCCCCATGATCCATTGTCGATCCTTCAAACGTGCCTCCAAGACACCCATCAACCTTCGGCCCTGATTCCTAAAATGCTCTCGCGGCCGCGGGTCTTCGACTTCCTTGCCGGCGAATTTTGAAAAATAGCCATACTGTCCAAACATCGGCCCAATGCCGCCCATCTGAAACATAAGCCATTGAACTGTTTCATATTTCAATACAGCGCTTTTTGGGAAGAGTCCGCCATATTGTTCTGCCAGATAGATCAGGATCGCGCCGGATTCCCACAGGGCCAGTGCTTCTCCGCCAGGACCGTTGGGATCGATGATTGCCGGAATCTTGCCGTTGGGGTTGAGCGATCGAAAGGCCGGGCTGCCGGCCTGTTCCAGGGTAACCAGATGCGCTTCATAGGGCACACCAAGTTCTTCCAGTGCAACCGACACTTTCACCCCGTTGGCTGAGGGAAATGAATACAGTTGCAGCCGGTCAGGATGCGCGGGCTTCCAAAGCGCTGAAATCGGAAAGTCCTGAAGCGTTTTGAGCGACATGATCACCAAACTCTCATTGCAGCTGCACGATGAATGCGAGGGTTGCGGTTACAAATTCAAGTCAACAGCTGAGTCCAATTCAACCCTAGTCCAGGCCGTTGCGCCATTGCTGATAAACAACGCCGGCCTGCTGTCCGTTGACCACCGGATTGGAATTGCCAAACACGTCCGCCTCGGCGCCGGGCAGCCAGTGCGGCGGCAGATTTCTGAACCGCATCCGCATCGGTGTACTCATGCCCTCACCGAAGGCGATGCATTCGCGGTTGGACAGGGATGAAATGAACGCAATCGTGCTGGCCGAAGATGATGAGATGGCCCGGCGAATAATGTCCTGGTCAAAATCATTGGTCAGACGCAGTGAAAACACGGTTGAACACTGAGACAGGATTGTCGGATCGAGTTCGGAAGGACGCTGAGACACGATTGCCATGAACGACCCATATTTACGGCCTTCCTTGGCGATACGGGCGATGGCGCGGCGGGTTGGTTCAAACCCGTCCTTCCCGGCCGGTACATAACGGTGTGCCTCTTCGCAGACCACAAGCACCTTGAGATTGCCCTTGGCTGCAATCGCCAGTTCGAACGACAGGCGACACAGCACCGACGCTACGGCGTTGACGACTTCCGCAGGCATGCCCGCCATCTGAATGATTGTGGAATTGGATCCATCGCCCGGCAGACTGAAGAAATCACCGATCACAGACTGGGCGATATCCTCAATGGTGCGGTGGCGGAACATGAAAGCATAACGGCTGTCGCTGCAATGGGCGTTGATGCGGGCACGCAGAGATTTCAGGATCGTACGGTCATACTGGGATTCCAACAATCCCATTTCCTCCTCGATCTCCGCGAGCAGGTCGGCAATGCGATAGGGTGCCGCCGTGTCTGCCGTCATCACTGCAGAACCGGAGTCAGGACGCAGTTTCACCCGGTCCTCTCCATCCCTGAACTTGATTTTGGCTTCCGGGATGAATTCACGAAGGGCATCGACTTCCTCATGCACAATCGGCTTGCCGCGAAACAACACCTCCACATATTCTTCGAGCTGGAACATCCAGAACGGAATATCCATATTGCCGTGCGTAATTGTATTTGCATGGGGGAATGCCCGCGAATATTCATTGTGAGGGTCAAGAATGATGGTGCGCAGATCAGGAATCATTTCCTGGGCCGCATGCAGCAACAGGGAAACGGAGGCGGACTTGCCGCAACCGGTTGATCCCAGAACCGCAAAGTGTTTCGACAACATATCGGGAATATCAACCAGGGCCGGGATGGTATTGTCCTGCGACAATTCACCGACGAAGGCATTGACGGCGCCAGTGGCAGCATAGATCGCGGCCAGATCGACAGAACGGATTTGATGCACGATTGAACCCACGCCGGGATAGGCTGAAATCCCCTTTGTGAACTTCATTTCTCCCTGCGCCGTATCCTGTACCTCACCCTGCAATTCCACATGAAAGCGCATCATCGACTTGGTACCGCTGGCATATGTTTCTCCCAGCATTTCGATGTCACAGATCATACCAACAATGCGATTGGCACCCACTTGAATGGACAGCATGCGGCCAACGGCCCAGGTCAGTCCGGTGACCGTGTCCACACAATCACTGTCGCCCTGAACAATGGCCGTTGTCCCGCTGCAGGAAACGACATAGGCCTGCCCCCGCTCCTCCGACCGCTGCGGACGAGGCGCTTGTTCTTCAGCGGGCATCCTTTCTGCCTTCGGTGGCATAAATGACATCTGATCAGGATGACTGCTGTCCGCTGCTGAGTTAACGCCCAGCGAGGCGGTGCTGCTGGTCGCTGCCGCTGCCGCTCCAACCTCTTCCAACGTGGATGAAATGGCCGATCCATGAATTTCCTGTGCAGCGGACGAATAGATCGACGGCAGAGCCTGCTCTCCAGCGGCTGCTGGAGCCGCTGGGGCCATTGTTGACGGTGCCGCACCTTGAGAAGCTGCCCTTGATGGGGTGGGAGCCTGGGGGTGCGCTGCTGGTCTGGCCACGGTATTGGGTGCGGCTGACGCGGTCGGCGGCACCTGGGCCGGTGCAATCGTCTGGCGCTGAGGCGGCATCTGGCGGGCGGGTGGAGGAGGCGAAAGCGTCGCTGAACGCTGGCCGTTGGGGTGTGCGGATTGAACGGCCGCAGCCGTTGGCGCAGCGTTGCGAGAGGGGTTGGCTGCAGCCGGATTTCCCGTGTGCGCCTGCTGTTTTGCCTTCTTGGCATCAGTTGCCGCAGAGATACGGCGCATCAAGGCTTCGTTGTCCATGGGTTCGCCCTAAATTAGTTTCGCGACGATCATGGATGAATGGCGTTAAGATTCCGTCATTTTGTTCAGTTTTATCTGCCTGGATTACCTGCTAAGCAATCGTAAAATTGATCACGAGAAAACCCATGAGCACCTCCGTTCCCCCATCCACCAATCCGGCATCGCTTGACGCAAAGCGGGGTGTCGGGTCGATTGAAGAAGCCACCCGGTGGTTGGCGGAACGCGGCATCGAAGACATCGAATGCATCACACCCGATATAGCCGGCGTCGCCCGTGGCAAAATGATGCCGTCGTCAAAATTTCTCAGCACATCTGCGTTGGCGCTTCCCAGTTCGATATTTATGCAAACAATTTCAGGTAGTTATCCGGAAGAGAGCGACAATTTCCACTATCCACCTCACGATGGAGACCTGCGTCTGGTACCGGATCTGTCGACCCTGTCTGCCGTGCCATGGGAAACCGATCCCACTGCCCAGGTGATTTGCGACATGCGCGACCACCGGGGCAACTCCGTATCCTATACGCCGCGCAATGTGCTGCGCCATGTGGTTGAGGCCTATGCCGAACGCGGTTGGAAACCGGTGGTCGCGCCGGAGATCGAATTTTACCTGGTCAAAACCAACGAGGACCCCAATATTCCTCTGCAACCACCGATCGGTCGCTCTGGCCGCTCGATTGCTGGCGGCAACGGCTATTCGATTGCAGGTGTCAACGAATTCGATGAACTGGTGGATGATGTCTATGATTATTCATCTGCTCAGGGTCTGGAGATCGAAACGCTGATCCACGAAGAAGGGGCAGCCCAGCTTGAAATCAATCTCAACCATGGCGATCCGGTTGAATTGGCTGACCAGGTTTTCATGTTCAAACGCACCATTCGGGAGGCGGCCTTGAATCATGGCATGTACGCTACGTTCATGGCCAAACCTGCGGGCGATCAACCCGGTTCCGCCATGCATATTCACCAGTCCGTAATCGATCAAAAGACCGGTCAGAATATTTTCAGTGACAAAAATGGTGAAGAAAGCGACCTGTTCCACAATTTCATCGGCGGGATGCAGAAATACCTGCCGAGAGCGCTGGTGATGATGGCGCCTTATGTGAATTCCTATCGGCGGTTGACGACGCACACGTCTGCTCCGGTTAATGTGCACTGGGGTTATGATAACCGGACGACCGGGTTGCGCATTCCGATTTCCGAGCCGGCCGGTCGGCGGGTTGAAAACCGCGTGCCGTCATCCGATGCCAATCCCTACCTTGCACTTGCCGCTTCTCTGGCCTGTGGACTGATGGGCATGGATCAAAAGATCAGCCCCGACAAGGCGATGGCAGAGACCGCCAACGAAGGGGATAATGACCTGCCGCGCGGGCTTCTCGACGGGCTGGAACTTTTTGAAGATGATGCCGACCTCGCAACTGTTCTAAGCCCGGAGTTCATGGGGGTTTACGCGGCGATCAAGCGGGAGGAATACGAAACCTTCATGAAAGTCATTTCGCCGTGGGAACGCGAATATCTGCTGCTGAACGTATAGGATCTGGTGATGCAATCGGAAAACTCTCCCATTTCTCCCGGACGTTCCTGGTACGAGGATTCGTGCGGAGAACGCGCAACCTACCCTACCCTGGATGGTGACAGGACAGTCGACGTCGCCATTGTTGGTGGTGGGTTCTGCGGGCTTTCCACCGCTCTCCATCTGGCAGCAAACGGCACCCAGGTAGCCTTGATAGAAGCCCATCGCTTTGGCGATGGGGCGTCGGGGCGCAATGGTGGACAAATGGGGTCGGGGCAACGTGGCGACCTGCTTGATCTGGAAAAACAGATGGGTTTTGAGCGGTCAAAAGCCTTGTGGGACATGGCCGAGGACGCCAAATCCTCGCTGCTGGGCATTGCCGATCAATTTGGTTTTGACGCTGATTATCAGCCCGGGCAACTGTCTCCGCTTCATCGCAAACGCTTTGAGGCCGATACGCGCGAAGAAGTTGAGATACTGAACGGCCGCTACAACTATGATGCAGTGGAGTATGTCGAGGCAGAAGACATGGCGCAGCGGCTGGGAAGCAACGCCTATTTTGGAGGTACAGCGGACCGTGGCACAGGCCATATTCACCCCATGAAATATCTGATTGGCCTGGCCAGGGCGGCTGAAAAGTCAGGGGCGCATCTGCTTGAAAACACCGCAGCCACCGGCATTGAAAAAAATGGTCAATTTCAACTGAGCACCACCCACGGGACCATCACTGCTGACAGGGTGGTGCTGGCGCTGAATGGTTACCATGAAGACTTCACCCCTGAACTGGCCAGTCACGTCATGCCGATTCAAAGCTTCATCGGGGCGACGGTTCCACTGGACAAGGATACGGGCGTTCTGCCCGGAGGCGAGGCCGTCGATGACAGCCGTTTTGTCGTGCGTTATTTCCGCAAAAGCAAAGATAACCGGCTGTTGTTTGGGGGGCGCGAAGCCTACGGAAAATCCCGGCCTGGCGATATCGAGAAAGCCATTCGCCGGCAAATCACCGAAATCTATCCACAACTGGCAACGACAGAAATTACCCATGCATGGGGAGGCAATGTAGCCATCACGATGCCACGCCTGCCTTATGTGCGGGAGTTGCAGCCCGGCCTTTGGACGGCAGGGGGTTTTTCCGGCCACGGGGTGATGATGTCAAATTTTACCGGCCGCATGATCGCCGAACATTTTGTTGGCAAAAGCGATCGGATCGAACTTCTCAAAGAGTTGAAAATCTCCGGATTTCCCGGAGGAACACTGTTTCGCCATCCGCTCAAGATACTGGCATTGACCTGGTATGCCATGCTGGATCGGATCTAACCTTGTCCGACTACACCTAACCGGTGTTTATGCGTTGCTCATCCCCTTTGGTCAGGGCCAACACTTTCGGATTCATAATGCGAAACCATAGTGGAGGTATGGCCGCCAATACAAAGGCTCCTGGATAGCCCGACGGCAGGCTGGGCAGTTCCGCAAAACTGCGCAAAGCCTGATAGGGGCGCATCGGATTGGCGTGATGATCGCTGTGCCGTTGCAGATGAAACAACATCAGGTTCGACACCGTGTGATAGGTGTTCCACGAATGATAAGGCTGCACCGGTTCATAGCGGCCATTGGCATTCAGTTTGCGCTTCAGACCATAGTGTTCCACATAATTGGCTTCAGTAAGCGCATACCAGCCAACAAAATTCTGGATCAGCAAAAACGGCACCATGATCCAGCCAAACGCGGCGACCAAGATCAGATCGACGACAATGGTGAGGCAATAGCCCTGCAATATTTCGTTGCTCCAGTGCCAGGGCGACAATCCCTTGCGCGACAATCGCTCCTGTTCCTGACGCCATCCCCGGCTTATTGTTCCGGGAATCTCTCGGGCTGCAAAACGGTAGACACTTTCATTCAGACGCGCAGAAGCTGGATCCTGAGGGGTCGCGACCCATGTATGATGTCCGCGATTGTGTTCAACCCGAAAGTGCCCATAGCCGGAGACAGCATTGGCAAACAGCGCAAAAAACCTGTCAAGCTTGCTCGCCTTGTGGCCCAATTCATGGCCAACCGTAATCGCCGTACCAGATGAAAATCCAACTCCGATGGCCAGGACGATCACCGACCACCAGGGCAGGTCCTGGGTCCCCACCAACCACGCCGGATAGAGCATGCCAAGCCAGAACAGCGGCACCGACACAAATAGCAAAATGCGGTAATATTGATCGCGCTCCAACTCTTCGATGGCGTCCAGGGGCGGGCTGGTCTTATCTTCCCCAAAGATCAGGTCAAGAACGGGTAGAACGAGGAAAAAATGGAGCATCGGCAACGGGGTAACCCATACCCATTGCCCAAGCGCAAAATACAAATACACCGTTGCCACCGGCACCAGCGGCACGGTCAGCGACAGAAGCCATAAATACCGTTTTTTATCACGGTAGATGGCAGTCCCACTGTCTTTCCCTTTTGCCCCAGGGGTCATGTGTTGCTCAACCTTTTACGTATACGTCAATTTAATCTAAGACAATGCGATCAACGGGTCATCCCCGAACGGCAACCAAACTTTAATTTTCTCACATCGCTGCGCGCTTCCAAATTGGTTTGGTCCTGCAAAGTGCCCTTTGGGTGCAGGCCCATAAAATGTGACTTTTTGTCCCACCGGCATTGTAACTTGAGTGGAACTCACGGCACAAAGAGATCAGTAGATAATTTGCGCCCACACAGGGGAACTCAACCACCATGCTGAACTCATCACCAACCGCCCGCGACTGTATCGACATGTTGGGCAAACTGGTTTCGTTCGACACGACATCGCGCAATTCCAACCTGGCCCTGATCGAATTCGTGCGCGAAGAACTGGCCGCCATCGGGGTTGAGTCGCGGCTCACGTTTAACGAGGACAGATCCAAGGCCAACCTTTGGGCAACCATGGGACCGCAGGATGTTGGCGGTGTTGTGCTGTCCGGTCATACCGATGTGGTTCCGGTGGACGGACAGGATTGGAGTTCAGATCCGTTTGAGCTGCATGAGCGCGAAGGACGTTTGTTTGCGCGCGGCACCTGCGACATGAAAGGCTTCGTCGCCTGTTCTCTGGCTCACGCCAAAGCCATGGTTGATGCGGATCTGAAAACGCCGCTGCATTTTGCCTTTTCCTATGACGAGGAAGTCGGCTGTACGGGCGTGAAAGGGCTGATCGAAGACATGCGTGACAATCTGCCGGCACCGCTGGCGGTCATCGTTGGCGAGCCCACCAGCATGCAAATCGTCGGGGCGCATAAGGGCGGACACAGCTACATGACGACCGTTTACGGGCTCGATGGCCATTCCAGCGCTCCCGATCTTGGTGCAAACGCAATTTTTTATGCCGCGCGCATTCTCGGCTTTATTGAAAACCTCAGCATCCGCCTGAAGCAAACCAGCGACCCGGACAATGGATTTACCCCCCATTATACGACGGTGGATTGTGGAACCATCGAGGGTGGCACCGCACAGAACATTATCCCTGCCTCATGTCAGTTTGGCTGGGGTTTTCGAAACATTCCCGGCGATGATACCGACCTTCTGGCCCAGGAAGTGTTCGATTTTGTTGAGGCTGAAATTGAACCGCACCTGAAAGCTGTTTCACCGTCTTGTGGCGTGACCCATGAATTGCGGCATCACCTGCCCGCCATGATACCGGATGAACAATCTCCGGCAGAAACGTTGCTGAGACATCTGACCGGTTTGAATCAATCCGGTCGGGTCGCCTATGGCACCGAAGCAGCCCGGTTCCAGACCGCAGGCGTGCCAGGCGTTATTTTCGGGCCCGGCAGCATCAAACAGGCACACCTCCCGGATGAGTATATTGACGTCAGTCAAATGGAAGCCTGTCATGACTTCATGCTCAAGCTGACAAATTGGGCCGCCAATAACAGCGAGATCGCTTAATGCAGCCGTTGTCTGCCTGTCTTCTGACAATCGCCTTGTTCCTAACAACACCCTTTGCGGCACTGGCGCAGAGCCATCCATGGATACCCGGCGAATGGCAGTCACGCAATTATGTAAGTCACGGTCTGGTCGGCACATTATTCACCGGCACCGGCAGGCCGACGTCGACGGCACGGCTTCTGAAACAAGCCCGGTTGACCAAATTCATTTTGCTCGGCGAGGCCCATGACAACCCGGATCATCACCAGATTCAGGCTGCAATCATCGATGCCCTAGCCGATAAGGATCACCGCCCATCCGTCGTCTTTGAACAGGTTCCACAACGGCTTGCCAGCGAAGTCACCCGCTACGACCTGAAGATAGATCCAAATCTTGAGAACTTTGGCCGCCGCCTGGAATGGGAAGACCGGGGCTGGTACGAATGGAAAATCTATCAACCCATTGCCATGGCCGCCGCCCAAAACCAGCTTGCGATGTTCGCCGGCAATCTGGACCGCGAACTCACCCGGGCCATTTCGAAATCCGGGTTAAAGGCTTTAACCGGCGAACAGGTGGAATCATTTGCCCTGGACAAGCCACTGCCACCGGTGAACGCAAAGGAATTAACTGAAGAACTGGAGCAATCCCATTGTGGGATGATGCCCGAGCGAGCGCTACCCGCAATGACAAATGTTCAGCGGGCACGGGACGGATCGATGGCACAAGCAATGATTAAAGCTGACCAGGGGTTTGGCAGTATTTTAATTGCCGGAAACGGCCACGTGCGCAAGGACCGGGCGGTACCCCACGTATTATACCAGTTGCTCCCCGGTGGCCGTGTCATTTCCCTCGGCAAAATGACGTCAAGCACCGGCCAGGAACAGGACATCATGGTCAAGGTGCTCAATTCCCATAATCTGGTTTTGGGCCTGATCGAAGTCGATGACGAACGGCCAAATTTTGAAGACTACGCACTGCAATCTTCGGACGGCACCCCGCTCTATGATTTCGTTCTGTTCACCCCGAAATTTGATCTCACCGACCATTGCGCCGCCCTGCGCGAAAAATTCAGGAAACCAAAGAAATCGCAACCATGACCCAACGCAAAAACGCAGATTCCCTCGATACTCTCTTCGCACAGGCCAATGGTGCCATTGATGAGCAGACGGGCGGTGTGGTGCCGCCGATCCAGTCGGCAACAACCTTCGTGCGTGACGCCGATAATGTTCTGCACTCGGCAAACAACAGCTATGCCCGCGATGACAATGATCTGGTTCGGTTGGGAGAATCTATTTTGTCCCGGGCCGAACATGCCGAGGCTGGGTTGCTTCTGCCCTCCGGCATGGCAGCGGTTGCATCGGTCATGCGCACAGTGCCCAATGGTGGATGCATCATTTTGCAAACCGGCATCTACTGGGGCGCAACGAAATGGATTCGAGAATTTTGCCAGCGGCGCCAGGTCGAACTGATTGAGGTCGATTGCGCCGATTTTCCTGCGCTGCAATCGGTGGCCAAACCGGCAGATATTTTATGGGTTGAAACCCCATCCAATCCCTATCTGAAAACCGTGGACATTGCCGCCTGCTCGCAATTGGCACGTTCGATCGGGGCCACTCTGGTGGTCGATTCAACAGCCGCCTCTCCCGTTTTATCGCAACCTCTGGATCACGGCGCAGACATAGTCATGCATTCTGCAACCAAGGTGATAAACGGGCACAGCGATGTACTGGCTGGCTTTCTGGCCTGCGCCGATGCGTCCTCACCCCGCTGGGAAATGATCTGTACCGACCGGCATGATGCGGGTGCAGTGATCGGCTCATTCGAAGCCTGGTTGCTGATCCGCGGCATGCGGACCCTGCCCCTGCGCATTCAGCGCATGAGCGAGTCCGCGCTTAAAGTTGCGCATTTCCTGCATGCACACCCAAAGGTGGAAACTGTGCTATATCCGGGCCTGCCTTCTGATCCTGGTCATGAAACCGCTTCCCGCCAGATGGTCGGTGGATTTGGATGCCTGCTGTCCTGCCAGTTGAAGGGTGGCAAATCCGCTGCCCTGACGGCGATTGGCAAATTGCATCTGTTCAAACGTGCGACATCTCTGGGTGGTGTTGAAAGCCTAGTCGAACACCGCCACACGATCGAAGAGACCGTACCAGCCAATCTTCTGCGACTGTCTGTCGGCATTGAAGATGCTCAAGACCTGATTGCAGACCTTGAAACAGCGCTGGGATAACCGAAACGCTAAACGCAGCGACCGCCATCCACTTCCAGCGCAACACCGGTGATGAAATCGGCTTCGTCGGAGACCAGATATAACGCTGCATTGGCCATGTCCCGTGGCTGACTGAAACGGCCAAGTGGAATGACACTCTTGAACTTTTCGCGGATCTCCGGCGTATCCTCGCCCATGAAATCTGCCAGCATGCCGGTTTCTCCTGCAACAGGACACAGTGTGTTGACGCGAATGTTGTGCGGCGCCAACTCCACTGCCATGCATTTGCAGGCATTGATGACCCAGGCCTTGGATGCATTATACCAGACAAGCCCCGGGCGCGGGCGTAGCCCTGCCGTTGACGCTGTCGCCAGAACGGTACCACCACCACCCTTGATCATTTCGGGCACTACGACACGGGCCGCGTGATACAGCGCTTTCATGTTGACATCATTGATGCGGTCGAAGGTCTGCTCATCGACCTCAAGCATGGACATGTTCTTCTGGGTAAACCCGGCATTGAGAACAAAAATGTCGAGCCCCTTAAAATGGCTGAGCGCGGCGGCCACCATGGCCTGATTGTCCTGTGCCCGGGCAACATCGACCTGTATGGCAACGGCACGCGCGCCAATTTCCTGCGCAACCCGCTCGGCCTGATCGCCGTTGAGGTCGGCAATCACGACATTGGCCCCTTCTTCGGCAAAGCGTTTGGCCATACCTTCGCCAAATCCCGATCCGCCGCCGGTAACAATTGCTGTTTTTCCTTCGAGTCGCATAATTTTCCTCCGAATGTGCACCAAACAGGCTATGATGCCGCCGACCCGGCTGCAAGGTGGTCTCGCGCGATTCACGGAATTTGGAAACGCAGATGAACAGGCTCGATATCAGAACGGCGAACAGGGATGATCTGGACTTTGTCATTCAATGCGCCAATGCCGCCTATGCGCTTTACGTTCCCCGCATCGGCAGGAAACCGATGCCAATGGTAGCGGATTTCGCAGCTGAACTCGCCAGGGACCACCTGGAGATTTTACAGTGTGAGGGCGAACCGGTGGGCTATCTGGTCAGCTTTGCGCAAAAAGACCACCTGTTTATAGAGAATGTGGCCCTACATCCCGATCACCAGGGTGGCGGCTTAGCTGGCCAACTATTCGCCCAACTGGAACGAAGAGCCAGGTCTTCAAAACTGGCCGCACTTGAACTCTATACCAATGAAAAAATGCAGGAAAACCTTGGCCTATACGCACATCTGGGCTTTGAAGAAACCGAACGCAAAACCGAAGATGGTTTTCGCCGGGTCTATCTGCGCAAGCGGGTGTGACGAAGGCCGCAAATAATCTCATTTAAATCGATTGAAATATTAAACGCACGGTGGCATATACCCCCCATGACCAGCAAGATCATTCCAGTTGAACCCTTTGATTACGTCATTTTTGGCGGAACCGGCGATTTGGCCCAGCGCAAATTGCTGCCGGCGCTCTATCACCGTGATCATGATGGACAGTTGCCAGACGGTGCACGCCTGATCGGCGCATCTCGCGGTGAATATTCCCGCGAGGCGTATCAAAAATTTGCCCATGATGCCCTGCGCCAGCATGTCGCCGAGGATCAGCGCAGCGAGGAGAGTTTGAAACGCTTTCTTGATCGTCTCCACTACGTTCAAAACGATGTGCAATCTGACGATGGCTGGGAGCCGTTAAAGAAGCTTCTGGAGTCCGATGGCATCGGCAAGGTTCGGGCTTATTATCTTGCTGTTGGACCTGCCCTGTTCGGCCCGATTACCCAGCAGTTGGAAAAATTCGATCTGATCGACGATCAATCCAGACTGGTGATTGAAAAGCCGCTGGGCCGTGATCTTCCTTCGGCAGAAAAACTCAATGCGGAAGTTGGCAAACATTTTAACGAACATCAGGTGTTCCGCATCGATCACTATCTCGGCAAGGAAACGGTGCAAAACCTGCTTGCCCTACGCTTTGCCAACACCTTGTTTGAACCGCTGTGGAACACGTCTCACATCGACCATGTCCAGATCACCGTGGCGGAAACCGTTGGAGTCGGCGGTCGGGCGGGATATTACAACCAGTCCGGTGCGATGCGTGACATGGTACAGAACCACCTGATGCAGCTGCTGTGTCTGGTAGCGATGGAACCGCCGGCGACCGGTGATGCTGATTCCATCCGCGATGAAAAACTGAAGGTGCTGCGGTCCCTGAAACCTATTCCGTCTGAAAACACCGTGCGCGCGCAATATGTCGCCGGTGCCGGGCCGGAAGGCAAAGTTGAAGGTTATCTGGAGGAACTGGGCGAAGAGAGCGATACGGCAACATTTGTTGCGCTGAAAGCAGAAGTTGAAAACTGGCGTTGGTCCGGTGTTCCTTTCTACCTACGTACCGGCAAACGCATGGCGATGCGGATGTCGGAAATCGTCATTCAGTTTAAACCCGTGCCGCATTCAATCTTTGGTGCTAACGCCGGTGCTCCGATTTCCAACAAACTGGTACTGCGCCTGCAGCCCGATGAATCGGTGCGCCAGTGGATCATGATCAAAGACCCGGGCCCAGGCGGCATGCGGTTGAAACATCTTCCCCTGGACATGAGCTTTGCAGAAAATTTCGACGGCCATAGCCCCGACGCCTACGAAAGATTGCTGCTGGATGTAATCCGGGGAAACCAGACCCTGTTCATGCGCCGCGATGAAGTTGAGGCCGCATGGAAATGGATCGACCCGATTTTCGAAGCCTGGGATGAAATTCAGCAACCTGTTCGCAACTACACGGCCGGAACGTGGGGACCGAGCCAAGCCATTGCCCTGATTGAGCGGGATGGCAGAACCTGGAATGACGGTGACGAATAATGCCTGTTGAAACGTTCAACACCTATGACACGCGTGACGATCTGGCAGCTGCCTTGTCTGATCAGATTGCCGATCGCCTGACCCTCGACAATGCAAGCGGTGATTTTGCATCGGTTGCGCTGTCCGGTGGTTCCACCCCAAAATTAATGTTCGATCAGTTGCAGTCCAAGCTGGGTGCCACCCGTGAAATGATATATTTTGCACTGGTGGATGAGCGCTATGTTGCAGCAAGCGACCCGCGCAGCAATGAACATATGATTCGAACCCATTTGGGTCTGCTGGAGCATCCTACGACCGAATTCCTATCCCTTTATCACGACGGTTTGCAGGTCCAGGACGCCGCCGTAAAGTGTCAGGAAAAACTGCTTGAAGATGAAGAATTACCGTTTGATGTGATGACATTGGGGATGGGCACGGATGGTCATACCGCATCATTTTTTCCCGGTGGTGATAATCTGGATGCAGCCACCGATCCGGCAACTGATGTGCTGTTCATGCCGATGACCGCCCCTGGCGCACAGGAAACACGCATCACCATGACGCTGCCGGCGATCGTTTCGGCAAAATATCTCGTGCTTCATATCGAAGGCGAAGAAAAGCGCCGGGTGTATGAAGAAGCCCTGAAAGATGGGCCGGCCAATGATATGCCGATCCGCCACGTGTTGCGCCATCCAGACGCCAAACTCCATGTGTATTGGGCACCCTAAAGGCTCAGTTTCGCGGTTCCCGGGAACCGGAAATCTTAATTTGAAGAAAGTCAGACCATGACCATTGCTGCCCTTGCCGCCGTGACCAACAGAATCATTGAGCGCAGCCAACCTAAACGTCAGGCCTATCTTGACCGGTTGCAGGCAGCTGCTGAGTCGGGGCCGCATCGCTCTGCACTCAGCTGCACCAATCTGGTTCACGGATTTGCCGCCTGTTCCGCTGCAGACAAGGATGCCCTGTCCGGCGATGTCGTACCAAATCTCGCGATCATCACGTCGTATAATGACATGCTGTCAGCCCATCAGCCTTTTGGCCGGTTTCCCGACATCATCAAACAGGCGGCTCGTGACGCCGGTGGTGTGGCCCAGATTGCATCTGGCGTGCCCGCCATGTGCGACGGGGTAACCCAGGGGCAAAAGGGGATGGAACTGTCGCTTTTTTCCCGCGACATTATCGCCATGGCGACCGCGGTTGGACTGTCGCACAACATGTTCGATGCTGCGCTTTATCTGGGCGTTTGCGACAAAATCGTACCGGGACTGCTGATCGGAGCGCTGAGCTTCGGTCATCTACCCGCGGTATTTGTTCCCGCCGGACCGATGCCCTCCGGCCTGCCAAACAGTGAAAAGGTTCGTATCAGACAGCTCTTTGCCGAAGGCAAGGTTGATCGGGATGCGTTGTTGGAAGCAGAAAGCGCATCATACCATTCCCCCGGCACCTGTACGTTTTATGGGACTGCCAATTCAAATCAGATGTTGATGGAATTCATGGGGCTGCACCTGCCCGGTTCGAGTTTTGTCAATCCGGGCACCGAGATGCGGGACGCCCTGACCCGAGAAGCCACCCGACAGGCGCTCACGATCACTGCCAATGGCAATGCCTTTACGCCGGTTGGAAAAATGATCGATGAAAAGGCCCTGGTCAACGGCGTGGTCGGATTGCACACCACAGGTGGATCGACAAACCACGTTCTGCACCTTGTCGCCATCGCCCGGGCTGCGGGTATTGAGCTGACCCTGGAAGACATCTCAGACATTGCCGACTGCACACCGCTGCTTGCGCGGGTCTATCCCAATGGCATGGCCGACGTGAACCAGTTCCATGCGGCCGGGGGGCTGTCCTATCTGATCGGCGAATTGCTGCGCGAAGGGCATTTGCATGAAGACGTGCAAACCATTTCCGGATTTGGTCTGCAGCATCAGGCAAAGGAACCAAAACTGAAAAACAACACGATTGTTTGGGAAGACGCACCGACACAGGCCGGAAATGAAAAAATTCTCGCCACGATCAAAAAGCCGTTTTCGAAAGATGGTGGATTGCGCATGTTGGAAGGCAATATCGGTCGTGCCGTGATCAAGATCTCCGCCGTCAAAGCCGAACACCACGTGATCGAAGCACCGGTTCAGATTTTTGAAACCCAGCATGGCATTCGCGACGCCTTTGAAGCAGGCGAACTGAACAAGGATGTCATCGCGGTTTGCCGGTTCCAGGGCCCCCGGGCCAACGGCATGCCGGAACTGCATAAACTGACGCCGCCACTGGGTGTTCTTCAGGACCGGGGCTTCAAAGTCGCTTTGATCACCGATGGCCGCATGTCTGGCGCATCGGGTAAGGTGCCAGCGGCCATTCACGTGACACCGGAGGCCGTTGATGGTGGTGGTATCGCTCTTCTTCGCGATGGAGATATCGTGCGGCTGGATGCCACAACGGGAGAATTACAGGCGCTGGTCGATCCGAAAGATTGGCAACAACGCACACCGGCGCAGGCCGATTTGAGCGGCAATCAATTTGGCATGGGGGTCGAATTGCTCGGTGCATTTCGCGCCAATGTCAGTGCGGCAGATTGTGGTGCCAGCGTTTTGTGATGCGATAGAATCTTGAGTTTGACGGCCATCAGCGACGCAAATTTACCGGTTCTGTTCAAAATGTTCACAAAATCGGCAAATTTGCTGAGTTTGCAATAGTTTTACTTGCATTTTTATGCCGCTTGGCGTGAAAACCCGACACGTTTTGTACGCAATGTCCATCAAGACGGTTCGGTGGAGCAGGCATGGAAGAATGGGGTTTAACGGTAGAGATGGTGGCGGTTCTGGCCGTTCTCACCATGACCGTGATTCTGTTTGTCACCGAGGTCGTTCGCGTTGACGTCACCGCCATCATCATTCTGGTCACTCTTGGTCTGCTGGGATACGTGCCGGGCCTGGAATCCCTGGGTGGACCCAGTACCCTGTTTGACGGATTCTCATCAAATGCGGTGATTTCAATCATTGCCGTGATGATTATTGGTGCCGGGCTGGACAAGACCGGGGTCATGTCTGCGGTGACGGCTGTGATCCTGCGTTTCGGTGGATCGACAGAAGAACGCATCATCCCGATCATCTCTTCCACGGTCGGCGTAATTTCCTCATTCATGCAGAATGTCGGAGCGGCCGCCCTGTTTCTCCCCGTGGTATCACGCATTTCGTCCCGAACAGATCTGCCCATGTCGCGCTTGCTTATGCCAATGGGGTTCTGTGCCATTCTAGGCGGCACCATCACCATGGTGGGCTCATCACCCTTGATCCTGCTGAACGACCTGATGGCCAGTTCAAACGACATTCTGCCTGCCGACAAACAGATGCAGCCATTCAGTCTGTTTTCGGTCACGCCCATTGGATTCTGTCTCGTTATCACCGGCATCTTGTACTTTGTGCTGTTTGGTCGCTTTCTGCTTCCCGGCGCTGTCAATGACGGACCAACGGCTGCCGACCTGCGTTCGGAATATATCAGCCGCCTTTACGGCCTGGATTCGGGATATACAGAACTCAGCGTGGATGCTGATTCACCCATTGTCGGGCAGACGCTGTTGGACATTCACAGCGAATTCAACATCTATGTCATCGCCATTCACGTTCAGAACAAAACATTTCTGGCCCCGGTCGTACTCGACAATCTGGAAGCGCCCTGCCGGTTGGCCGTGATGGGTCAGCCCAGCGCAATCCGGCGCTTCGCAGTGCAGAATGATCTGACCATCCATCCGAGAATTGAAAAATTTGCCCGTGAGCTGGCCAGCCATCGTTGCGGTGTTGCGGAAATCGTGATTCCGCCGGATTCATCGATGATCGGCAAGTCGGTCCGCGAAGTTCGTGCGCGGGAGCGTTATGGCTTTTCGCTGTTGGCTATCTACCGGGGAGACGAAGTTCTCAGCCACATCTCCACCGATGATCACGACCCAACCGTGATCGGATTTGAGCCGTTGCGGGCTGGTGATACGCTGGCTGTCCACACCTCTTGGCGGTCACTCAGCGCATTGCAGTCTGATCGGGACTTCGTCATTGTCACCAGCGACTATCCACGAGAAGAGCTGCGACCCAAAAAACTCGGCTGGGCATTGTTATTCTTCGCCATTTCGATTGGCATGATTCTCTTTAGCGATATTCTGCTGTCCCTGTGCCTGCTCACGGGCGCAGCCGGGATGATTGTCAGCCGGGTGTTGCGCATAGACGAAGCCTATGCCGCCGTTGGCTGGAATACGGTTTTCCTGCTCGCCAGCCTGATTCCGCTTGGAAGCGCGGTGCAGACAACCGGCACGGCCGAATGGATCGCCAACGGTATTTTGGCCGCTCTGGAAGGCGTTCCGATCTGGGGACTGCAGGTTGGCGTTGCCATGTTGTCGACCGTGTTCACGCTGATCATGTCGAATGTCGGTGCAACAGTATTGCTGGTTCCACTGGCCATCAGCATCGCTATTGCTTCAGGCGGTGACCCCGCGATCTTTGCGCTGACGGTCGCCATTTCCACGTCCAACTCGTTCATCATCCCCACCCATCAGGTCAACGCCCTGATCATGGGACCAGCGGGTTACACGGTACGTGATTTCATGCGGGCTGGGGTTGGCATGACAATCCTGTTCCTGATCGTATCGATCACGATGATGAACCTGATCTTCTAGCCTCGCTGAACAATAGCCAGGCCGGCAACGTCAAGCATGGCTTCACCAATCAAGACCGTGTCCGAAGGGCCGATCAGGTGGCTTGCATCGAGCGGTTTGGGCGCGTAATTGACGATGGTACGCAAGCCGCCACGATCCCGGATACGCAGATCCTCTCCGGTTTCAATCCATTCCAGACCTGCAGCCTTTAACTCGCTCTTCAGGATTCGTGACAGCAATATTTCATCTGGCCAACCGCTCACATAGGAATAAGCATCCCGGGTCGCATAAGCGGGTTGCCCATCAACGGTTTCCAGATTGACGGTTACGCTGGCATCGGCCTCGACTTGTTCAGCCCAGCGCGAAAAACTGCCGCCATCGACGACTGGAATCTCAACCCCTGGACGCAGACTTTCTGCCCGCTGCACCCGTATCGCTAACAATTCCTGCAGCAAACCCGGTGCCAGACCGTCCGGAATTTGATGGCTGGTGGTGCGTGATCCGCAGCGTGCACCAAATACAGCCCGAGCGCCGCTTTCTTTCACCGCTTGGACAAAGTCCAGATCCGGCATGAAAAGATGGGGAACCACAACCAGCGCGTATCCGGACAAATCAGCATTGGAGGGAAGAATATCGATGTTCTGTCCCAACAATCGCAGCCCACGGTACCAGGTCATGACATGGGCGAATCCATCAAAATCCTGGCCCTGGGGCTGGATTTCACTGGCCCATTGCGACGGGTAATCAAAGATCAGCGCAACGCCACTTCGTTGGGTTTCAGCTGAAGGCAAATCAGCCAGCTCCCTCTTCACACTGCTCGCTTCAAAATAGGCCTGGTCCGGGGAACCGTCGGGACGGTTCAGAGCTGCATGGAACTGTTCCTGGGCAAAGGGGGCCTGCCGCCAGCGAAAATAACTGACGACTTCCGCCCCGTGGGCAAAGGCCTCATGGCTCCACAACCGAACCATGCCGGGATGGGGTGCCGGGTTCCAGGGTGCCCAGTTCACCGGACCGGGCTGCTGTTCCATCACCCACATGCGGCGGGCTCCGCATCCACGATACAAGTCGTGGTGAAAGGCCTGAAAGTCTGGGTCACCTGCGCGCAGATACCAGTTTTTCCATTCGTCGGAACGACCAAATCGTTCCAGATTGCCCAACGGATAGGAATCCCATGAAGCAACGTCCAAATCCACGGACACGTCGAAATGATCAAACTCCAGAAAGTGGCCCATGAAATTATGTATGAGGTCGCGACCGGGCGCGCGTTTGCGCAGAATATCGCATTGCGCCGCGTTAAAGGCGACGACCTGTTGTGAGGCATAACGGCGGAAGTCCAGAACATGGGAAGGATTGGGTTCTGTGACGGTCAGATTTGGCAATTCAACCTGAGAGAAATCGCTGACTTCCATTGACCAGAACACGTTGCCCCAGGCGCGGTTCAATGCGTCCGGCGACTGATATTTCTGCGCCAGCCAATCGCGAAATCCATCAGCGGCAGCGCGTGAATAACTCAGGGTCGTGTCGTGGCATCCATATTCATTATCAATCTGCCAGGCCACAATACCAGGACGCTCGCCATATCTCCTTGCCAGAATCTCGGTGATACGAATGGCTTCACGGCGGTATTCCAGGTGAGAAAAATCATAGTGACGACGAGACCCCCACTTTCTTTCCACCCCATTTTCATCAACCGCCACCATGTCGGGCATTTCTTCAACCAGCCATTTTGGTGGTGTCGCAGTCGGCGTGCACATGACAATCTTCAAGCCGGCATTGGCCAGAATTTCGATTGCTGCATCCAACCATTCAAATGAAAATTGATCGCGGGCTGGTTCAAACCGCGACCAGGCGAATTCTGCAATTCGAACATACTCGATACCGCATTCCACCATCCGGGCCGCATCTTCGGCCCATTTTTCCTGCGGCCAATGTTCCGGATAATAGCATACCCCGAGACTGGGTTTGATTTTCGTCATGGGCGGATCTTTATCTTTCTATCAAATGCGTCCCGACCGTTGGCCATGCAAGCGCTGCAAACGACTGGCCGCACAACCGGTGCAACACCTTCCGACATTCGGCAGACAATTGGCCAATCGGTTGAGCGGCGCGTTTAGGTCCGCCAGCGGCAATTTTCAAGCTCAATGTGAGAATATCCGACAGAAAAGATCACTTTAGATGCGTAATCCATCACCACCGAACAGCATCGCTGTTGTGGGATCCACCCCAATTGAAGCAATTTCCCCATCCTTGACCTGAGTATGTCCTTTTTGCTCCACGGTCAGCGGCAATCCGCCACCAACATTGAGATAAAGATAGGAATTTCCGCCAAGTTGTTCGACCACCGTTGTTGGGGCCTTGAATTTATGCTTGGAATCCGCAGCCGAAATAAAGTGTTCCGGTCGGATACCAACTTTGACCTTCTCCCCCTTTTCAGGTGTGCGGTCGCGGGTGGAAACATCGAATTTGACATTGCCGATTGAGGGAACGGTGATCTTGGCTGACCCCTTTTTGGAACTGGTGACTTCCGCATCCAGAAAATTCATCCGCGGAGAGCCGATGAAGCCTGCTACAAATTCGTTGTCCGGATTGTCATATAGCTCCAACGGCGATCCATACTGCTCAACGATACCCGCCCGCAACACAACGATCTTGTCCGCCAGCGTCATGGCCTCGGTCTGGTCGTGGGTCACATAAATCATCGTGGAATCGAGATCATTGTGCAGTTTGGCAATTTCCAGGCGCATCTGCACGCGCAATTCAGCATCCAGGTTGGACAGGGGCTCATCAAACAGGAATACCTTGGGCTCCCGCACAATGGATCGACCAATCGCAACACGCTGACGCTGCCCACCAGACATGGCTGCCGGCTTACGTTCCAGCAACGGGCCCAGTTCCAGAATTTTGGCCGCCTTTTGAACCCGTTCTTCGATTTCCTTGCCGTCAAAACCGTTCATCTTCAGTCCGAACGCCATGTTATCGTAAACGGTCATATGGGGATAAAGCGCATAGGACTGGAACACCATGGCGACGCCGCGCTCGGACGGTTCAGTGCGGGTGACATCAACATCACCGATTTCAATCTTACCGGATGTTGTATCTTCAAGTCCTGAGACCAGGCGCAACAAAGTTGATTTCCCGCATCCAGACGGACCAACGAAGACGATAAATTCTCCGTCGTTGATTTCCAGGTCCACCCCATGAATGACGTGAACGTCGCCAAAAGACTTTTTGACATTGGTGAGTTTGACACCAGCCATATTGATACTCCCGGTTTAATTTAAGCGGCTGATCAATGCCGCATCCAAATTTGGTTTCTGTTCCTCGTGAAAACTATTCCTGGGACCGTGGCCCCAGTCTGGCTTCCAATGTTTGTTCGATCGAACGGACCGTGTGCAGCACCTGTTGCTGCCAGTCCTCGATCATCTGGTCTTCGATTCTGAAAGCCGGTGCCGTTATCGAGACCCCGGCAATAATGCCCATATCAGCATTGCCCAACGCGGCAGCGACACAACGAATGCCCGGCTCATGTTCTTCCCTGTCGTGGGAAATTCCGGTGCGGCGGATGGTTTCAATTTCCGCCAGCAACAGCTCGGGCGTATAGAGGGTATGTTCGGTATGACGGATGTAATCGAACTGTCCGGCCCGTTCGATACAATCCTGCTGCGATAGCAGGGCCATCATCGCCTTGCCAACGCCGGTGCAATAAAGCGGTGAAGCATTGCCGACCTGACTGTGCATGCGCACCGTCTGCTTGGATTCGATCTTATCGAGGTAAATCACTTCCAACCCGTTGAGCAGACCGAGGTGAACGGTTTCGCCGGTTTGTTCGTGCAGGCGTCGAATATAGGGCTCGGCGATCAGCCGGAATGAATTTTTCGACCAGCTGCGTGCTGCAAGTTTCAGCAAACGCAGTCCCGGCACGTAGGAATGATCTTCGTTGACGGCAATCAGGTCCTCGGCAATCAGGTTGGAAATCTGCCGATGCAACGTACCACGCGGTTGATCCAGCTGGCTCAAGATATCTGTAAAGCGGGGCGGCGTATCGGACAGGGCAACGATATCGAGAACTTCAAGTGCCTTGCCCAGTGTGCCGGTACCTGGTCGTGCGGGAGAATCGGCCGACGACGCCTCAAGCGAAGCTGCGCCATCCAATCCATCGGACTGCAGGTTGTGCTGTTTCACTGAAGTCCCCGTTGTTGATGGTTATACAAACTGGTGCTTGACATTAGCGCATCATAGACAAATAATTCTACATAGTCAAATTGAGTTCCAAATAATGGAATTCATTATGGCCATGTTGCCACGTCTTATTCGCTTGCAAGAATGCCTGCGATGCCAGAACGTGAAGCCGTTCACCCCGGATTGCCGTTATCGATCCGGAACCCCCGCAACCAGAAGGAAGCGGGATATTCAACTGGGAGGAATTTCTCATGTACAAGTCGCTCTTTAGAGCTACAGCTGCATTTGGTACAGCAGCACTACTGGCCACCACGGCCTTCGCCAGCGATCTGGTCGTCACATTCGACGATTTGAATCCAGACAAGAAAGCTGCCTTTGAAGCTGCTGTTGATGCCTTCAAAAAAGCAAACCCCGATATCAATGTCACAACCAATAACGGAGACCGTGAGGCACATAAGTCCACCATCCGTAACGCATTGCTCAATGATGCCCCGGACGTGATCACATGGTATCCTGGCAACCGCATGGGTCCATTTGTGGATGCCGGTCTGTTCCGGGACATTTCCGACCTGTGGGCATCTGATGAAAACCTGTCAGGTAACTTTGGTGCGATCAAGCCGACCATGTCCCGTGATGGAAAACAGTGGGGTGTGCCTTACTCTTTCTACCAATGGGGCGTTTACTACCGCAAAGACATTTTCGACAAGCTGAGCCTGTCCGAGCCCAAAACATGGGACGAACTGCTGGCTGCGTGTGGAAAAATGAAAGCGGCTGGTGTCACACCTTTTACCATCGGAACCAAATATCTTTGGACCGCTGCCGGCGTATTTGACTATCTCAACCTGCGCACCAACGGCTACGACGTGCATAACGACCTGACAGCCGGCAAGATCAAATACACAGATCCACGGATCCGTGCGACCTTTGCCAAATGGGGTGAGATGCTCGACAAGTGCTCCTTCGTCAAAAACCATGCCACTATGTCCTGGCAGGACGCCATTGCACCCTTCGCAAATGGTGATGCAGCCATGTACGTCATGGGCAACTTCTCCGTTGGCCAATATAAGGCTTCCGGCTTGACCGACGCACAAATCGACTTCTTCCAGTTCCCGGAAATCACTGCAGGTTTGCCGCGGGCCGAAGAAGCACCAGCCGACGCCTTCTTCATTCCAGCAAAAGCAAAGAATGTCGAAAACGCCAAGAAGTTCCTGTCTTTCATCGCCACGCCTAAAATTCAGGGCGACTGGAACAAGGCCATCGGTCAGCTGCCACCAAACTCGGCTGCTGAAGTCAACACCGGCGACAAGTTCATTGTTGAAGGCATGGCGACCCTGTCAACGGCCGCTGGTCTTGCACAGTTCTACGACCGTGATGCGCCAGCTGCGATGGCCAAAGCTGGCATGGAAGGTTTCCAGAAATTCATGCTGGACCCATCCACTTTGGATAGCGTGCTGACGAACCTGGATAAGGTTCAGGCCGAAGTCTACAAATAAGAAAACTGATGGGCGGTTGCACAGGCAACCGCCCATTTTTTTCAGCCCGTACATGCGCTGAATTCCACACATGCCGGTGGATTTGTTGAATTCGACAAAGAACTCGCCCGGCAAAATGGGAGGACATCATGACCGAACATGCCATGCGATTGTCGTCGAAATACGATACAGAAACCAAGCCGGTCGCCATTGGCACCGCAGTGCTTTTGGTCTGCATCGTTTTTCTGCTGACCATCAGCGGAACCGGTGTTGCCGACATGCTGGGGTACGCACGCAAGATTGACGCCAGGGTTCCAACATTCCTGTTGCGCATGTTCTTCCTGCTGGTCGCGCTGGCCGCTGCCTTCATCATTTTCACAAACACCTCCACGTATAAACGCAAGCGCGTTGCCTATGCGCCCTGGATGTTTCTGTCCGTCGGCCTCATCTTCTTCCTGATCTACGTTATCATTCCGATATTTCAGTCAATCTCCTATTCGTTGACCCGCTGGAATGGCCTTTATGACATCAACGGCAAGTGGACCGGCGAATGGGTCGGGTTGGAAAATTACCGTGTTCTGCTGGAAGATCCGAATTTCACCACATCACTGATCAACAACGTGCTCTGGCTGGCTTTGTTTATGCTGGCGGTGCCAATCGGGCTTTTCATTGCCCTGTTTCTCAACCAGACCGTTGCCGGCATCCGCTTTTACAAATCGCTGTTTTTCTTTCCCTTTGTGATATCCCAGGTTGTTGTCGGCCTGATATTTTCCTGGGCTTATAACCCTGAATTTGGCCTTCTCAGCGAAATCTGGGGCTGGTTTTTCTGCGAGCAGAAAGTCAACATAGTTGGCAACCTGACCAAGGTCTGCTCGATTGATCCGCCATCGATACTGGGGGAAGCAAAATACGCGACCTATGCCATCATTGCAGCCGGGCTTTGGCCACAGATCGCTTATTGCATGATCCTTTACCTGACCGGTCTGAACAACGTGTCCCCCGACCAGATCGAAGCCGGGCGTCTCGACGGCGCCAAAGGCTGGAAGATGCTCTGGCATGTTATCCTGCCCCAGTTGAAGCCGGCGACCTTCATCGCCGTTGTGGTGACCGTTATCGGCTCTCTGCGCTCGTTCGACATGATTGCGACGATGACCCAGGGTGGGCCGTTCGGATCCACAAATGTTCTGGCCTATTACATGTACGACCAGGCCGTCGGTGAGGGGGTTGGCCGCTACGGCTACGGCTCAGCCATCGCCACGGTGCTGTTTGTGATCATGCTGTGTTTCATCAGCGTGTTCCTGTGGCGCATGTATCAAGACGAGAGAACGGAACGCTGATATGTTTCCTACACCAGTCGAAAAGCTATCACCGGGCGTAAACATTGGATACAGGCTGATCCTGCCGATCTGCCTGTTCATCTGGCTGTTGCCCCTGCTGGCAATTTTCATGACATCCATCCGCCCGGTGATTGATATCAACACCGGCAACGTCTTTGGCATTCCCAGCGAATTCAACATGATTGAAAATTACGCAACGGTTTTTGCCAAAACCGATGCGTGGAGCTACATGGCCAACACGCTGATCATCACAATACCAACCGTGATCATCTCCGTGGCGCTGGCCTGTATCACGGGATACGCGCTTGCAATTTACAATTTCCGCTGGGCGCTGCCGCTGTTTTTCGTTTTTGTAGCCGGCAATTTTGTGCCGTTCCAGATTCTGATGCTGCCGGTCATAGACATGTCCAACCGGTTGGAAATATTCAACACAGTACCTGGTCTGGTGATGTTTCATGCGGCCTTTCAGACCGGGTTCTGCACGCTGTTCATGCGCAATTTCATGAAAGCCCTGCCATTTGAACTGATTGAATCGGCACGCATTGAAGGGGTCGATGAATTCCGCATCTTCTGGCACCTGGTGCTGCCCCTCGTCCGGCCCGCCATTGCGGCATTGTCGGTGTTGATTTTCACGTTCATCTGGAACGATTTTTTCTGGGCAACCGTAATGCTTCAGGACGATGCGAAACTGCCGATTACAGTGGGAGTTCGCTCGCTCAATGGTGAATTCGTTCAACAGTGGCATTTGATTTCGGCAGCGTCACTTCTTGCCGCTGTGCCACCAGTGATCATGTTCTTTCTGGCTCAAAAACACTTCATTGCCGGGCTCACCCTTGGTGCCACAAAAGGCTAGAACCGTTCAGGAGGCCTGAGTGGGCGCTGTTAATACTCAACGTCTCGATGCAGAGGCGGCAACGATCTTATTTGGTTGGACCGATGGCGTTCCCGAAATAATCTATTTCGGTTCCCGTCTGGCTGATCAGTTTGATGCGGAAACCTTCATTCGTTCACAGAAGCGACCCCAGGGCTTTGCAACCCTGGACAACTATGCGCCGATATCCATGCAACCGGAGATTTCTCGCGGCTTCATGGGACATCCCGGCCTGATTGCCCACCGCAATGAAGATGGTCAGACCGGTTGGGCCGGGCTGTTTTCGTGTTCCGCCAGTTCAACAATCAAAAATGGTGTGATTTTCCACTGCTGTGACAATCACCGCGGATTGAAACTCGACATAACGGCAACCCTGTGCCCCCACTCCAGCGTCGCCGTGCTGAAGTCAAAATTGAGCAATGACGGCACAAGCGACATCATTGTCGACTGGATGAGTGCTCCGGTGGTGTCAGTGCCACAGCAGTTGAGCGAGTATTTTCACTTTAACGGACGCTGGTGTGCCGAATTTTCAATCGACCGCAGAACCGTGCCCACAGGGCTTGTCAAAGTCGAGAATCGCCGGGGACGGACCAGCCACGAAGCCTTTCCCGGCACCATCATGCTGACACCAACAACCGACGAGGAATCCGGTCAGTGCCTCGGTGTTCACCTCGGTTGGAGCGGCAATCACCGCATGGTGCTCGAACGCCTCACAACCGGCGAGTGTCAGCTGCAACTGGGCGTATTGCATTTCTCCCGCGAAGGTCGGTTGCTCGCGGGTGAAAGTCTGGAAACGCCTGAAATTTTCATCGCCCAGTCCGATCATGGACTGAACGATATGAGCCAGAAGTTCCACGGCTATATCCGCAACAACATCCTGAAGTTTCCCGACCCGCAAAAACCCCGCCCGGTCACGGTCAACACCTGGGAAGCGCTGTATTTTGATCACCGATTGGACCGGTTGAAACAACTGGCGGATGCTGCAGCAGAGGTTGGCAGCGAACGTTTTGTGCTCGACGATGGTTGGTTCAAAGGCCGCAATGACGACACGACATCGCTTGGAGATTGGATTCCCGACCCCGAAAAATACCCGGACGGATTGCAACCCATTGTCGACTACGTCATTGACGAAAAAAACATGGAATTTGGCCTGTGGGTTGAACCTGAAATGGTCAATCCACAAAGCGACCTGTTTCAAAACCATCCCGACTGGGTGCTCCAGTTCGCCCCTTATCCCCAAATCACCGGTCGCAACCAGATGGTGCTGGACCTGACCAATCAAGCGGTGATGGACTATCTCTACGGCCAGCTTTCCGACCTGTTGGCAGAATATCGCATTTCCTATCTCAAATGGGACATGAACCGCGACCTTGTGCTGCCGGGAGACCGTGCCGGCAATGCCGCGGTCTATCGCCAGACCTGTGGCCTCTATCAGCTGATGGACCGGCTTCGCGCGGCATTCCCCAAGGTCGAGATTGAAAGCTGTGCTTCCGGCGGTGGACGCATCGATTTTGAAATCCTCAAACGCACCCACCGGTTCTGGACGAGCGATTCAAACGATGCGGTTGAGCGCACTCGGATTCAAACCGGCTTTTCCTATTTTTTCCCACCCGAGGTGATGGGATCGCACATTGGCCCTGCCTGGTGTCATACGTCGGGACGTGGATTTCATCCCAATTTCCGCGCCCTAGTGGCGGGGTATGGTCATATGGGGTTGGAACTGGATCTGACAGCAATTGATTCCTCCGACATGGCTATCTTCAAAGATGCCGTGGCACGGCACAAGCAAAGCAGGCACCTGTGGCACAATGGAAAATTCCACCGCATTCTGACCGTCGACCCGGCACTCATGGGTGCCGCAGTGATCAGCGAGGACAAAAATTCGGCCCGTCTTGTGATGATGCAAATCGACCGACCCCGCTCGGTGTCACCACCGCATATTTGTGTGCCTGGACTGGACAGCAACACGAACTACCAGGTTCGCCTGGAAACCTCGCCCAAAATTGCCCATCGCGCCAGTCGCAGCTTTGACAACCCGCTGATGCAGGGCGGCTTTGTTCTCAGCGGGGCTTTGCTTAAATCTGTCGGCATACAACTGCCGGTATTATATGCGCAGACCGGTATTGCCCTAGCCCTGGAGGCCCAATGACCATGTCGAACAAATGCGAACGGGGCGCTCTGATAACCCTGGACTGGGGCACAACCAATGTCCGTGCCGCGCTGTTGGACAAGCATGGCCATGTTCTGGAAGAACGCCGGGGAGAAAGCGGCGTTGGCAAGTATGACAGAGCACAGTTTGAACAGCGTTTTGATCAATTGACTGTCGGATGGCCCCCGGTTCCGGCGATGGCTGCTGGCATGGTGGGCAGCCGACAGGGTTGGAGTGAAGCCGCCTATCTGCCCTGCCCGGCATCAATCAATGATCTGGTTCAGGGACTGCATGAAATTGCCCATGAAGGTCGCAGGATCATCATTGTGCCGGGGGTAAAATTGGACGATGGCACCCGCTGCGACGTGATGCGTGGCGAGGAAAGTCAACTGGCTGGTCTGCTGACTCAGATTTCGGACTTTTCCGGCACCGTGCTGATGCCCGGCACCCACAGCAAATGGGTGTCGGTAAAACAACGGACGATCTGCAATTTCTACACCTATATGACCGGCGATCTGTTTGAGGCTTTCAGTCAACATTCCATTCTGCGCCATTCTGTCGATGACAGCACCGGAAACATTGAACAGTTTGCCGAAAAAGCCCGGCAACTGGCAAAGGTCACGACCTCGATTGAGGGAGAAATATTCGGACTCCGTGCAAGGCATCTGCTGACCAATTGCAGCCCCGCCCTGTTGCATCAGGAACTCTCTGCGCTGCTGATCATGGGAGAACTGCGTGCCGGACAAGCCGACGGGTTCGAGCTTGAAGATGAAGTTTTGTTGATTGGCAGCGACGTGCTGACGAGTCTGTATCAGGTCGCGCTGGAAGCAATCGGCAAGCGGGTTAAATCCATCCGTGGATCCGGCCTGGTCTGGCCGGCCCTGTTTGCCATGGCCTGCCACGCCGAAATTATCGAAGGAGTCGATGCATGAGCGAGCTGTTTGAAGGCCACCGGCCACTCGTTGCAATTTTGCGGGGCGTGCAACCGCACGAGATTACCGACATCGGACACGCCTTGCTGGAGGCGGGATTCGGTATCATCGAAGTCCCTCTCAATTCACCTGAGCCGCTTGATTCCATTGCCCTGCTGCATCGGGAGTTTGGCGATCAGGCGATTATCGGTGCTGGCACCGTATTAACCACCCAACAGGTTGATCAGGTGGTCGATGCCGGTGGCAGGCTGATCGTATCCCCCAACACCAATGTGTCGGTGATCCAACAGACGGTAAAAAGGGGCGGATTATCGTTTCCAGGCGTGTTTACGCCGACAGAGGCGTTTACGGCGATTGAAGCCGGCTGTCATGCATTGAAATTCTTTCCAGCCAGCCTGCATGGCCCCGGGGGGATCACGGCAATCAAGGCGGTGCTGCCACCCACCATGCCCGTACTTGCCGTGGGCGGGGTGTCCGTTCCAACAATCGGCGACTGGTTGAAAGCGGGCAGCGACGGCTTCGGCATTGGCTCAAATGTCTACAAGATCGGTTGGGACGCTGCAAAAATTCGTGCGGAAGCCACCGCTTTCGTCAAAGCATTTGACGCAGCCAACGCTTAAACGATGCGGCAGCCATATTCGGCACTGGCTTTTTCAATCCATTGCCAGAAACTGCGGGACAGGCTGGTGAAAACGTAAAGGTCAAACTGATCTTCTGCCAATCGGTGAATGGTCAGGCCGATCTCATGGTGGTGGGCCAGCTGTGTTGATCCAACGGCAAAATTACTTTCGTCAAAATCCAACGCAATGCCACTGGCCAGAACCCGGGTTGCTCTTGGCCCGGATATCGAAATCACAACACGGGCATGAGTCAGGCCGGTCACGGCACCCAGATCATCTGTCAGCTCCCGGCGCAGGCCTTCCTCAAGACCTTCTTCTTCCCCTTCGATCAACCAGCGTCCCGGGCCGCTGGGCATCGTTACACAACGCTTCAGTGTCTTCAGAATTTTTTCAACCTTGCCGACGCTGTTCGGCCAGGCCTGAACCTGCACCAGCGAGTCACACAGCCGCTCAGTAAGTTCCACATTGGCTTCCGTCCCGATCTGGCGCGGCATGGCAAGATCGCGCAGAGGCGATTGTTTTTCCGGGGCATCAACCATGCATTCTTCCCCCTGTCGGATCGATCATGTGATGGCTGATGACCTCAACTGCACCATGTTTGTTACGCACCGGATTGCTGAAGAACATTTTTTCGCCGTGGCGGGCAGATCCGCCTTCCAGCATTGCCAGCGAGATATAGCAGCCGAGTTCCGGCGAATAGCACGGCGACGTTACGTGGCCCTGGCTGCGCCCAGGATTATCCTTGCTGCCGCTGACCAGATGGGATCCACCCGACACTCTTTGACCGTCGAGTGATTTTACCGCCACCAATTGCAGCCGGTCAGCTTTGCTGAATGTTTCACGCTGAAGCAGCACCGAACCAACAAAGTTCTTCTTGCTAGAAACCATGCCGGAAAGTGCCAGATCGTGTGGCGTTGTGCGCCCATTCAATTCCGGGCCGGCAACATGGCCCTTTTCGATACGCAGGGTGGACAAGGCCTCCAGTCCATAGGGCACTATATTGTGCTTTTCACCCGCTTTGAAAAGCAGATCCCACAGCGACTGACCGTGATGGGAACCACAATACACTTCATAGGCCAGTTCGCCGGAAAATGAGAGCCTGGCGATCTTTACCTCGATGCCGCCAATGGTGGCATCACGCACCCCCATGAATGGCAGGCCCTTGTCGCTGACATCACATCCCTTGACGCAGGCTTTCAACACTGCGCGGGACTTTGGACCGGCAACTGCAATGCCCGCCCATTCATCGGATACTGATGCCAGGGCAACTTTCAAATTCGGCCAAACGAAATCCCGGTAATATTCCAGATGTTCCATCACCCGGCCCGCCCCGGCCGTTGTGGTGGTCATCAAATAGCGGTTTTCTGCAAGCCGCCAGGTTGTGCCATCATCAAACAGAAATCCATCTTCGCGCAGCATCAACCCGTAGCGCGCCTTGCCAACTGGCAATTTGGCAAAACCATTGGTGTAAATCCGATTGAGAAATTCTGCTGCATCCGGCCCCTGCACATCAATTTTACCAAGCGTTGAAACATCGACGATTCCAACGCCCTCGCGCACGAGGCGGGTTTCGCGAATATAGGCCTGCTCAACCGTTTCGCCGGGCAAATTATAACTTTCCGGGCGCAGCCAGGGGCCGTTTGCATACATGTGAGCATCCTGCTCAACGTGCCAGTCGTGCATCGGAGTCAGCCGTTCCGCTGCCAGGTGTCCATATTTTTCACCAGCAAGCGCCCCCAGTGTCACGGGAGTATAAGGGGGCCGAAAGCGGGTTGTCCCGGTATCGGCAATCGCCTTGTCGCTGGCAGCCGCCATAATGGCAAGGCCGGTCACGTTCGACGTCTTGCCCTGATCTGTGGCCATGCCTAGCGTGGTATAACGCTTGAGATGTTCCACCGATACAAACCCTTCGCGGTGGGCCAAACGAACATCTTCGGCGGTGACATCGTGCTGCAGGTCAACGAACGACTTACCACCACTGTTGATTTCAAAAACCGGAGCCGGTGCATAGTCGATTGCATCTCCTTCGACCTTTGGCACATGTCCCCGGCCCTTGCGAAGTTTCGCATCAGCAAGCGCCGCGCCGGCGGCCTTGTCACCAGACTGCAGCGCCGCCCGCAGACCAAAGGCACCGACCATGGCGCCCGCACCATGCCAGTTCTGGGTTGGTTCACCCGGCAAAAAGGCCTGCAATTCCGCTTCCCAGACCGGTTTACCCCCTTGTTGGGAGGTCAGATGAAAGACAGGGGACCATCCACCGGAAACCGCTATACAGTCGCAAGCGATGGTCTTGCGGGTTTCCCCCAATTCACCCGTCATTTCGTTGTATTCAGCGATAACAGCACCAGATACAGCTCGCGCACCCTTGACCGATCTGATGGCCGATCCGGTTGAAACAGCGGCACGGGTTTCCTCGCTGATCGCCCGAATCTCATCGGGCACGTCTGTGCGCACATCGATGATGTCGGTTACGATCACACCGGCCCGCGCCATGTCACGCGCCACCAACCAACCTGTATCATTATTGGTGAACACCGCGACCGCACGACCCGGCGCGGTGCCAAATTCAACGGCATACCGTCTGGCTGCATCAGCCAACATCACACCAGGGCGGTCGTTGCCGGCAAAGACAATTGGACGTTCCAGTGCGCCGGTAGCAATCACAGCTGAACGGGCGCGGATGTTCCAGGCCCGTTGCCGGGGCGTTGCCGCGGCAGGACGCGCCTGATGATCGGTGACCCGTTCAATTGCCAAAAACGTATTGTCGTCGAAATAACTCTGCACTGTGGTGCGGGTCAGCAGCGTTACATTGTCCATCGCAGACAACTCATCACGCTGACCTGCGGCCCAGTCGCGGGCCGGTTCGCCGTCAATATAGTCAGGCAAGCTGGTCAGAGATCCACCGGCAACCGCCCGCTCTTCACAAACGATCACCCGAGCACCGCCGGCGGCGGCACGGCGTGCAGCGGCAAGCCCCGCAGCACCGGTGCCAACCACGAGAATGTCACAATAGGCATTCATCCGGCCATAGTGATCCGGGTCCGGCAGGTTGGTTCCCCGACCGAGCCCCGCCGCACGGCGGATAAATTGTTCACAAAACCACCAGAACTGTGTCGCCTTATGTCCGCGACGGCCGGGGCCCATGAACGTTTTATAATAAAATCCTGCACTGAAGGCAGAACCCGCCAGCTGATTAATGGCCATTACATCAAAATTCACCGAAGGCCAGCGGTTTTGCGAACGGGCCGTTAAACCATCATAGAGTTCAACCTCAGTGGCACGGATGTTCGGTTCCCGGCGCGCACCACGATGCAGCGTTACCAGCGCATTGGGTTCCTCGGAACCTGCAGAAAAGATGCCTCTTGGGCGGTGATATTTAAACGAACGACCAACTATCGAAACCCCATTGGCCATCAGGGCGGAGGCAAGACTGTCCCCTTCCCGCCCCCGATACGGCTTGCCGTCGAACACGAATTGTATCGACTTGTCGCCAATTGCCGTACCCACGCCATCGCGCAAATTTAACCGAAACCCGCTCATTTCAGTTTCCTCGCAAAGGGACCAACCGGTTTGCAGGACAGCACTTCATGGGTCACCGTGTTGCGTTCCACCACCAGGTGGGTGCGGCATCCGGATGTATGGTTCCACAATTCCTGATGCACGCCGTCAGGGTTGGATCGGTCAAATATATAGGCGTTGTGGTCATCAATCGACGTATTGTTCAATGCAGGACGAACGGCCGTGGCATCGCCGCGATAGGTAAATTCCTGATGGTCGCGTGAACCACAATAGGGACAGGTTAATCGCATCTTTCCCTCCTAGTGGTACCAAGGTGTTGGGCCAGCGCCCAGTTCATCAATCGGATTGCCCTGTTTGAACCGGTCAAGCGTGAAGGCTTCATTGAAGGCATGGGGTTTGTCATTGGCGATTGTATGGGCAAAGCACCAACCGCTCGCCGGCGTTGCCTTAAACCCGCCATAGCACCAGCCCGCGTTCAGATACATGCCCGGCAATGGGCCGGTGGTAATGATCGGTGATCCGTCCATCGACATGTCCATAATACCGCCCCAGGAACGCAAAAGCCGCAAACGGGCGAAATTGGGGAACATGGCAATCAGCTCACTTGTCACCTCTTCCCACACCGGAAGATTACCGCGCTGAGCATAGGAATTGTAATAATCGATATTGCCACCAAAAACCAAACCGCCCTTGTCAGACTGCGAAACATAAAGATGCCCGGCACCAAATGTCGTGACCGTCGGAATGATCGGTTTTACGCTTTCACTGACAAAGGCCTGAAGCACGGTGGATTCGATTGGCAGTTTGTCGACCCCGGCCATTTTCATCACCCGGCCGGTATTACCCGCCACCGCCACACCGGTTTTTCGCGCTCTGATTTCGCCACGTTCGCCGTGCCGCATGGTCTCAACACCAACAATTTTGTCACCCTCCTTGAGGAACCCAACCACTTCCGTGTTTTCAAGGATATCAACACCCAACTGGTCTGCTGCCCGGGCATAGCCCCAGGCAACCGCATCGTGACGGGCATTACCAGCGTCGGGTTGCAACAGTCCACCATGCACCGGAAAACGGGCGGAGCCGGAAACATCCAGTCCCGGGTTCAACCGGGCAACCTGATCCCGGTCTAACAATTCAGATCGCACGCCCATCAACCGCATTTGATTGCCACGTTCGGCATGGGTATCCATCTGGCCCGGCGTGTGGGCAAGGTTTAAAACACCACGCGGTGAAAACATAACATTGTAGTTCAGCGTTTGAGACAGTTCGCGCCACAGGTCCATCGACTTTTCATAAAACGCGCTGTTGGCCGACAGACGGTAATTGGATCGCACGATGGTGGTATTTCGCCCGACATTGCCCGATCCGAGATAGCCTTTTTCGATCACGGCCACATTGGTGATGCCATGCACGCTTGCGAGGTAGAACGCCGTCGACAGTCCATGCCCACCACCACCGATGATTATCACATCATAATTTGAACGCGGTTCCGGCTTGCGCCAGGCCGGTGTCCAGTCTCGATTGCCCCGCAGGGCATTTTTCAAAATGGCAAAGGCGGAATACCGCATTTTTGTTCCAACACTCCGTCGCTTGCAGGGCCGCAAGGTCAATCCACATAACCTATAGCACAGTAGAAATCATACGTGTTGCTATAACGTCATGGTCTCGACAGCAAAGCGACAATTCCTGCGTTGATGATTATCTGGTATGCCGCCGATCACAATCAACCGCTGGCGTGCAAATATCGCTTGCGCAATATCAAAAATTCGACACAGATGGGCACATGGGAAATCGTCCGGCAACCGAAAGGCCTGCCGAACGGGGATTGGACGTTCCGCTCCCTGGTCACGCGGTGCGGGAATGCATTTTTGTTGTCTGGGCTGTCAGCGGCAGTCCACTACTCACAGGACTGGGAATGTCATGGCGCTGGTGGCAAAAATGGATGGGGAAGACAATCGCCACCTGGCGTTTCTCGTTTTAGACCAATTTTCCATGTTGTGTCTGGCGGCCGCAATGGACCCCCTGCGTTCGGCCAACCGGATGGCCGCTTCCACCTATTACAAATGGAGCTTGGTATCGCTGGATGGCAATCCGGTAACAGCTTCCAATGGCATGCAGGTTAACGTTCAGTATTCCATCGACAACATGGACAAGTGCGACATTCTTTTTGTCTGCGCCGGATACAAGATCGAAGTCACCGGCCAGTCCCATATGCTGGCCAAGCTGAGGGAACGCTCTCGCAAGGGCGGCGCGTTGGGCGGACTGTCAATCGGTTCCCACATTCTCGGCCAGGCCGGGCTTCTCAACGGTTATGACTGCACCATTCACTGGGAAAACCGTGCATCGTTTCAGGAGGCGTTTCCAGAAGCCAATTGCACCGGTCACGTGTTCGAGGTGGACCGCAATCGCTACACTTCAGCCGGCGGTACAACATCGATTGACCTGATGTTGCACATTATTGGCGAGGACTTTGGCGCCCAGGTTGCCAATGAAGTGGCCAACCAGTTTCAGCATGAGCGCATCCGCACCAATCTTGACCGTCAGCGGGTCGGACCTGAACGCGATCTGGCAGGCAAATCAGAAAAACTGCAAAAAGCAGTAGAAATGATGTCGGAACATCTGGAGGAACCCCTTTCGGCCCTGGAGATCGCCCGCCGGGTTGGTCTTTCCCTGCGCCAGGTCGAGCGCCTGTTTCTGCGCCACCTTAGCTGCACACCCGGGCGATATTATATGACCGTGCGTTTGGAACGGGCCCGCGAACTGCTGCGTCATACCAACGCCCCGATCCTTGATGTTGCCCTGTCGACCGGTTTCACATCCCATTCCTATTTTGCCCAGAGCTATCGAAATCACTTTGGGTGCTCCCCTTCAGAAGAAAGACGCGCCAATGCCTGACACCGGTCCGCTGGACGGAATTAAAGTGGTCGAACTGGCCTCCATTGGCCCCGGCCCTTTCGCGGCGATGATGCTGGCCGACCATGGTGCAGACGTGATTCGGATCGAAAAACCCGGAGGCCGCGATGTCGGCACATCGCGCTCGGACTCAGACCCTATGCTGCGTGGTCGCCGCAAGGTCGAACTCGACCTCAAAGATCCCGGCGATGTGTCCAAGGCAATGGCGCTGATAGAACAGGCTGACGTTTTGATTGAGGGTTTCCGTCCAGGGGTCACCGAGCGTCTGGGACTGGGGCCAGAGGACTGCCACAGCCGCAATCCGCCCCTTGTCTATGGCCGCATTACCGGATGGGGTCAGGACGGGCCGCTCGCCCCGCGCGCCGGTCACGACATCAACTATATCGCCATCACAGGTGCCCTGGATGCCATTGGCACACAGGGGTCCGGGCCGGTGCCACCAATGAATCTGGTGGGAGATTTTGGCGGCGGCGGCATGTTGATTGCCTACGGCATCTGCGCGGCCCTTCTGCCGGCCAAGTTAAGCGGCAAGGGCACCGTGGTTGATGCGGCAATGGTCGAAGGAACCGCGCTGCTGATGACCATGCCCTTTTCGCTCAAGGCACAGGGCCTCTGGCCCTCCACCCGGGGTGACAATCTGCTGGACGGTGGCGCACCATTCTACGGCACCTACCAGACATCGGACGGCAAATGGGTTGCACTGGGGGCCATAGAAGAACCCTTTTGGAATCAGCTGATAGAAGGGCTGGGGCTGAGCGATCCAATTTTGAACAACCGCATGGACCGAAACACCTGGCCGCAGATCAAAGCGATGTTCGCGGACACGATCGGCAATCACAGCCAACAACACTGGCAGGAGGTGTTTGGTGGAACCGACGCCTGTGTCGCCCCTGTCCTGTCTATGGAAGACGCACCACAAGACCCTCACAATGCAAAACGCGGTGTGTTCAGTGAAATTGGCGGCATCGTCCAACCGGCGCCAGCCCCACGCTATGACGGGCAAGTCGCCCCTACGCCGGAGACGGATATGCGTGCGGTCGACTGCCAGAAAATTCTTGCTGAGTGGTCACAGCAATAGGCCGGGCAGGCCTGTTGCAACCGACCGATCACCCTTCCCGATTATCGGGATCGACCCGCCGCTCGGTGACCAACTCACCTTTGATTTCGCGTAGCAACTTCTTTTTGAACGCCCGTTTGAAATCCATGTAATCGTTGGCTCGTTCAACAAAAGCTCCGGGACCGCCGATCACCCGGTTACGCAGGTAATAATGCAGATAACTGACTTCATTGATCACCGCGAGCGCGTTGATCGTTGTGCCCCGTCGGATCAGCTGATCGCGCACGTCTTCAACCCGGTTGCCATCATTGTTCTCGCCATCCGCAATAACATCAATCACCACCCTGTCTGCCCGCAATGGCGCGTTCTTGAAAGCGTTTTGAGCAAACCGCAGGGCACCTGAAATAGAGGTGCCGCCATTGACGGTTTTGCGTGACATCCGGGCTGCTTTGTTGGCAAACCGGATCGCGTCTCCTGGTGTCGCAACAATGGTCCAGGGCAATGCTACTTTCTGTGTGCCGGACGTCGACCAATGCAAAACCATCACAGAAATGCGCCCGTGATATCCTTCGGCGATGGCTTTAACGATCTCGGGGTCAGAAAAGGCCGCGGCAACTCCGCCTGCCTGCAATGCATATTCGCTGGCATTGACGCTCCAGGAACAATCCATCGCGATAACCAGATTGAGGTCTGCCCGCCCTGACTGCGCATGCGACTGAACCGGCAGCAGCCAGAACAGCATAAGCAGGCCGAGCAGGCGGGGCATCATCCCGGCGACAGGCCGCGCAGGCGTTCCGAACGACGGCGCAACAACTCAACGGTGGTGAGCAACAAGATCGACATGATCACGAGAATTGTCGCGACTGCCAGAATTGTCGGGCTGATCTGCTCACGCAGACCGGAGAACATCTGGCGCGGAATGGTGCGCTGATCGACATTGGCCAGGAAGATCACGGCAACAACTTCGTCAAGCGATGTGATGAAGGCAAACAGAGCCCCGGAAATCATACCCGGCGTGATCAGCGGCATGATTACCTTTGTGAACGTGGTCCATCCATTGGCACCCAGGCCCTCACTGGCACGAATAAGCGACCGGTCAAACCCGGACAAGGTCGCGGTCACGGTGATGATCACGAAGGGTACACCCAGCGTTGCGTGTGCCAGTGTCAGTCCCAGATAGGTGTTGGCGAGGCCTTTTTCGTAACCGGGAATAACCCCCTGCATGGTTCCGCCATAGAAGAAGAACATGCCTGTGGCTGTGATCACCAGCGGCACGATCATCGGCGAAATAAGCAGGCTGGTAATCGCTGAACGATAGGGCATTTCCGGGCGCGACAGGCCCAGTGCCGCCAGTGTACCAAAACTGGTTGCCAGCAGTGTCGATACGATCGCCAGGAAGAAGGAGTTGCGCATCGCCCTGATCCACGTGGCGTTGTTCCACATGTCATGCCACCAGTTTTCCGTGCCGTCCGGCGCTGTCATGCCAAACCGCCAGATGTCTTCATACCAGCGGGTTGAATAGGCCGTTGGATCCAGCGCCATCATCCCTTCGGTGAAGGTGAAATAGGGTTCGGCGTTGAAGGAAAGCGGGATGATGATCAAAATCGGCAGGATCAGGAATATGAAGATTACCGTGCAAACTGCAAGAAACGCATATTTGCCAATCTTGTCCTTGGTCGATGCGTAGGCAGGCAAATCATTCATGGCAAAATAGGGAATGCCGAAGATGATGAGGAACCCAATCATGCCGACAAAGGAGCCAGTATAGATCAGGAACAGAACCGTTGCCACGATAAGGGCAATGAATCCGGGGGTTTTCATTTTTTCTGTCATCGACATGGCTGCCCCCTTACCCGAACTTCAGATTGTCGACGCCGACAAGCTTGTTGTAGATCCAGTAAAACAACAGAACGACAACCAGCAATATCGTGCCCAACGCTGCACCGAGCGACCAGTTCAGTGTCTTCTTGATGTGATCGGCAATCAGGTTGGAAATCAGCAGACCGTCACTGCCCCCGACCAGTGCCGGCGTGATGTAATAGCCGATGGCCAGAATGAACACGAGCAAAGTGCCCGCGGCGATGCCGGGAATGGTTTGCGGAAAATACACCCGCGTAAAGGCGTAGGTATTGCTGGCACCCATGGAACGCGCAGCACGCATGAAACTCGGCGGAATGGTTTTCATCACTGAATAAAGCGGCAGGATCAGAAACGGCAGCAGAATATGGACCATGGCCACCACCGTACCGGTGATGTTGTAGATCATCTGAATTCGGCTCTCATCGGCAATGATGTCGAGATAAACCAGGACATTGTTGATAATCCCTGACTTCTGCAGCATCGCGATCCATGCGCTGGTTCGCACCAACAGGGACGTCCAGAACGGCAGTAACACCAGGATCATCAGCAGGTTCGACGTGGCCAGAGGCAGTGTCGAAAGCAGATAGGAAACCGGATAGGCAATGATAAAACACAGGAAGGTAATCAGCGCCGAGAGCCAGATCGTCTTCCACAATATGGGCAGATAAATCTGGTACAGCTCATCGGCCATAATAATTGCGCCGCTGCTGTCATATTTGCGGTCGGTGGCCGCCAGATAGAAGGACAGGGTGAAATCATTGGTCACCCGTTGCAGCGTTCGCCACACATTCGGATTATCCCAGCGTTTGTCGATTTTTACCAAGGCCTCAAAATAGGGGCCCTCGGTAATCTTGCCCGCTCGTCGGGCCGTTTTCGTAAATAGGCTTCTTGAGCCCGGAATCTCATAGTTTACGCGAGTCGCCAGATTACCGATGGTCTTACCGACTTCACGGTTCTTTTTGGCCGATGCCATGTCTTTGACAAAGATCTCAACAAGATCATCGCTTGGAATACCCTGATTGGCGTCCCAGTTTTTAATGGCTTGCGCAAAATTCGGCATCACATTGGAGCCGGTGGGGTTGTTGAACGAACGATAGAGCATCTGCCCGATCGGCAAAACGAACGACAGGATCAGGAACAGCACAAGCGGCAGAGTCAGCAGCAGGGCCCGCATTTTCATCCGGCGGGTTGTGCGTGCCAGCTTCTCTTTCAGCGGCGTTCCATCTGCAGCAAGCAGGGGAGCTGCGGCGCCGGTGGTGCTTAAAGTCGCATCGGTCATTCAGGCTTCCCCATTCCCACACAGAGTTGGGAGCGCACACCAGGGTGCGCTCCCGACATTGTTTTGACTTACTTGGCCAACCAAGCGTTGAAACGCTCGTTCAGCTGGTCAGCATTGTCAGCCCAGAACTCAAAGTTCGACTGCACAGCATTGGTCAGGTTGGCAGGGTTAGTAGGCATCTGCGGTCCCATATCAATGTCCTTGTTGTGGTATTTACCAACAAGCGGTCCAGAAGACTTACGAGCAGGTCCATAGGAAATGTAGGACGCCTGCGCCGCCAACTGCTCAGTCGCAGTCGAGAAGTTCAGGAATTCGAAAGCAGTTGCTTTGTTCTGAGCACCTTTAGGAATCACCCACAGGTCAAGATCCCAGATCTGACCGTCCCAGACGATTTCAAAGGGCTTACCTTCACCGGCAACGGCGTTAAAGATACGACCGTTGTAAGCAGTGGTAATGGCAACTTCACCATCAGCCAGCATCTGTGGTGGCTGAGCACCAGCTTCCCACCAGACAACTTCCGACTTGATGGTATCGAGCTTGGCAAATGCACGGTCAACACCAGCAGGTGTAGACAACACGTCGTAAACATCAGAAGCAGCAACGCCGTCAGCGATCAATGCAAATTCCAGGTTCACTTTAGCGCCCTTGCGCAGGCCACGCTTGCCTGGGAATTTCTGAAGGTTGAAGAAGTCACCCATGGTCTTAGGACCATCAGCCATTTTTGACTTGTCGTAAGCAAAAATGGTGGACCAAACAATGTTGGCGACTGCGCAGTCATACAGTGTACCTTCAAGGAAATCACTCGTTGCCGGAGTGCCGTCAGCGCCGGCGGGCAATGTGGAGTGATCGATGGTTTCCAGCAAGCCTTCATCGCATGCGCGAATGGCGTCAGACAGTTCAACATCGACAATATCCCATGTCACGTTGCCGGCTTCCACCTGGGCTTTGATTTCAGCAATACCACCATTGTAGTCTTCGGACCGGATGTTGGTGCCGGTCTTTGCGATAAATGGCTTGTGGTAAGCTTCAACCTGGGACTTGGTGTATGCACCACCCCAGGACACCACAGTCAGATCAGCGGCCTGAGCGGCAACTGAGCCAAATGCAATGGCAGCACCTACGGCGGTGCTAGCAAGTAGTTTTGTGATAGTCATTTGTATTCTCCCTTTAAGAAACCTGATATTTCAACCAGATAATTTACAACGAAATGCCAATCGCAACGTTCGCTGTAATTTCGAATTGGCGGCTCTTAGCCCAACGCATCCAGCGCCCGACAGTCCATCGACTGCCAACCAACATTAACTTTTGCCCCTTCAGCCAGCGGTTTGTTGCCCGCGCTGTTGGGTACCTTCACGATGAATTCCGTATTGCCCGCAACGTTCATCCGTGTGCGGATATGATCGCCCAGATAGATCAGCTCCAGAATTTCACCGGTAATGGCGTTTTCTGTCTGTCCTTTGGCGGGTTCGATTTCCACCCGTTCGGGGCGCAACGACAATGTTGTGCGTTCGCCGACAGCACTGACATTGACTGCGGCTGCGGTAACGGTTCCCCCACCATCAAGGTCGACGGAAGCGACACCCTTGGCAATCTTGGATACCTTGCCGTGCAGTTTGTTATTTTCACCAATAAACTGGGCAACGAACGAATTTTGAGGCCGCTCATACAGATCGTCCGGCGTCGACAATTGCTGAATAATGCCGTCTTCAAACACGGCAATTCTATCTGACATGGTCAGCGCTTCAGCCTGGTCGTGGGTCACGTAGACCACGGTCACACCGAGGTTTTCGTGAATGTGTTTGATTTCATACTGCATCTGCTCGCGCAGCTGTTTGTCCAGCGCGCCGAGAGGCTCGTCCATCAGGATCAATTTGGGATCAAAAACCAGGGCGCGGGCAACCGCAACACGCTGTTGCTGCCCACCGGACAATTGAGCAGGGCGGCGTCCACCCATCTGAGGCAATTCAACCATTTCCAGCGCCCGCTGAACCTTAGCCTCAATATCGGCTTTGTTCATTTTGCGAACCAGCAACGGAAACGCGAGATTCTCCGCAACCGTCATATGGGGGAACAAGGCATAGTTCTGAAAAACCATGCCAATCCCGCGCTTGTTCGGCGGTACATTGTTGATGGACTGCCCACCGAGGTAAATCTCCCCATGGGTGGCTGGCTCGAAACCGGCCAGCATCAGCAGCGAGGTGGTTTTACCAGAACCGGATGGCCCAAGCATGGTGAGGAACTCACCTTCTGGAATGTCGAGATTGAGGTCTTTTACAACCAGGATCTCACCATCATAGCTTTTTTGAACTTTGTCGAAGCGGACAAACGCTTCGGCCCCGTGGTCTACAGACTGCTCTTCGGCCAAACTCAAACCGGCGCTCCCATTTAGCGGTCCGATGTGAATATCCGACCCAATTTTGGCGGATGCTTTTGCATCTCGTTGCGAACTTTTTTAGTTCTAGGGTGCAATCAACAACGGTTCGATAGCGACGTCAACAGCGCAAGAGACGGCATTGGGCTAAAAATGCCGGTTTTTGGCGTATCATTTGTAGTTTGGTAAAAATCACCACCAATATATTTGCCGCTGGAGTGGGTTGTGAACCAATAAACAGACTCAACCTTTGAGAGTCTTGTTGTGGAATATATACCCCAGGAAATTAAGCAATACCTGCGCCGCCAGGATTCCCGTCGTACCTGTGTGATCATAATCAGGTGCAACTTCGACCAGATCGATGCCGACAATGGTATTGCGTTTTGACAATTCCTGAAGAAATTCCATCACCTCATAATACAAAAAGCCACCATGGCTTGGCGTGCCTGTACCGGGAGCAATCGATGGATCAAATCCATCGATATCGATGGTCACATAGACACGCTCCCCTTCCGGTACCCGCAGCGCCATATTGCGCGCGCCCTCGGCTCTGAACTGGCGAACAGAGCAAATGTCTGAACCCATGGCGCGGGCATCATCGTAGCCTTCCTTGGCCGTCGAGGAGACATTGCGAATGCCAAATTGCGAGAGGCCGGTCACATTATCCTTTTCCGCCGCACGACGCATCGGATTGCCATGCCCATGACGCACACCATGCCGCTCGTCGACAAAATCGAGATGGGCATCAAGCTGAACCAGATGGAATGGTGCTTCATCGCTAAAGGCATTGATGCAGGGAATATTGACGGAATGGTCTCCTCCCAGCACCACGGGTAGAGCACCAGCGGCGAGCATCTTGCGCACACCATATTCGATATTGGCGTGGCTTGCTTCCGTGTCTGTATGGATGATGTCGGCATCACCCATGTCGACCAAATTGACAGAACCCGGCAGATAGGTGACATCGTCTTCGTGATCATAGGCACCGGCATGACCGAATGAAAACAGGGTCGAAGCTTCCCTGATGGCCCGAGGTCCAAATCGGGCGCCGGCACGAAACTGAGTGCCGAAATCAAACGGTGCGCCAAGAATGGCACAATCCGCTTCCAGCGTGTCCCAATCGGTGCAGACCGGGCGTTTGCCAAATGTGGAAATTCCAACGAATGGCAGGTTCAATCTGCCAGATTCATAACCGTGATTCGACATCTGAGGCTCCCAATACTGTCCTTTGCCAATGCAAGGGATTATTGCCCCAACCGGAGCAGGAATGCACCCACCAAATTCCAGAATCAGGAAGTCTGTATAGCGCCGCTGGCCGATTAACGCTTTCGGTGATCGAAGCAGGAACCTCCGATCAATGCATATTATCCGCTACCGCAGGATCCATTGGGACCGGCGCAACTTCCAGGAACCCATTTTTACGGTCTTATGACGTTTCGCCGTGGCCAATTGGAAGCCGGTGCGCAGTTTTGCTCTGGCAACTTTATATCGCTTCCGGCGCTTTACGGCCTTAACGCTGGGTTTCTTCTTTGCCGGTTTCAAACGGCTTTCCATAGGATCAGCACGGTAAACATAGCGGTCTTGTTTCGCGGTTTTTAACGCCGGTTCGTTGAGCATCGGAGGTTCAGGAAACTGCAACCGGCTCTTGATCTGAGCACTGAGTTTTTCAGATATCCGCTCTTTTGATGTCCCCAACTTGACCGGCGCTTTGGCGACTTTTGTTATGGGAGCATTGTTTGCATCGCTCTCCAATGCGGCAACGACAACAGGCTTTTCTTCGGGACGCGCCTGTCCCTTTGCGACAATATGGACCACCCGATAACCTTCGTCGTTCAGGCTCCGAAGCAATCTCGGCAACATCTTTGCGGTGCGACCCTGAATATCATGCATCAGGATAATGCCCCTGCCCTGTTTACGCAGGCGACGCATGATACGGTCATGCACTTTAGCCGGGCTGTTTTGTTTCCAGTCCAGCGCATCGATATTTGCACCAAAGGCAATCATGCCCTTCTTTGCCAGAATTTTGTCGGTGCGGTTTGTCCGGGCCAGGTAGGGGTAGCGGAAAAATGGTGTACGTGGCGTTGATGAATCATCGCCATAGGCAATTTTTTGCAACCGGCTGACACCCTTGTCGATAAGCAAAGAAGCTTTCGTCGTGGAATAGCTCGGCAATCTGTTGTGATCATGCGTGTGGTGCGCCAGCGTGTGCCCCTGATTGATCACCTTGCGGACCAGTTTGGGATAGGCCCGGGCCATTTTCCCAACATAGAAAAAGGTCGCTTTGACACATTCGTGTTTCAGGCTCTTCAGGATGCGCGTGGTCTTGCCAGCAATTGGCCCGTCATCAAAAGTCAGGATCACTTCTTTATCGCGAAGCCCAAGCGCCGGCTCCTTGCCGGTCAGATATCGATGTTTCGTCGCATCCAAAACGATCGTGCGACTGGTGCCCAGACGCTCAGGTCCACAACCGGTAGCTTTTGGATGATGGGCGCCCGGTTTCGAGGGCAAAGCTGCAGCAGCAGCCAAAGCACTGGTGGCGGGGGCTCCGGAAAGAGCAAACGTCAAGGCAATGCCAAGCAGGCAAGAATAAATACGCAAAACCAACAACCCATACGCAAAACAAGGGCACGCCAAATTCAAACAGAATTCGACCAACACCCGTCATGGTAAACAGAAATGGTTAACCGGTTGTGTAGGCCTCTCTCTGCAGAGTGGAACCGCCGCACGCCACAAAAAAAGAGGCCGCTGTTTCCAGCGGCCTCCTTGTTGTTTCTCATGGACGGTGCAGAAGCACCATCCCGGCTTGGACGTCTTATCCGCGACCTTTCCATGGCACCAATTTGTTTTCAGCAATGCGCATCAACACATCGATGCCGAAGCCGATCACACCAATGATGATGATACCGATGATAACGATATCGGTGAGCTGAAACTTGGATGCAGCAATAATCATCTTACCGGCACCTTTTTCAGCTGCCACCAGTTCGGCAGCAACAACCGTGCCCCAACAGACGCCCATCGCGACCCGCGCCGCCGTGAATATCTCCGGCAACGAATTCGGCAATATTACCCTGCTCAGCAGTTGCGGCTTTGTTGCACCCAGCGAATAGGCTGCGTGTACCTTCGAGATATTGACCCCCGACACGCCCGCTCGGGCACCGATGATCATAATCCAAAGGGCCGCAAGGAACAGCAGGCTTACCTTGCCCTGCTCCCCAATACCAAACCAGATGATGACCAACGGAATCAGCGCCAGTGGCGGCACCGGCCGCATGAACTCAACGATCGGGTCAAACCAGCCACGCAGCCATGAATTCAATCCCATGGCAAAACCGAGGGGAATGCCAAACAGGCAACCGAGGAAGAAACCCAGCACAACCCGGATCAGGGACCACATCACGTTTTCCCACAATCCAACGCCCTGATACCCTTCTGCGTTCAACTGCAGAAAGCGGGTCCAGACCTGCTCCGGTGGCGGAAGATAAAGCGCTTCCATCGTCGGTCCGGTATAAGGACGCACCTGCAAGCTTCCGGCACCGGTCATCAATACGGTTCCGTTGGCAATTTCGACCGTCTGATTCCGGTCTATCGCCTGGCCGTCAATCGCAGTCACGCGATAGCCTTTTTCCTTGCCACCATCATCGTTGTTTTGAGCCCGCAACAATTTCGCACGGCGCTCCTGCACCATGACGACATCGTCTTTGGCAAATCCGTCTGAAGTTTCCGGCGCAACCAGTTTTTCAGCGGTCGTATCGCCAAATCTGTTCACCCGAACCTTCACCGTTGCCTTGTCGGTATCACCGGCTGCATTGGTGGCGGTGTATTCAAACTGCGTATCGCCAACAAACGGCACCGGCAATACATTAAACGGCAACAGGCTTGATCCGGTTGCGACCATCCAGATCAGGAAAACGGTAACGACACCGGAGACCGAAGCCACCCGGTTCGCCGTTACCGAACTTTCATCGCCAAAGGTCACGGTTTTGAGACTGCCATAGCCCCGCATTTGATCCTTTTTACTGTTCAGAAAATTCCAAACCAAATAGACCAGGCCGCTGACGCCGAGAAAGATTATGAAGATCCCGGCAATGCCGAGGACCATCCAGAATGTTGTCACGAGGACATCAATGAGTTCTTGAGCCATTATCCTGCCCCCCTTACGCTGTTTCGGTCCGGCCCATGATTTCCTCTTCCATGTCCCAGATCATGTTGAGGATCTCATCGCGCTTCGGCCCGAAATCGTCGTGTTGCTTTACTTCGCGTAGGTCGGCACCAACGCCGAGTTCTGCAAAGGGCAAATAATATTGTTTGTGAATGCGGCCCGGACGCGGTGCCATCACGATCAACCGTTCCCCCAACAGAAGAGCCTCTTCCACTGAGTGGGTGATCAGGATGATTGTTTTCCCGGTCTTCTTCCAGATATCGAGCACCAGACTTTGCATCTTTTCCCGTGTCAGGGCGTCCAACGCGCCCAACGGCTCATCCATCAAGATCACATCGGGATCATTGGCCAGACAACGGGCAAGCGCCACACGCTGCTGCATACCACCGGACAATTCATAGATCATTTTCTGACCGAATTCCTGAAGCCCAACAATACCAAGAAGTTCTGTCACCCGGGCATCGATCTCGCTTTGCGGCGTGCCCTTCATCTTGGGACCGAATCCAATGTTCTTGGACACGTTCATCCATTCAAACAGCGCACCCTGCTGAAACACCATTCCGCGTTCGGAACTGGGTCCCACCACCTTATCGCCGTTCAATTCAATCTCGCCACCGGTCGGAGCCAGAAAACCAGCCAGGATATTCAGCAAGGTCGTCTTGCCACAGCCCGACGGCCCCAGCACCGAAATCAATTCTCCCTCTTTGATATCCAGTTTGATATTCTTGAGCGCTTCGACTTGACCGCCAGCAGGCAGTTCAAAGGTCATCGAAACGTCATCAACTAAAAGTCCAGACATATGCATTTATCCCCCTTCGGTGATGAGCCTTTCGGAAAAAAAAGGCGCAGCGAAAACCGGTTTCGCTGCGCCCAATTTCACCGATGAACGGAAACTACATTTTTGAAGCAGCTTCCAAGTAGCTTGAGTTAACCACAGCATTGTAGTCAGACAAAGCCTTAATTTTTCCATCGCTTTCCAGGCTGGCAGCGCTGTCGGCGAGGTATTTTGGAACAAATCCACCCATCCAGTCAGCGGACAGCTGTTCAGCAACAGTTGGGAATACGAAAGTACCGATAACAGCTTTCGTACCATCCAGGTCCATACCGGCGGACTTCTGGATATCACCCATCATCGCGTCAGACTCGCTGGTGTATTTTGCGTTCATGTCGGCGGTAACCTTCAGGAACTTGGCGAGCAGAGCAGGATTTTCTTCGCCGAAAGAGGTTGGAATAGAAGTCACGTCGAAAACTTTACCAACGACGCTTTCTTTTTCAGCACCTTCGATGATTGGGTTGCCGTGTTCTTTCATCTTGCGAAGCGAACCGCCCCAGCCACAAGCCATGGCAAGATCTGTGTTCGGCTGCGAGAAGGCTGCAGCGGAATCAGAAGGCGCCATATCAACAATCGTCAGGTCAGATTCGTTAATGTTGAGGTATTTGATCTGCTTCAGGAAACCGGAATGAGCAGCTGTGCCGAGTGGTACAGCGACTTTTTTGCCCTTCAGAATTGCAGCAGCGTTGCCTTTGTTCACTTCCAGCTCGGAACGAACAACGCAGTTGTCGTTATCGGAGTAGGAAACTGCGATATCAACAACCTGAAGGTCCTGACCAGCAGCAGTAGCAACCAGGAATGGTGTTACACCCTGTGAGAAAGAGATGTGAACATCACCGGAAGCCATGGCAGCAGACATTGCTGTACCGGCATCGAAAGATACCCATTTCACTTTAACGCCCAGCGCTTCTTCATACATTTTGTTGGTCTGAGCAAACTGGTTTGGTGTTGGCCATTCCAGGAAGTATGCAACAGTGATTTCTTTAAGGTGACCGTCGGCGAAGCTGGCGGTGGTGCTCACAGCAGCCACAGCAGTTGCCAACAGCAATTTTTTCAAAGTTGATTTCATAATGTGTAATTCTCCCGATTACGATGGTTATATTCTGGACTGGGTCCATACTCTATCAATTAGATGCAATGGTTCCTGGGTTCCATTTGCCAACTCCTAAAAGAAGGCAACAAGAGGTAAGTCCAAAAACGGCTTTACGACGCAAAACCGCCCTTTCCAAGGCTGAAAGTTCTCGAATTCCCTTCCCCTGTCAATGTCTGACACCGTCTGGCACCTTTGAGCAAGCAATTCTGGCCCAACCCCTTCTATCTTCCCGGTTTCTCATCCCACATCAAGCCAGTCTGTTAAACAGAGTAAATTTTGACCGGCCTTTCAGACAAGGCGCCCTATAATTTTGCAGATTATTGCAAAATGCTTACGGCGTTGAAGACGGGTAAATGCCTGAATTGGATGCTCTCCAGCGAGGCAATATTGCACTCAATCGCCAGATTGCTCCTATAGCCCATCGTCGAGATGGCATGGTATCTTGCGCAGTGTTACTAATGGGACTACCTGTTCGGCATTCTCCAGCTTTTGAAAGAGTTTCCCAGCGTCATGTCTAACCCGCTAAAACTGATGGCCCTGGACACAGAAGATCTGCTGGTACTGTCCGCGCATGTGCAGGATGGCGTGCTCAAAAGCGGTGAAATAGAGTATCAATCGGCAACTGGAAATCTGATCATTCCGCTCAACCGATTTGCCTGGGAATTGCCGTCGGCCCAACGTCTGTTTTTTAAGAAATTCGAACGCCGTCGCAGCATTCTGCACGTGTCAAAAGTGCGTTCGATTCGTTCAACAGCCCTCGACCGTGATGATGAAGACGAAGTACAGTCGCTGCTGTCGCTCGATTTTGTCGGTGGTGAAGGTCCGCAGGACCCCAGTGGCAATATCGAATTGAACTTCGGTGGCGAAGCAAAGATTATTGCAGCTGTAGAATGTATTGAAGTGCGGCTCACCGATATGGGCGCAGCCTGGGCCGCCAGCAGCAAACCCCAGCATCATGTGTAGACCATTATGACGGCGGATAATTCCAGTTCGAAACTGATCGATGTGGTGCTGGACGAGGCCACGATCGGCCGTGCCAATGCCGATGTCGAACACGAGCGGGCCGTGGCCATCTTCGACCTGATTGAAGAAAATTCCTTTCACCCCGTCGGCCATGACGCTGCATCGACCGGTGGCGAATACCGACTGCATCTCGGTGTCATCGAACAGAGGCTGGTGTTCACCATCTCGGATCGCGATTCAGAGCCTATTGCCACGCACATCCTGTCACTGACACCATTTCGGAAAATCGTGCGGGAATATTACCAGATCTGCGAAAGCTATTACGAAGCCATTCGGTCTGCGACCCCCAGTCAGATCGAGGCGATCGACATGGCCCGGCGTGGATTGCACAATGATGGGTCGGAAACCCTGCAGGATCGCCTTGACGGGAAGATTGAGATCGATTTCGACACCGCCCGGCGCCTGTTCACGTTGATCTGCGTCTTGCATTGGCGCGGGTGAACACCATGACGGAACCCGCGTCCCCTTCCACCACCAAAGCGCCGAGTTCGGTTCTTTATCTGTGCAACCATAACGTCATTCGCTCACCGATGGCTGAGGCCCTGACCCGGGCCAATTTCGGCAATACCGTCTATACAGCCAGCGCCGGTGTGCGGGCAGGCACGCCCGATCCGTTCGTTGAAGTTGTGATGGATGAACTCAACATCAATGTTCACAACCGTCAGCCAAAAACCCTGGATGAACTGGATGAGGGATATTTTGATCTGATTGTGACCCTGTCTCCCACAGCCCATCATGTTGCGTTGGAAATGGCCCATGTGGATGCCACGGAAGTGGAGTACTGGCCGTCGGCTGATCCAACCGTGGTTCAGGGGTCCCGCGAACAGATGCTGGATGCCTATCGCGATGTACGCGACCGGTTGCTGGAGCGCGTTATGCAGCGTTTCATGACCGACACCACCGGCAGTTGGAAGGGAACACCCTGACCGGCGCCGGCGATGCGGGTGCAATCAGAGGTTGTGACAATTGCGCCACCCGGCGGCACTACTCAAATCAAAGCGGAATCAATGCGGTTCACAAACGCATCGAATGCGTCTAGGTTCGCGCCAAATTGCCAGCTCGGTACGATTGTTTAACCGTCCGGCAGTCAATGTTTGAAGGAAAATGATTACGCATGGCGAAAGAAGAAGTACTGGAATTTCCAGGCACGGTGAGCGAATTGCTCCCCAATGCAACATTTCGGGTCAAGCTCGAAAATGATCACGAAATTATTGCCCACACCGCGGGCCGGATGCGCAAGAACCGCATTCGGGTTCTGGCAGGTGACAAGGTACTGGTCGAAATGACCCCTTATGATCTGACCAAGGGCCGCATTACCTACCGGTTTAAATAGCCGGTCGACAACGACACCGCTCGTCCGGGGTATGGCGACCGATAATGTTTTGAAAGCAACGTCATGGCTACTCGCCCTAAACTGGTCTTAGCTTCCGGCTCCCCCCGTCGTCTGGCGTTGTTGCAGCAGATTGGAATTGAACCGGATCTGCTTTCTCCTGTTGATGCAGATGAAACTCCGTTGAAGTCGGAGGCGGCCCGGTCACTGGCAAAACGCCTGTCCAAAACAAAAGCAAAAATGGCGCTCGACAATCTGCGGCGGTCCGGTGATGCCGATCGCAGTTTCATTCTTGCCGCCGATACGGTGGTCAGCGTGGGCCGCAGGGTGCTGCCAAAAACCGAGCTGCTTGACGAAGCGTCCAGTTGCCTGCGCCTGCTGTCAGGTCGTGCCCACCGGGTCTATACCGGAATCACACTGGTAACCCCGCAGGGCGGCATGCGACACCGGCTGGTTGACACCCGGGTGCGGTTCAAAAAACTGTCCGATGATGAATTTGACAGTTACATCGCGTCCGGTGAATGGCGCGGCAAAGCCGGTGGTTATGCCATTCAGGGCATTGCCGGGGCTTTTGTCGTCAAGTTGATTGGTTCCTATACCAATGTTGTCGGACTACCCCTGTTTGAAACCGCGTCGCTGCTGCAGGGAGAAGGTTTTCCGGTCCATTACAACTGGATTAGCAAGGCGTAACCCTTGGTCACCCGACGATATTGCTGCATTGCCGTATTGCCGTATTGCCGTGTTGTCGCGACAATGGCCCGGCGCCTGCCGATTTAAATAGGTGCTGAAGGCATGATCAACAGGGATGGTTCGATCCACAAAAGGCGATAGGGAAACATGAGTGCCACAGCCAAGTCTAAAGTTACGCCGCTGCGCGGTCAGGTCCCCTGCCCTCATTGCAAACAACAGTCTCTGCGGGCCTTCTACCCGTTTTGCAGCAAGCGCTGTGCCGATCTGGATCTTGGTGGTTGGCTGAACGGTAGCTATCGCCTTTCGGGGTCCTCGGATTCGGAGGATTCACCCTCTGTTGACGACGGGGAAAAATGATTTTCCGCAGGCATCAAATTCGGGTGGACAGTGCGGTTGTGAGTGACTATACCAGCCAAGCTTTCACCAATGAATTTGGTGAAATTACCCCCGGATTTTGGTCGCTGACCTGATCTTGTTGCCCGGGTAGCTCAGGGGTAGAGCAGCGGACTGAAAATCCGCGTGTCGGTGGTTCGATTCCGCCCCCGGGCACCA
>CAJQPW010000004.1 GCA_905480295.1 uncultured Rhizobiaceae group bacterium | reverse complement strand
CACCCGCCGATGCTCTATCTCGGCTATGTCGGGTTCTCGATCACCTTCGCCTTTGCCATCGCGGCCCTGATCGACGGTAAGATCGATTCAGCCTGGGCCCGTTGGGTGCGCCCCTGGGCAATGATTGCATGGGTCTTTCTCACCGCTGGAATCGCCATGGGGTCCTACTGGGCCTATTACGAACTCGGCTGGGGTGGCTGGTGGTTCTGGGACCCGGTGGAAAATGCATCCTTCCTGCCCTGGCTCTCGGGAACAGCCCTGCTGCATTCCGCTCTGGTGATGGAAAAGCGGGAGGCCTTGAAAATCTTGACCGTATTGCTGGCCATCCTGACGTTTTCCCTGTCCTTGCTGGGAACATTTCTGGTCCGGTCCGGCGTGCTCACCTCGGTGCATACTTTTGCGAGCGACCCGACACGTGGGTTGTTCATATTGGCGATTTTGAGTGCCTTTGTCGGCGGCGCATTGTTCCTCTTTGTGCTTCGATCCTCAAAGCTTGAAGCCGGTGGCTTGTTTGCTCCTGTATCGAGGGAAGGCGCACTGGTTTTCAACAATCTGATACTCTCCGCCTCGGCAGCTACGGTGCTGATCGGAACGCTGTATCCGGTGGTGTATGAAGCCGTGACGGATGCCAAGATTTCCGTCGGTGCACCGTTCTTCAACCTGACATTTGGTTTGATGATGCTGCCCTTGCTCATCGCCATTCCATTTGGACCTTTGTTGTCGTGGAAACGCGGTGATCTTCTGGCGGTGGCGCATCGACTGCTGTTTGCTTTGATTGTTGCGATACTTGTGACCATTGCCGTTGGTGCGTTTTCACAAAAGGGGCAGTGGTTGGCACCGCTTGGTCTCGGGCTTGCCGCATGGCTGATGATCGGCTCTTTTGCCGAAATCGTTCAGCGCGGGGCGTTTTCAAAAGTGCCCCTGAAAACCGCTTTGCGACGCCTGCTGGGGCTGCCGAGATCTGTCTGGTCAACCGCCTTTGCCCATTTTGGCGTCGGTGTAACCCTGTTCGGCATAGTCTGTGTTACGGCCTATGAAACTGAAACGATCACGGTGTTGAAGCCACAACAAACCATTCAGGTTGGACAATTCACCCTTCGCCATGAGGGTTTTCTGACCACTTCAGGGCCAAACTATTCGGAGCGGAGCGCGCAGCTTTCGATCATTCGCAACGGTGAAGTTGTTGATATTGCCAGACCTTCAAAGCGGTTTTTTCCGGCGCGACAAATGCCAACCAGCGAAGCGTCAATTCACACGTTTGGATTTTCGCAGCTCTATCTGGCGCTGGGCGATGTTGAAGCCGAAGGCAATGTCACGCTGAGGATATGGTGGAAACCCTATATCACGTTAATCTGGCTGGGGGCTGTGGTGATGGTCCTGGCCGGAGGTTTCTCCCTGTCAGATCGCCGGTTGCGTATTGGCGCACCCAAGCGCAGTCGCCGTTCAAAGGCCAATCTTGCACCCAGCAAAGATGCCGGGAGCGCGACCCATGCATAGGTGGTTTGCCGGTCTGGTTTTAGTCGCGTTGGCCTTATCCTTTTCAGCAGGCGCGAGAGCCGAAACCCAGCTGAATCCAGAGTTGGAAGAACGGGCGCGTGCGCTGTTTCTGGAGCTGCGCTGCGTGGTTTGCCAAAACCAGTCTATCGGTGATTCGGATGCCGATGTGGCGCGTGATCTGCGGGAAATCGTGCGCGAACAGATTCAGGCGGGTCAGACCAACCAGCAAATCAGGACATTTCTGGTCGACCGCTACGGAGAGTTCATCCTGCTGAAACCCGTCTTTGCCTGGCATACGCTTGTATTGTGGGTCGCCCCGGTTTTCCTGCTGTTGTTGGGCGGTTTCATGGCCTGGCGGGTGAGCACGTCTGCCAAGCGCGCTGTTCGGGACGACAGTTTGTCGGAGGATGAAGAAGCGGCGCTCAACGAAATCATCGACCGGCATACAAAATAGGCTGCGGCGCATTACGAAGATTTAATTTCACCGCCCTCAACCGTTCACATTTCTCACACCATATGTCCGCCAATACACAATTCGTGCGCAAGCGAATGGTGTTAGATCAGATGTAGAACCCTGCGAGGAATCAATGACAAAAAATATATCAACCAAGAAGAAACTTGTTGGCGGAGTTGCTGCCCTTGGTCTTTCGAGCGCATTTTTAATCGGTGGTGTCGTTAACCCGATTACCCCGGTATTTGCCGATGCCGTTCGTGTCGAAGCACCTTTGGCCCCCAGTTTTGCCGATGTAGTTGAAGCTGTATCACCCGCTGTTGTCAGTGTCCGGGTGAAAGCACGGGTTCAACCGGCCAGCAATCGCGGCAACAGTGGCAGAGGTGGATTTGGTGGCTTTGGCTTTGATCAATTGCCCGACGATCATCCCCTGAAACGCTTTTTTGATAATCCTCGTGGCGGCGAACGTAAATTTGGCCAGCGTCGTGAGCGACGCGGTGAAAAACGCCGCAGGAAATCAAGACAGTTTGGTGTTTCCCAGGGATCCGGTTTCTTCGTATCCGATGATGGCTACATCGTTACCAACAATCATGTCATCAATGGTGGATCGGAATTCACGATCGTCACCAATGATGGTGAAGAAATGGACGCGCGTTTGATCGGAACAGATCCCAAGTCGGATCTGGCAGTGCTTAAGGTCGATGCCAAAACCAAATTCACCTATGTTTCCTTTTCTGACAAAAAGAGCCGCATCGGCGAGTGGGTGGTTGCGGTTGGCAATCCTTTCGGTCTGGGCGGAACGGTTACAGCGGGCATCGTATCGGCCAGTGGTCGTGACCTCGGTTCCGGCCCTTATGATGATTTCATTCAGATTGATGCCGCGGTCAACAAGGGCAATTCCGGTGGACCAGCCTTCAACCTCAATGGTCAGGTTATCGGTGTGAACACGGCGATCTTTTCGCCCTCGGGTGGCAATGTCGGCATCGCCTTTGCTATTTCGGCTAAAACCGCCAAGGAAGTCGTCGACGATCTCATCAGTTCAGGTTCTGTGACCCGTGGATGGTTGGGTGTGCAAATTCAACCGGTTACCAAGGACATTGCCGACTCCCTTGATCTCGGCAAGCCAACAGGAACCATCGTTTCAAAGACCCAGTCTGACAGTCCTGCTGCCAAAGCAGGTTTGAAAGCCGGCGACGTCATATTGTCGGTCAACGACACAATGATCAAAGGGCCGAAAATGCTGGCACGGGAAATTGCCAACCTGGACCCTGAAGCTGTCGTGAAAATCACGATATTGCGGGACGGAGAAAAGCAGGATGTGAACGTCACATTGGGCAAGTTGCCGTCATCCAAACAGGCTGCAGTGACATCGAATGACGATGAGGAAGAGAAAAAGGCCGCCAGCGTTGACCTTGACGATCTTGGTCTTTCCATCACCAGTTCGAATGGCAATGTCGTCGTTTCCGATGTGGTCGGTGACAGCGTCGCGGCCGATAAAGGGTTGAAGCCAGGCGACGTGATTGTCTCGGTCAATGGCCGTGATACTAAGTCGATCAACGATGTGGGCCGGGCCGTTGCCCGCGCCATGGAGAATGAACGCAAGGCAATCCTGTTCCAAGTGCAGACAGGTGAGCGCAGTCGTTTTGTCGCGTTGCCGTTTGCGAAAGGCTGATTTTGCGATCTGGCTTTTGGTGCGCAGAATGAATTGAACGCCGCGCATCGCAAAAACAAAATCCAGCAGTGGGTGAGTTGCCCACTGCTGTTTTGCGTATAAGAGTATGAACTGAAAGGGGCTGTGATGAATATATTGATTGTGGAAGATGATCAGCTGCTGGCTGAACAACTGACAGAGTCCCTGCGCGAAAACGGACATGAAACAGTTCACATTGATGATGGTGTGAAGGGTGAGGCGGAAGCCCGACGCACTGCCTATGATGTGATGATCGTTGACCGGATGATGCCCGGACAGGATGGTCTGGCAATGATTTCCGCCTTGCGGGAAGACGGGGTCAACACGCCGACCTTGATCTTGTCGGCTCTCGGGCAGGTCGACGACCGGGTGACGGGATTGCGGGCAGGGGGGGATGACTATCTTGCCAAGCCCTATGCGTTTTCGGAACTCCTCGCCCGTGTGGAAATTCTTGGCCGTCGCAATGAAAACCAGGCAGCCGATACAACGCTGACCGTCGCAGACCTTGTGCTGGACCGGATTGGCCACGCTGCCGTGCGGGCAGGACAGAAGATTGTGCTTCAGCCCCGCGAATATCGATTGCTGGAATATCTGATGCGCAATGAAGGCAAGCTGGTTACACGAACGATGTTGCTGCAGCATGTCTGGGACCTGCACTTTGATCCGCAAACCAATGTTATCGATGTCCACATTTCCCGACTCAGGGGCAAGATTGACAAGGATTTTGATCAGCCGCTTCTGCAAACCGTGCGTGGACGGGGGTACCGCCTGGCGGAGCCGGAACTGGCAAAAGATTAATCCCGGCCATGCAGCGCTTAAACCAGATGTTGAAAACCACAGCCGTCCGACTGACGCTGGTCTACACGTTGCTTTTTGGTCTTCTGGCGGTCGGTGTAATTGCCTATGTCAGCTACAACACCGGCAACCTCATCATTTCGCAAATACAATCAACCGTTGATGAAGAGATATCACAGATTGCCCGCCAGACCCGACGTGGGGGTGTGCGCCGATTAATTCCGATGATTGAGCGCAGGGCCCGTCAGCCGGGAGCAAATCTGTATCTGGTATCCGATGCTGGCGGACGCATTATCGCCGGAAATGTTCGTGACCTTGACCGCGACCTGCTCCGCGAAGATGGCTGGCTGATCCCACCGTTCAGTTATCAGCGTTTTGGTGATCGGGATCGCGATGGTCAGGCGATAGCCAAAGTTTTTTCGCTACCCGGGGGTCTTCGCCTGCTGGTGGGCCGGGACATCGGTGATGCGGAGCGATTCAGGCAGATTGTCGGACGGGCTTCGACCCTCTCATTGGTGGTCATGGTTCTGACCGGACTGGTATTGTGGTTCTTCGTTGGGCGGCGCGCACTCAAACACATCGATTCCGTCTCGCAATCCAGTCAACGCATTATTGCTGGCGATCTTTCCCAACGTTTGCCGCTTTCAGGGTCCGGCGATGAGTTTGACCGGCTGTCTTCAAGTCTGAATGCTCTGATATCCAGGGTGGAGAAGCTGAACACAGGTGTCACCGTGATGTCGGACAGCATCGCCCATGATTTGAAAACACCGCTCACACGATTGCGCAATCGCGCTGAAGCAGCACTGCCAAAGAGCGATGATCCAGAAGTGTTGCAGGAAGTCATTGCGGATGCAGACAGCCTGATCAATACGTTCAACGCCCTGCTGATGATTTCGCAGGTAGAGAGTGGTGCCCGTGCTGTGCAGCTGGAAGCAATTCCCCTGGCGCCGATATTACGTGATGTGCATGAGCTGTTTGAACCTTCCACAGAGGAGAGTGGTATCGAACTCGTGCTCGACATCGATGCTGAAATTGACGCACGTGCCAACAGGGAACTGATTGCCCAGGCGCTCACAAACCTCCTGGACAACGCGCTGAAATACGGCAGTGGGGCAGATGACCCCAAATTTGTGTTGCGTCTTTTTGCCGATAAGGGACAAGCCTGTATCAGCGTTTGTGACAACGGCCCGGGCATTCCTGCTGATCAGCAGGAAGCCGTCACTGAACGTTTTGTCCGGCTGGACAGCAGCCGCACCCAGCCAGGATCCGGATTGGGGCTTTCCCTGGTGAAAGCGGTGGCCAGTCTGCATTCCGGGCAACTGGTGCTGAAAAACAATGATCCGGGGCTTTATGCAGAATTTCGTTTGCCAATCGCTGTATGACTGGCATCATGAGGCATGGACAATGCTGCAAATTTACCCGGACTCAAACCAGCGTTCGACACCCAAGAAACCTCTAATCTGCTTCAATCCCCTGTCATTGCGCTGCAGCCCACTTCGTCAAAAGAAGCTGATAAGCAGCTGGATGAATGGTTGGATGCGGCGCGCAAACGGGGAGAGAATGAATTTGCCGATCACGTTGGCAATAACGCTTCGCTGAAGGGGTTTCTTTCCGCCGTATTCGAGCTTTCTCCCTTTCTGTGCAGTCTGGCAAAAAAATACCCTGTCGTGCTGGCCCTATGTTGGAAAGAAGGTTTCGAACCCGCACTTGAATCGGCCCTGGCCGAAATTGAAAATCAATCTTTCCACTACAATGACGAAGCCACGCTCTGCAGCAAATTGCGCATTGCAAAGAATCAATCAGCGCTGATTTGCGGCTTGGCAGACCTGGGTGGATGGTGGTCATGGAAAACGGTGAGCGCGGCAATTACCCGCACTGCCGATTCGGCCCTTGCTGCCGCGACACGGCATCTGCTCGCTGAAGCAGGCAAGGCAGGGCAACTTGAACTTGGCGACCTGCAATTCCCCGATCGGGGAAGCGGATATTCTGTCCTCGCCATGGGCAAACATGGTGCGGGAGAGCTCAACTATTCCAGCGACATCGATCTGATCATATTTTTCGACCCCGACGCTCCGGCAATCCTGGATCCAGACGAAAGCGTAAAGCTGTTCGTACGCATGACCCGATCGCTGGTGCGGATCATGCAGGAGCGAACTGCGGACGGCTATGTGTTCCGCATGGATCTGCGCCTGCGGCCCGATCCTGGGTCTATGCCGCTGGCTATCCCCCTGCCTGTCGCCCTGAACTATTACGAATCCCGGGGACAAAACTGGGAGCGCGCTGCGTTGATCAAGGCCCGGCCCGTTGCGGGAGATCCCGATATCGGTCGTCAGTTTCTCAATGAGCTGGGACCGTTCATCTGGCGTCGCTATCTCGACTATGCCGCAATCGCCGATGTGCACTCGATCAAAAGGCAGATTCAGAACCACCGGGGATATAATGACGTTCACGTGCCGGGGCACAATGTAAAGCTTGGTCGTGGTGGTATTCGTGAAATTGAGTTTTTTGTGCAGACGCAGCAACTCATTGCCGGTGGTCGCAACCCGATCCTGCGAGAAAGGCGCACTGTGGAAATGCTCCATCTTTTGGTTGAGCAAAACTGGATTGAGCAGGATACGGCCGATGACCTGGCCTCCAGCTATGCCTTCCTGAGAGATCTGGAGCACCGGCTGCAAATCGTAGCAGACGCTCAAACCCACACGCTGCCGGAAGAAAGAGGTGAACTGAAAGCCATCGCGCATTTATGCGGTCAGACCAACATGAAGGCGTTTGAAAAAATGGTCGTCGCGCATCTGGCCAATGTTGAAAGCCACTATGCCGCCCTGTTCGCTGCAGAAGATTTACTGTCAACGGAACAGGGCAACCTGTCCTTTACCGGGGATGATGATGACCCAGGCACGGTTGATAATCTGTTGTCCATGGGGTTTGAAAACCCATCACGGGCCATATCTGTGGTCCGAGGCTGGCACTTTGGCCGCCATCCCGCCGTTCAATCCCAACAGGCCCGGGAACAGCTCACGGAATTGACGCCTGCTTTGCTGATGGAGTTTTGTGAGACACGACAGGCCGATGAGACCTTGTTGAACTTTGACGAGTTTCTCAAAGGGCTGCCGTCGGGTATTCAGTTGTTTTCCGTGCTCAAAGCCAACCCCAGGCTGCTGACCCTGTTGTCATGGGTTTTGAGTGCCGCACCCCGATTGGCACGGATCATCACCCGAAGACCGCATGTGTTTGATGGCGTGCTTGAACCAGGTTTTTTTGAGGTGGCACCCAGCGTTGAGCTCTGGCAGGAAACGCTGCAGCGTAGCCTGGTTCAAGCCAGGGATTATGAAGACGGGTTGGATCGGTTTCGTATATTTTCCGCCGAACAGAAGTTTCTGATCGGCATTCGTCTGATCAGCGGCGCGATTAATCCACACCAGGCGGCTGAGTCATTTTCGCAATTGGCTGAATTATTGCTGTTG
>CAJQPW010000003.1 GCA_905480295.1 uncultured Rhizobiaceae group bacterium | reverse complement strand
AGGCTCAAGGATTGGCGCCGTATCGCAACCCGATATGACCGAAGAGCGGACATCTTCATGGCAGCAATCACGATCGCAGCAATCGTAATATGGTGGATTTAACGAGTCCTGATCCTAGATAGATCCTCAATCTTGTTCTTGGGAATGGTTCCATCAGCAACAGCAACATCTATTGCCTTCTGAATTTTACTGTCAAGAAAGTTCAAAAATCCAAGCGTTCCGACAATGCCCATTACAATCATTCCTAGTGCAAACCAAACGAGGTTTCTTTGAAGCAGGTCACCAAATTTTTGTGGTACGGACATAATTCGTTCCAATCTTAGAGGAGTAAACAAATAAGATTCAAAATTACCAAGAATTTTGCAATTCCATAGAATTAAGTATTACTGAAATGATAAAAAATTACAAATTTGAATTACTATAGCTCATTCAATTTTTATTACCCGCGTTGGATTTGTTGGCCCATTGGGGCCTAGATATGCCCAACAGACATTTGCGAATTGACGTCGCAATTTGACCAATCGAACTCAGGTGTTAACGTCAAAATGGGCTCCAGGCCGCCATTCGGCAGCTTCAAATTTAGTGAGTCCTCACCCTAGTGTTTTTCCTTGATGGTCAGGCTGAGGATCAGGCCTGTCAGGGCGACCAGAAGCACTGTTGCAAATGCAAGTTGGAAATCTGCAGCCTGATAAAGGCGCGAACCCGCCTCAACGGTTCCATCCCAGACCAGATCGAGAATTCCCCCAACCAGCGGCTGCAGCAAGGCGCCAGACGCCACCGTCATCGCATTGACAATGCCGGTGGTTGATCCGGCAATTTCAGGCGGCGAGGTTTCACGAACAAGCGCAAAGCAGCACACCATCGAACTGCCTGAAAAACCGCACAGGACAAACAACACAACCGTGACGCTCAGCGGCGGGACAGGAACCAACACAAGAAAGGCCAGGGAAAGCGTCAGGAACAGACTGCCCGCAACAATCAACATCTTACGGCGCTGCAGACGATCAGAAACCCATCCGCTGATCGGCGCTCCAATCGCCCATCCCACCAGCAACAGGGAAACCAGCAGCGCGGCATTGGGTTTGCTCAAAGCATAGGCCTGCATCAGATAGGGCACGCCCCACAGACCCCCAAGCGCCAGCATCGGACCGGACATGGCCGCTGCAACGATGGCAATTTTCCATGTGTTCCAAAGCGTGGCCGCCCGATACAACCCACCCCACATTTCCGACCAGGACTGAACCGTGCGCGAACTGCCCCCTACCCCGTCGACCTCAGGTGGTGCATTGCGGACAAAGACGGCGATGGCCAGGGCAAGACCGAGGCCGAAAAATCCAAGTCCCCACTGGCTGGCCCGCCACCCATAGGCATCGACGAAAAGCGCCAGCGGTGCCTGTCCCAGCACGCCACTCATCATCGCCAGGAACATTGCCAAACCGGTGAGAAACGCAAATTGCTGCGGTGGAAACCATCGGCTCGCCAGCGTCATTGACCCCAGAAAACCCACTGCAGAACCGACCCCGATCAAAATCCGCCCCAGATAGGCAAGCGTCAGTGTTTCCGCGATACCGAACAGGAAAGATCCCAGACTGGCGAGAAACAGCGCAACACACAAAAGCAAACGCGCGCCGTATCGGTCGAGCAGCGCACCCAACGGCACCTGCAACAAAAAATAGGGATAGAAATAAAGCGCCGACAGGACGCCCAACATGCCACCGCCAATGGCAAAGTCCCGCATCAGATCCGAGACCATGACGCCGGGCGTTACCCGTTGAAAAAACGCGTAGCCGAATGCGAGCGCCGACAGCGACCAGATGAACCAGCCGCGCGGGGTGGCCCTGATTTCAGATGTGTTGGAACTCACGATTGAACCTTGGCGGACAAAATCACACCCACACTCTGCCCCTCGGCTATCGGGTTCAAGTCAAATTTCCAAATTCAACGCTGAAATTGGCGGACATCGGAGCAAACAGGTGCCGTGCGGCAAACAACCGGGTCAAAGAACGATAAAACATCCATAAAAACCGACAATAATCGATTTTATCCGATTCTTTCCTGTACTTGCCCGCCGACTGTCCCTAGTGGTTCACCTGCATAGCCAACCCATCGCACGAAACGATGCCGCTTCAGGTTCGGGACCAGGCTGCAGCTTCGGTAACAACAGCTCACCCTTCAAGGTACCGACAAGACAACACCTAACAACAGACAGGCCGCGTGCTCCTGTTTCCTTGCCCAGGCAAAACGAAAGAATGACAATGTCCGAATTTGATGCGGTTGCGCCGCCTCTTGCTGTCGCGTTGGAGAAACGCGGTTATGAAAATCTGACACCGGTGCAAAACGCGGTTCTGGAGGAAGATCTTCAGTCTTCCGATCTGTTGGTTTCTGCCCAAACCGGATCCGGTAAAACCATCGCCTTCGGCATGGCGATTGCGCCTGCAATTCTTGAATCCGTCGCCGACCGGTCCAGACCTTCCCATCCCGCAGCTCTGATCGTCGCGCCCACCCGCGAACTGGCCCTGCAGGTCAAACGCGAGCTGGAATGGTTGTTCGGTGAAACCCGGGTAACAATTGCATCCTGTGTCGGGGGTATGGACATTCGCACCGAGCGACGCGCGCTGGAGCGCGGGGCCGATATTGTTGTCGGCACGCCGGGCCGGTTGCGCGACCACATCATGCGAAACGCGCTGAAGACGGAACAGATGCAGGCTGTTGTGCTGGATGAGGCCGACGAAATGCTCGATCTCGGTTTTCGTGAAGACCTTGAATATATTCTGGAAACCACACCAGATTCACGGCGCACATTGTTGTTCTCCGCCACTGTGCCGGCTGAAATTGCCAAACTGGCAAAAAACTTCCAACGCGACGCTGTTCGCATTTCCACCCAGGAAGAGCAAAAACAACACGGCGACATCAAATACCGTGTTCTGGTCACCGCGCCGCGCGAAAAAGAAAACGCGATCATCAATGTGCTGCGCTATTACGAAGCCAAAAACGCGCTGGTGTTTTGCAACACAAGAGCAGCCGTCAACCACATGGTATCGCGGTTTAACAACCGTGGGTTTTCCGTTGTTGCCCTGTCCGGTGAATTGAGCCAGAGCGAAAGAAATCATGCACTCCAGGCCCTGCGCGATGGTCGGGCCCGGGTATGCATTGCCACCGACGTCGCCGCACGCGGTATTGACCTGCCCAATCTCGAACTGGTTGTTCACGCCGATTTGCCCAACAATCCGGAAACCCTGTTGCACCGGAGTGGGCGCACCGGCCGGGCTGGCAACAAGGGGGTCAGCGCGCTGATCGTCGACATCAAGGGGCGCAACCGGGCTGAACGCCTGCTTCGCTTTGCAAAGATCAATGCCGAATGGGACAACCCGCCTTCTGCCGATGCGGTCAATCAACGCGATGAAAAACGCCTGTCTGAAGATCCGTTACTGACCGAGCCCGCGCATGAAGAAGAACAGGCTTTTGCTTCGCGCATCTTGCAGCAATTCAGCCCCGAACAGGTGGCAGCAGCCTTTGTTCGCCTGTCCCGTGCTGGCAAATCCGCTCCTGAAGACATTGCCGCTGTATCAGTTAGCGCGCCAGAAAAACGACCGTTCAAAAAGCGGAATGAAACCCGCGAAGGCCGCGGTGCAAGCAGCCGCCGGGAATTTGATGAAAGTGTCTGGGTATCCCTTTCGGTTGGCCGCAAACAACGGGCCGAACCACGCTGGCTGATTCCGTTGATCTGTAATGGCGGCGGCATTGGCAAGAGCGATATCGGTGTCATCAAAATGCAGGCCAATGAGACATTCGTGCAAATCGACGCGGAACGCGCGCCCGTGTTTTTCGATGCTTTGGGCGCAGGCCAGGCTCTTGAAAAAAACGTACGGGTCAAACGACTCGACAAGAAACCAAAATTTGACGCCGCTCCAGGCGAAGGTTCGGACAAAAAGCCTTACCGGCCTGGTGAAAAATCTGGCAAACCAAAGCGCAAGTTTGCAGACAAAAAGAAACCCGATGCTTCGTTCAGCGAAAAACCCCGCAGCGGCAAAGACGGAACAAAAAAGAAAGTGCGGGCCAAGAAAAAAGCCGGATCAAAAAAGGCACGGGAAAGCTGACACCACCAGCCCCGTTCAGATTCATCGCATTTGGTGCGAAACCAATAAAACCCTGCCGTTGTGATCGGGAACATCTACCCACGAGGGCAAAAACAACCTAAGTACATTCCATGAACGAACGGGTTGCGAATCAGAATAATTCCAGCATTGCAGCACGCGCGCTCGGCGCGAACCGGGCAGCTGCGCCTTCCGCTGACGCCGCACTGTATTTGCAGGGGCTCAATCCCGAGCAAAAAGAAGCCGTCTTAACAACCGAAGGCCCGTTGCTTGTTCTGGCCGGAGCCGGAACCGGCAAAACCCGTGTTTTGACGTCCCGCATCGCCCACATTCTACAACAACGGCTGGCCTGGCCAAGCCAGATACTGGCAGTCACCTTTACCAACAAGGCCGCCCGCGAAAT
>CAJQPW010000002.1 GCA_905480295.1 uncultured Rhizobiaceae group bacterium | reverse complement strand
GACATCATTTTAGCTGAACCGGCTCTGCCTTCTTCCAGCAGACAATCAAAACTGTCTTTCAGGTAGGCAAAGAACTGATCCCCGCTGTTGAAGCCCTGAGGTGTCGCAAAGCGCATGTCATTGGCGTCCAGCGTATAGGGGACATAGAGATGGTGCCCGCCATGGGCCTCAACCCAATAGGGCAATTCGTCGCTGTAAATATCAGCCAGCCAATCGAAACATCCCATTTCCATCGCGATGTCCAGTGTATTGACCGACGTTCGCCCCTGGTAGAGACCGGTGGGGGGCTGACCGGTTAGCCGCTCATGCAGACGACAGGCCTTTTCAATGTGAGCCTGCTCTCTATCCCGGCCATAATCCTTGTAGTCAATCCACTTCAGGCCATGGGTGGCCAATTCCCACCCCGCCTCCTGCATGGCTTCCACGGCCTGTGGGTTTTTCTCCAATGCAGTGGCCACGGCAAACACGGTAACCGGAAGATTGCGCTGGCTGAACATCCGCCACAAGCGCCAGAACCCGCTGCGGGAGCCATATTCGTAAATCGACTCCATATTCATATGACGCTGGCCGGGCCAGGCCGCCGCTCCGACGATTTCCGACAGGAATGCCTCTGATGCAGCATCCCCATGCAGAATATTGTTTTCGCCACCCTCTTCATAATTGATGACAAACTGCACGGCGATCTTGTTGCCGTCTGGCCATTGCGGGTCGGGCGTGGTGCGGCCGTAGCCGATCATATCCCTTGGATAATCATCCATATTCAAGTCCTCCTCAGGCACACGCTTCGTAACCCAGCCAGGTGTCCTGCTGGCAGCGCAACCGGTAAAGTGGCGTGTCCTGATTCACCGCCACATCATGGCGGGTTATCAGACTGCCTCTGGCGATATCATTCAACACTTTGCCCTTGTCCAGCAAACCAACCGGAATAGCGCCCAGTGACCGGGCTTCATCGGCACGCATTGCCCACGAGCGATACGATGTCTCACCGATGAAATCGAGTTCATCGCCCGCCTTCAGGTCTCGCTTGGCAAGCGCGCAAACCTCTGCCACCGGCCTCGGCAGCGGTTTCATGTCGCTGGTTCCGTACAGCACCGCCCGTGCCGCCGACAGGGGCACTTCCAGACTGGTGAGATGGTAGGGACGATAGAATGTATAATAAGGCCCGGGGCCGAGATGCAGGTCATTCATGCGTTCACGCACCCGGTGATGGCGCATGTCAGCGATGATGAATACGCCCGGCGCCACCCCCTTGCCAACCGAAAAATCAACGCAGCCTTTCTGGCTCAAAAGGCCACCATCCTCCCGGGGGCACAGCACCTGATTCAATTCCTCAAGCGAACAATCCGGTCCATGCATGCCCGGCTTGTCCGGGACCAGACCTGTGGCATTTGCAATGCAGCACATTTCCACCATGGTTTTGGAACCGTCGACAAATTCCACCAGCATCCGTGGGTTCATATTGCGCCGTTCCGCTTCCTCACGATAGTCATCGGGGACTGCGTCAATACGAAAGGCGTTGTTCTTACCCTTTCCCGCCGCAACTATCGGATATCCCAGCGCCGTCACCCAATCGTACATTTCCATCACCGAACTGGGCTCGTCTCCGGCACCGACGGTGTAAACCAGTCCCTTTCGGGCGGCGATATCCTGCATCATCGGTCCGATCGTGACATCAGCCTCAACATTCATCATCACCAGATGCTTGCCAGCGTCCAGGGTTGCCATCCCCAGCTCTGCCCCGGCCTCCGGCACCCCTGTCGCGTCAATGACAACATCAACCCTATCGTGGGAAAGCGCTTCGTGGGCATCGGGAACAATAGGTATTTTGTTGTTTTCAAGGCCCTGGGTGATGCTGGCGTGGGTTTCGCACACCACGCCCCTATCGTCCTCGTACCCAGCGATCTGCAGCGCCGGCACCGCCTTTTGCAGGCTACGGTCGACGATGGAAGCAATTTCAACCCCCCGCATCTGTCGAATTGCCGTAACAAGATCGGTGCCCATCTCGCCTGCGCCGATTATGCAGACGCGAATGGGATTGCCGTCTTCATCACGTTGCGCCAGATCGGCCGCCAGACCTGTTGCGGATATTTTAGGTTTATCCGCCGATCCCGTTTCATCCATGCCAGAGCGTTCCTTTCGTCGATGGTGGAAACTATCAGAAGCTGGGTGGTCGTGCTTGGCTTTTTCAACAAAATCCACTTGTTCCGCGCCATATTTTTTCGTGGCGGTGTCTGGCTCCACAAATACGGTCAATTGCAGTTGACTTCGCGCCATGCACCCCCAATGCTTGCGGCCTCTTTGATGTCGGCAATCCAGCAATCCATGGCTTCTCCTGAATTCAAAACGGCCTTTGAACCACGCTACGGAGAATCGGTTGAAATGGCGCCCGGTCTCAGCCGCGTTACCTGTAACAACCCCTCCCCGTTCACCTTTCACGGCACCAATAGTTATGTTTTGGGGCACGATACCGTCGCGGTGATCGATCCCGGTCCGGCCAATAATCAACATCTGGATACATTGGTTGCAGCGATTGGCGGCCGCACGGTGAGCCATATCATCGTCACCCATACGCATGTGGATCATTCACCGCTGGCTCGACCACTGGCGGAGCTGACCGGTGCTGAAATATATGCCGAAGGCCCACACCGTTCTGCTCGTCCCCTCAACCTTGGAGAAGTCAACGCACTCGACGCCTCGGGCGATAGCGACTTTCATCCAGACCATCTGCTTCAACATGGAGACGAGGTCAGTGGTGACGGCTGGACTCTCACCGGGTTGCACACGCCCGGTCATACGGCCAATCACATGTCATTTGCCTGGAAGGACACCGAATTCCTGTTTCCCGGCGACCATGTCATGGCCTGGGCAACCAGCATTGTCGCGCCCCCTGACGGTGCGATGACAGATTATATGTCGTCGCTTGAAACCCTGTTGCTGACCCCCCAGCAAATCTACTTCCCGGGTCATGGCGGCCGGCTTGAAAATGCCCATGCATTTGTGCGTGCGCTGCGGGCCCATCGCAAAATGCGTGAGCAGGCGGTTTTGTCTCAGGTCAGGGAAGGCCGGCACCTGATTCCCGAGATCGTGGCAGTGATCTACCGCAGAACCGACAAAAAGCTCCATGCCGCTGCCGGACTGTCGGTGCTCGCCCATCTTGAAGATCTGGTTTCGCGTGGCCTTGTGCACACAGACGGTCACGTGTCGCTGACCGGACGCTATTGGGTCGAAGAATGACGCGCCGGTTTAGCCGGCGATCAGGGAGGCTGTCCTAACGACTGAGGCCCTGAAGTTCGGCATCGAGATCGGTCAAAAAGTTCACCACCCGACGGGCATTTGATCCCAGGTCGTGAAACCCCCATCGCGACGTTGAACGCATATCAACCAACGCCCCTTCTTCCTCTTCGACCAGGCGGATCACCACGTCGCTTTCGAATCCGAGAAGAAAGGAACGGGCAACAGCTTCCACATAACGTTCATCCTGCTCCTCGACTTCTTCCGTTTCCTCACGCCCAATCGGCGAAACTTGAATCGAGTCAAAGACCGGCGTGCCATCGCGGCTCTGGGAGGGGCGAAACGTCGGCAATGCAACGCGCAACGGATTTCCCTGTGCATCAACCACGGGTTTTGCCACAAGGCCTGAGCCTTCGTCATCGACCGTGGCCTGCCCCTGAATGGTGGTGGCGGCAAGCAATTTCCAGTCCCGGTCCTTAACCAGTTTCACGATAGCCTTGAAAACCCGGCCGGTATCCAGCGGATAACGCCGGGCGGCAATGCGCGGGTAGGCCGTCAATTGCGCCTGTTTCTGGGCTTCACCGGGAAGCACGATGGGGTTCATGTCCTCCCCCCGGTCATTCAGAACCGTATCATAGGCAGGCGGGTCATCGAGATCGGTGGAGATATCAAAAAGCTGAGGCAGGCTGAACGCCAGCACGGCGTGATATAAGAATGGCAACAGCAGAAACAGGCCGAGCAGTGTTCCCCGTGTAGCGCTTATTCCAGCCTTGTGACCAAACGTCCACAACTCGTAGAATCCATAGATTCCGCTGGCCACCGACGCGGTCAGCATCAACACACCGATCCCCAACAGCCAAAACGCAGGGGGTGTTTCGATGGCACCGAAACGGTGACCGAGAATAACAATCAGAAAATACGGAACCGCAAACACAGCCAGCCGCTGGCACCACATCGCGGCAAGCGATTGCGGGCGCTCCGACAAGGACAAGCGATCAAAGTGGTTCGTCATGATCCAGTAGGCGCTTTTCTGTTCATTCCACACCGTTCAAGACCGAGAGTGCAGCGAATTTGCCCTCCCAACCGACCGATGGATTCGACAGAATTCCTCAGCCATCAGGGAAACTGTATTCGCTGAACTGTTTACGCAGCTCAATCTTTTGTATCTTTCCGGTCGCTGTGTGCGGAATTTCATCAACAAAAGCAACCGCATTGGGCATCCACCATTTGGCAACCTTGCCTTCCATGAACTCCAGAACGTCGCTTTCGCTCGGCTGCCGTCCTTCTTTGGCGATGCATATGAGCAAGGGGCGTTCATCCCAGCGCGGGTGGGTGATACCAATCACCGCCGCTTCCTGAATGTCAGGATGCCCAACGGCGAGGTTTTCCAGATCAATCGTCGAAATCCATTCGCCACCCGACTTGATTACATCTTTTGCCCTGTCGGTAATCTGCATATATCCCAATTCGTTGATGTGAGCGACATCACCGGTATCAAACCAGCTTTCAGAATCAAACTGATCTTCCCCGGCACCGCCATAATAGGCATTGGCAATGGCCAGACCGCGCACCTTTAACCGACCGAAGGTTTTGCCGTCCCAGGGCAGTTCAACATTTTCGTCGTCCGTCACTTTCATTTCGACACCAAATGGCGCGTAGCCCTGCTTTTCCTGCAGATCCAGCTTTTCAGCGCCAGTCAGGCCCTGATATTGGGGCTTCAGGCACCCGATGGTGCCGATCGGGCTCATTTCCGTCATGCCCCACGCATGGATGACATCGACATCATAGTCGTTTTGGAACTTCTCCATCATCGCCCGTGGACAGGCCGATCCGCCAATCACCACCCGCTTCAAATGCGGCAGTTTCTTTCCGCTTTCTTCCAGATAGGCCAGCAGCATCAACCACACAGTGGGCACGGCAGCGGTCAGAGAAACCTTCTCGCTGTCGAGCAATTCATAGATCGAGGCCCCGTCCATCAACGCGCCGGGATTTACCACTTTTGCACCCACCATGGGTGCCGTGTGCGCAATACCCCAGGCATTGGCGTGGAACATCGGCACAACAGGCATGATCACTTCATTGGACCCGATGCCCAACGCGTCAGGCTGACAGGAGATCAGCGCATGCAGGACGTTGGAGCGGTGAGAATAAACCACCCCTTTGGGGTCGCCTGTCGTACCAGAGGTGTAACACATGCCGCAGGCCGTATTTTCATCAAACTGCATCCATTCAAAATCACCGTCATGACCGCCGATCCAGGTCTCATAGGCTTCCAGCTGAAGTTTACTGTCTTTCGGCAGATGCGCTTCGTCGGTCAACACGATGATCTTTTGTAAACTGGGCACCTTGTCAGCAATGGCTTCCAGAATCGGCACGAAGGAAAGATCGGTTAAGATGGCCTTGTCTTCGGCATGGTTCATTATCCATGCCAGTTGTTCGGGAAACAGCCGAGGATTGAGCGTGTGATAGATCGCTCCAATTCCCATGATTCCATACCAGGATTCCATGTGGCGAGCGGTATTCCAGCCCAGGGTCGCAATCCGGTCGCCCATTTTAAAACCATCAGCATCAAGCGCTTGCGATACTTTTTTGGCCCGGACCCGGATCTGCGCATAATTAGTCCTGACGATTGGCCCTTCTATCGACCGTGTTACAATTTCCCGCTCCCCGTGTTGCGTCGCGGCATAGTCAATAATCTTGTGGCACAACAGCGGCCAGTCCTGCATTAAACCAAGCATGGTATCCTCCCTTGATTGTGCAGAATATTGGTGCATCTGCGACAGAGGGTAAAGGGTTGACTTTAAAGTATTTGAGTTGCGTTTCCCGATAAATTAATTCTACCTTGCCGGATCAACACCTGTACGGAATTGCACCATGAGTCAGCCCCTCTCCAATTTGCAAGCGCGCGATCTAGACGCGGTCCTTCATCCCTATGCCCCGTTGCACAAATTGCGCGAAATCGGGCCCACAATCATGGCCAGCGGCAAGGGTGTTTTCATATATGACACCCAGGGCAATGAATATATTGAAGGCATGGCAGGCCTGTGGTGCACCGGACTTGGGTTTGGCAATGAAGAGATGATCGAGGCGGCCAACGAACAAATGCGCAGCCTGCCCTATTATCATCAGTTTGCCGGACGCGGCACTGAGCCGGCGATTGAACTTGCAGAAAAGCTCAAGGAAATTGCCCCCAACGGCATGTCCAAGGTTTTTTATACCTCCAGTGGATCAGAAGCCAACGATACACAGGTCAAACTTGCCTGGTATTACAACAACGCTCTTGGCCGTCCGAAAAAGAAAAAGATCATTTCCCGGATCAAGGCCTATCATGGGGTGACGCTGATGGCGGCGTCCCTGACCGGCCTTCCCAATAATCATATCGATTTTGATCTGCCGTTTGACGGCGTTCTGCACACAGATTGCCCTCACCACTATCGCTACGGCGAAGAAGGAGAGAGCGAAGGTGAATTTACGGCGCGACTGGCAACCTCACTTGAAGCACTGATCGAGCGGGAAGGCGGTGACACGATCGCCGCCATGATCGCCGAACCGGTGATGGGTGCGGGCGGTGTCATTGTTCCGCCGCAGGGCTATTTCGAAGCGATTCAACCGATCCTGAAAGCCCACGATATCCTGCTCATCGACGATGAGGTGATCAATGGTTTCGGCCGAACCGGTGAGTGGTTCGGTGCAACGTCACACGGCATGGTGCCCGATACGATCTCGGTCGCAAAGCAAATGACCTCTGCATATGCACCATTGGGTGCGGTGATGGTGCCGGACTTCATGATGGATGCGCTTGAACAGCAATCGGCAAAAATCGGTGTGTTTGGCCATGGGTATACCTATGGCGGGCACCCGCTGGGCTGTGCTTTGGGTGTCAAGGCGATTGAAATCTACCAGCGCATGGACATCTGCAGCAAGGTGCGTGCGATTACGCCGCTGTTTGAAGCCCGGTTAGAGCGGCTTGCCGATCACCCTTTGGTTGGGGAAGTGCGAAACTCAGGTCTGATGGCGGGCGTGGAACTGGTCGCTGACAAAGCGAGCAAACGCTCATTCAACGCCAAACAGGGTGTGGGTAATCAATGCACTGTGTTTTGCCAGAACCATGGCGCAATCCTGCGTGCAATCGGCGATACCATTGCTCTGTGCCCCCCGATGATCATTTCAGCCGACGAGTTAAACGCTCTGTTTGATCGTCTGGAACTGGCTCTCGATGAAACCGAATCCTGGGTCAACAAGGAAAACCTGCGGACCGCCTGACCACCGGTCACAAAGTCTTCGTCGTTATTGCGCGCCGGATTCCTGCTGCCACTGAAGCAAAGTGGCCAGTTCTCCGTCCGGTTCGGGCAGGATGATCGGCTGAGCGCCCCGGAACACGGCACCGGAACCGCCATCGATGGTGATGATGTCTCCTGCGTTCAGCACCTGTCCAACGGCTTTGGCGGATTCCGACTGCACATCAATTTTCAAAGACATCGCTGCCGTGATACAGGGTTTTGCCATTCCCCTTGCGACAACGGCTGCATGGCTTGTCATCCCACCTCTTGATGTCAGGATGCCTATCGCGGCGTGCATGCCGTGAACGTCCTTCGGATCGGTTTCCGGGCGAACCAGAATGACCTGCCTGCCCTGTTTTTGAGCAGCCACGGCCGCATCTGAAGTAAAGACAATTTCCCCGACAACGGCACCGGGCGAAGCGGGCAATCCCTTTGTAATCATCGGTTCTGCCTTATCGGTCTGAACCTTCGCAACCAGCATCGCTTCCAACGCATGCATGTCGCATGAATCAAGGGCTTCAGCTTTGGAAATCAGCCCTTCTGTGACCATGTCCACCGCCAGTTTCAGTCCCGCTTTGGGGGTTCTCTTGCCGTTGCGGGTCTGCAGCAGAAACAGGCGCTCGCTCTCGACGGTAAATTCAATCTCCTGCATATCGCGGAAATGCAGTTCCAACTGATTGCCGGCAGCCAGCAACGCATCAAAAGCGGTGGGCAGAACTTTTTCCATTGAAGGATTATCCGACATGGCGGCAATCCGCGCCGCCTCGGTCAGCTCCATGGGTGTTCTGATGCCGGAGACCACATCTTCCCCCTGGGCGTTGGGCATATACTCCCCATAGGGCATGCGTACACCGGTGGAAGGGTTTCGGGTAAAATACACGCCGGTGCAGGACTGTTGATCCCGGTTTCCAAACACCATGGCCTGGACAATTGCGGCCGTGCCCAGATCATGATCATGTCCCTGAATGTCGCGGAACCGCCGCGCTCTTGGCGTGTTCCAGGAGTTAAAGACCGCGGCCATCGCCAAATGCAACTGGTCAATTGCACCTTCAGGAAATGCTCTTCCGGTCTGTTCCTGCACGATTTCCAAATAGGCGGAAGTCAGTTCCTGCAGGGCTTCTGCCGACAACTCAGCGTCGGTGTCGACGTGGCGCTGTGCCCGTAACTCCTCAAGGATGAATTCAAATTCACCGCCATCCATGCCCAGAACAACCTGGGAGAAGCTCTGGACAAAGCGACGATAGCTGTCCCATGCAAAGCGCTCATCCCCTGTTTCCCGGGCCAGGGCTTCCACTGTGGTTCCGTTCAAGCCCAGGTTGAGCACCGTATCCATCATGCCCGGCATCGAGACCGCTGCGCTCGAACGGACCGACAGCAGCAGTGGCTTTTTATCGCCGCCAAAGACCCGGTCAAGATTCTGTTCAATGGCGTGCAATGCTGAGACGATCGCACTCTGCATTGCTTCATCCAGCGCGTCTTTTCCCTGTACGATTTGCCGCCCAATATCCGCATGGACGACAAAACCCGGCGGGACCGGCAGTCCAATCGTGGTCATCTCCACCAGATTGGCACCCTTTGTACCCATCGCCTGACGGTCGGGCACAGAAACGGCAGCCGATCCGCCAAAGGGAAATATCATTGAACTTGAAGAAACCTCATGAGCCATCATCGGGTCTCGCACATGTCGTTAGGATCGCACCAGATCTAACCAGCATCACGGAAGGATTCGGCGGTTTGCAGGTCGACGGAAACCAACTGACTGACGCCGCGTTCAGCCATCGTCACACCAAACAGACGGTTCATGCGTGCCATCGTTATCGGGTTATGCGTAATAATGACGAAACGCGTATCGGTGTCGGCGCTCATCTGATCCATCAGATTGCAGAACCGTTCCACGTTATGGTCGTCCAGGGGGGCATCGACCTCATCGAGCACGCAGATTGGTGCAGGATTGGTCAGGAACACCGCAAAGATCAACGCCATCGCTGTCAACGCCTGTTCACCACCTGAAAGCAGTGTCATCGTCTGGGGTTTTTTCCCAGGAGGCCGGGCCAGAATCTCCAATCCGGCTTCCAGCGGGTCATCAGACTCGACCAGCTGCAACTCAGCAGTACCTCCACCGAACAGATGGGTGAACAGTTTCTGGAACTGGGCATTGACTTCGTCAAACGCCGTAAGCAGGCGTTCACGCCCTTCCTTGTTCAGGCTTTGAATGCCATTTCGCAACTGACGAATGGCTTCGATCAGATCATCCCGTTCGGAGACAAGCGTGTCGCGCTGCTCAAAAACTTCACGCTGCTCTTCTTCTGCGCGCAGATTAACCGCACCAAGACGTTCCCGCTCACCTTTCAGACGTTCAAGCCGACGTTCGACAGCTTCGGGCTCCGGCAGCTTTTCTTCGTCTTTGACACCCGTCTGTTCAAACGCCAGGTGAGGTTCACATTCCAGATCTTCACGGATACGCGCTTCAACTTCGCTGCGCCGTTCATTGGCAGAGGCAACGCGTTCTTCCGCCCTGGCACTGACCTGCTTGGCTTCTGAGAGCGCATCCAGTGCTCCGCTGGCAACCTTGTCGGCTTCCCGCTGATCATTCTCCATCGCGGCCAGAAGGTCTGCAGCGGTTTTTCTGTCGGCCTCCGCCAGATCAATTTGATTGATAACTTCCCGGCGACGGCCGGCAATTTCATCGGGGGCGACTTCAGCCTCTTGTTTTTCGGCAACAGCCTGAGCCAGCCGTTCACGCAATGTCTTGATCTGCCGGTCAGCGTTGACGGCTCGTTCGTTCCAGGCCGAGCGTTCCCGTTCGATGGCCGACAGACGTTCCATGCGCATGGCGTTTTCCCGCGCCAGACTTTCAAATTCGGCCCGCACCTGCGCAAGTTCTGAACGATGTCCGGCGGTGCTGTTGCTGGCCACCTGAACCTTGTTTTCCAACACCTGCATATCCGGAAGCTGCACTTTGGCAGCCTGCGCTTCGCTCAATACACCGTTGGCTTCCTCCAGACTCGAACCAAGCCGCAATTTCGCCTCTTCCAATGCGGAGCGTCGATTGGACAACTCGCTCACTGACCGCTCGGCATCGGACAAGGCTTTGCGTGCGGTGGACAATTGCGACTGCAATTCGCGCAGTGCCTGGCGCGCAGCACGTTCTGTTTCGCGCGTTTCGACAGCCCGCTGCTGGGCCTGCTGATGCCCGGCTTCAACACTTCGCAGATGCTTGGTGGCTGCAACAGCCGCTGCATCGAGTTCGGCCAGTCTGTTTTTCTGTTCCAGTTTTTGCGCCGCCGCTGTGGGGGCTTCCGCACTGGCTCTATATCCATCCCAACGCCACAGATCACCCTGCGTGGTCACCAGCCGCTGGCCAGGCAATAAGTCGCTGCAAAGACGAGCACCATCTTCCAAAGACACAACGCCGATTTGCGCCAGTCTGCGGGCCAGTTCCGGTGGTGCTGAAACATGGTCGGCCAGGGATGCAACCCCGTTGGGCAGTTGCGGATCGCGGTCACCGGCAATCAATGCCCAATGGGCTGGAGCAGAAACATCGACCGGCAGATCGAGATCTTCGCCCAGCGCTGCTCCCAGAGCCTTTTCAAATCCGTGTTCGGCGCGGGTGTTTTCCAACACCGATGGGAACAGGTCCTTGCCAGCGGCATTCAATATTCCCGACAGGGTCCGCGCCTCGGTCTCAATACGGTTGATTTCAGCGCGGGCATCGGTCACCGGCGCCTGGCTGACCTGCTCTGCTTCCCTTGCGTTTTCGGCTTCCTTTTCGGCCAGAACCGCAGCCGTTTCGGCCTCAGCGGAATCGGTTTCAAGTCGCGCCACAATCTGTGACTTTTCCTGAATGTCGGCTTGTGCACCAATCTGCTGTGTGAGTTGATCGAGATCCGTTTCCACGCCCTTAATCTGCCCTTCCAGCCGGGACTTGCGTTCTGCACCATCGGTCAAATTGCGTTCAATCTGGTTCGACTGGGCGCGGATGGACGCAAGTTCCTGATTCAGGGCAGTCAGGGCTTGCTCGCTATCGGCCAGCGTGCTTGTTGCCTGTTCCAGTTTCGCCTTGGTACGGGCTTCGTTTTCTTCCCGTCCCTCGGTCTCTGACGTGAGTTGTTTTTCTTCCTTGGCAAGATGGGCAATGATATCGCTGTTTTCCGCGACCAGTTGCTCCTCGCGCTGAATGTCAGATTCGAGCTGTGCCGCCCTTGCCGCCAATTCCTGTTTGCGCTTTTCAATGCGCTTGGCTTCCTCATCCAATTGGTTGCGGGCAATCAGCTTGTGCTGAAGAGCGGCCGCGGCCTTGGATTCAGCTTCGCGGAGCTTGGGCAGTTTATTGGCGATGATGGCCTGTGTTGTGGCAGCGTCGGTTTGGACCAGCTGGGTCTTTCCGACCGTAACTGTTGCATCGGTGAGGGCCTTTTTCGCTTCATCCAGCGCCGCTTTGGCGGCAGACCAGCGCAGGTGCAGGATCGTCGCTTCGGCCTTTCGAATGTCACCGGCTATGTTGCGGTAGCGGTTGGCCTGTCGGGCCTGACGTTTCAGACTGTCCAGCTGGGTTTCCAGTTGCGCAACCACGTCATCGAGACGTTCAAGGTTGGTTTCAGCGGCACGCAGCCGAAGTTCTGCCTCATGACGACGCGAATGCAGTCCCGAAATGCCAGCAGCCTCTTCAAGCAGTGCGCGTCGGGCCTGTGGCTTGGCCGAAATCAATTCACCGATACGCCCCTGCCCGATCATCGATGGGGACCGCGCCCCGGTCGATACATCGGCAAACAGAAGCTGGACATCCTTGGCTCGCACATCCTTGCCATTGATGCGATAAACCGAACCCGCCTCACGCTCGATACGGCGCGAAACCTGCAGCTCATCGGCATCGTTGAATGCGGCCGGCGCCTGCCGGGTTTTGTTGTCAAGAAACAGCGCCACTTCCGCCATATTGCGGGACGGACGGCCGCTGGAACCGGAAAAAATCACATCATCCATCGAGGATGCGCGCATGTTTTTATAGGAGTTTTCTCCCATCACCCAGCGCAGGGCTTCAACCAGATTGGATTTGCCACAGCCATTGGGTCCGACCACACCGGTCAGCCCTTTTTCAATGGCGAATTCGGTGGGTTCAACAAAGGACTTGAAACCCAAAAGTCTCAGCTTGTTAAATTCCATCCAGCGACCCAAATTTGGTGGCGAATTGCCAGCTTCGACCGGTTGAAGTCACAACCGGCGCGTTTCAATTTGGAGCGCTTATAGCACTACAGAGCCGCTTCGATGGCTTTCGTTAGCGAATCAACGGTTGAATCCCCAAGTTTTTCGCCGTTCACGAACACAGTTGGGGTCGAGCGCACCTGAAAATCCTTAACCGCCTTGTTGCGGCCTTCGATAATCTTGTTCAACAGATCCTGATTACCCAGGCAGGCCTTAAAGTCGGCTTCTGTCATGCCAGACAGTTTGGACAGTCGAAGCAGTTCCGGTACCGGGTTTCCTTTTCCAGACCAGACATCTTGGGTTGCAAACAGCGCGTCGATCATCGCGTAATAATTGTTATTTGGCGCGCACTTAGCCAGCATGAACGCTGCTTCTCCGCGGCGGTCGCCATCAAACGGGAAGGGGCGCAAAATGTATTTGGCCTGCCCGGTCTCAATGTATTTTTCCTTGATGGTCGGCAATATTTTTTCGTGAAACGAACGACAGTGCGGGCAGGTCATCGATGCATATTCAACGATCGTGACCTTGGCATTGACATCGCCCATCACGTCATCCGCCATCGGCATATCATCAAACAAGCCCGAAACCGTTTGGGCAAATGTCGGTGAAGCCAGCAAGGGCGCCGTTGCAGCCGAAGCGGACAGGGCAAGGAAAAGACGACGATCGATCAAATTCATGGGGGTGATTCCTTCTGGCGAATAAAGCTCGCCTTGCGTTATTTTATCAGTCCGGTTTTCATTAAGCTATGGCGTTTTTAGGGCAATTTCCAGATGAGACCCGGCTTGCCGGTTCATTTAAATGTGATGTTAGTCCGTCTTCGATGAACGGCGACTGAACACCCCCTGCCCCATTTTTTTCAATGCCGATTTGAGCTCGTCATTTTCGACACTTTGCAACAATGAATCGAGATTGGCCTGGGCCTGCGGCTCCAGGGACCTGGCCGCAGGGCGGGATTTGAGCGGCACATTTGCAACCGGCTTTTGCAGCAGTTTCAACCGGGCGACGGCTGCAAATCCGAAATAGCTGTTGACCCGGGCGATAATGGTGGTGCTGTCATGCTGAAAGAATACGGCATGGCCGCCATCGCATGCGACAACCAGCGTTGCAGGCTCAAACGGATCGTCGTCGCTTATCTGCCTCGGCCAATGCAGTTTTTCTGGCCGTGTATGGCTGGCATGGGGTTGCCCGACGATTTCATCCCAGGACGCAACCAGGTCCATTGTCATTCCGGCGCGGCGCTCAATGACCGGATCAAGCAGTTTGGAAACCAGGTCGGAAACCGGCTGTGCACCCCGTCGATTTGTCCATTGCTTTTTGCGCTCGTTCGACAAAGGGTGCCTCCATGGATTGCCTGCACACACGACTGCTGACCTGGTACGATCGGCATGCCCGAAATCTGCCCTGGCGGATCAGTCCGCAGGACGGAAAATCAGGTGTCGTTGCCAACCCCTACCATGTGTGGCTGTCGGAAGTCATGTTACAACAGACCACCGTTGCCACGGTAAAGTCCTATTTTGAGAAATTTGTCCGGCAATGGCCTACTGTCGAAGCGCTTGCGGCGAGCGAACCGGACGACGTCATGAAGGCATGGGCCGGGCTGGGGTATTATTCTCGGGCACGAAATCTGAAAGCCTGTGCAGATATCGTTGCAACGCAATTGGGCGGGCGTTTTCCCCAGTCAGCTGCTGAACTGCAGAAACTGCCGGGCATCGGTGCCTATACCTCAGCAGCCATCGCTGCCATTGCGTTTGGTCACAATGAACCCGTGGTTGACGGCAATATTGAGCGGGTTAGTTGCCGGTTGCGCGCCGATGACACGCCCTTGCCCGCCGCAAAGGCCAATTGCCGCCAGTTCATGGAAGAAAATTCTCCCGACAACAGACCGGGTGACTTTGCACAGGCCATGATGGATCTCGGCGCCACGATCTGCACACCCAAATCCCCTGCGTGCGCGCTCTGTCCCCTTCAAAGTGACTGTGCTGCATACAAAGACGGCACGCAGCTCCAGTTTCCCGTCAAGGCAGCGAAAAAACCAAAACCAACCCGGATCGGTGCCGCCTTTGTCGCGGAACGCGATGACGGAGCAATCTGGCTCACCAAGCGCCCGGAAAAAGGACTGCTGGGAGGCATGGCAACCGTTCCCACAACGGCCTGGACCGCAGCGCAAAACGGCGAAACCAGCAGCACCGCAGCGCCCGTGGAAGCAGACTGGCTGCATCAGGGCATAATTCGTCACACCTTTACCCATTTTCACCTTGAACTCACCGTATGGTCGGGAAAGGTGGAGACGATGGCCGGAGAAGGTTGGTGGTCCCCCCAAACCGCAATTGCTTCGGAAGCTTTGCCAACGGTTTTCAAAAAAGTCATAGTCGCTGTCCGACGCGACGCATTCAGGTGAAAAATGTCAAAGATTCAGCATATTGTATTCGACGTGGGTCTGGTTCTGCTGCACTGGAATCCGGAACTGGTTTACCTGGACCGCATTCCAGATCCCGATAGCCGTCGAGATTTTCTCGACAATGTCTGCTCGCCACAATGGAATATCGAACAGGACCGGGGGCGGAGCTGGACCGAAGCCGAGGCCCTCCTGATTGACGAACATCCGCACCACGAAGACAACATCCGTGCCTTTCGAAGCCACTGGATCAAGAGCGTCCCCTACGCCTATCTGGATGTGGTCGATATCTATCAGAACCTGATCGATAAAGGCTATGACGTGACCCTGTTGACGAATTTCAATCAGGATACTTTTGTCGAAGCGCAGGCTAAATATCCATTTTTGGACAGGGCACGCAGCCGGACCGTCTCGGGACTTGTTCAGCTCCTGAAACCTGATCCGGAGATTTACCAACACCACACCCAGGCCCATGATCTGGACCCGGAACACACGGTATTCATTGACGATTCTGAAAAGAACGCATCAGGGGCCCGGCAATCGGGCTGGCAGGCCATCCAATTTGCCGGCCGCGAGGGGGCGGCAAAACTGCATGCCGCCCTGCAGGATGTTGGGGTAAAATTCTGATCTGAAATCCGGGTTGACGGAAGCAGAGGATATCAGGCGGCGGCACCCAGCCGTGAACGATAGATTTTTCTCAATTCGTCGATGGACTGGAATCCATCACCCTTGTCGATGTGCCAGAAGGTCCATCCATTGCAGGCATCCAGATCCTGTACTTTGGCACCCATTCGATGAATGGAAGCGGTCTCGCCGTTCCAGTCCAGCGAACCATCGATGCGGATTTTAGCTTGCCACCGCTTTTTGCTGTCCTGCAGAACGTCGCCCACATTCAGCAGGCCGGTTTCAATAATTGCGCCAAAGGGCACCCTGGGTTCAGCCCGTTTTCCGGTGGTGACCACCAATTCGGCCTTCTTGGCAGGAACGACACTTTCGATACGGCTAGAAGCCGCATCGATATAGTCCTGTTCGCGCTCAATACCAACGAAATGTCGGCCAAGACGCTTGGCCACCGCCCCCGTTGTTCCGGTTCCGAAGAACGGATCTAGGACCACATCCCCCGGTTTGGTGGAAGACATCAACACACGGTGCAACAGGGCTTCCGGTTTTTGGGTGGGATGAACTTTTTTGCCATCTGCACCTTTCAGACGTTCACCACCATTGCAGATGGGAAAGACCCAGTCGGAGCGCATCTGCACGTCGTCATTGGCCATTTTCATGGCGTCATAATTGAATGTATAGCCCTTGGCGTCCTGATCCCGCGAAGCCCAGATCATCGTTTCGTGGGCATTTGTGAACCGTCGTCCACGGAAATTCGGCATCGGGTTGGTTTTGCGCCATACCACGTCGTTGAGAATCCAGAACTGCATGTCCTGCAGAATGGTGCCGACGCGAAAGATGTTGTGATACGAGCCGATCACCCAGATCGTGCCGTTCGGTTTCAGAACCCGGCGCACCGCCAGCAACCAGGCACGGGTGAAATCATCATAGGCACGGAACGTGTCAAATTGATCCCAGTGGTCATCACAGGCATCAACCTTGGACTGATCCGGTCGCGCCAGGTCTCCACCCAGTTGCAGATTGTAGGGAGGATCGGCAAAAACCACATCCACCGAATTGGCTGGCAACGCCTCCAGGGCAGCAACACAATCTCCCTTGATGATCGAATTCAACCATTTTGGGTCGGCAACGGATTTCTTGGAAGACTTGATGGAACGCTGATGAAGATCAGCAGCGGATAAAACTCGCATAGGGCACCTGAACGCAAAACAAAATTAGGCTTGGGGTAAGGTTACTCAACAGGGTGAATATTTCTTTAAGCAGGTGACATTCAGTTTGCTGATGTTCTAAAGGGGACTTTCTACTCCATCGGGACACTTCAAATGGCCGCTTGCGAACTTGTGATTTTCGATTGCGACGGGACGATAATGGACTCAGAGCTGCTTGCCGCACAGTGCGAAACCGAGGCACTGGCGGAATATGGGGCGACAATGACCGCTCAGGCGTTTTCTGAACGTTTTGCCGGCACCGCATCCGAACACGTGAAAAACGTTATGGAACAGGAGCTTGGCCGCAGCCTGCCAGACGATCACATAAAAAAGGTGAAAGCCAAGATCAAGGAGCGCCTTTGGCGTGAGGCCAAGGCGATGCCGGGTGCCCATGAAATGCTCGATCTGCTGGAGCAGCCCCGGTGTGTCTGTTCCAACGCGGACATGGAAAAGCTGAAGATTGAAATGACCAGAGGAGAACTGTGGGACCGCTTTCGGCCCTATATTTTCTCAGCCCATGATCTGGAGGAATACAGGCGCAAACCTGATCCGGACATTTTTCTGCATGCAGCCAAGGAATTTGGCGTATCGCCTTCCGCCTGCGTCGTAGTCGAAGATTCTCTCGCCGGAATTCAAGCTGGAAAGGCCGCTGGCATGCGGGTGATCGGATTCACCGGTGGCTCCCACACCTATAGGGGCCACTCGGATACATTGACGGATGCTGGGGCTGAAACCGTTGCAAGCCGGCTCGTCGACATTGTGCCAATCATTGCCGCATTCGAACAGTGGGACGGCGCGCAGTTTTGATGCACACAAGCGCTGGGATGATGCCAGCGCTCAGCAGTTCCAAAGCTCGGATTTCTATTACGACGTGCAGGGTTTCGCGCTGGACTTGGCGTCGGGGGTTTCATCAAAGCCAAGATAAATGCGCACATTGGTTGCCTTCGGCGCCGGCATTACAATTGTATTGTCGACAAACTGAAAACTCGAATTGGTTGCCCCTTCCGGAACAGACGCAGCCTGTCTGTGCAATTTGAAATGCCGTGAACAGCCACCCTCCTGGACGGCAACCCTGATCGGCATATCAAACGAACCCGCTTTGCCAGAAGGACCGGTGATCACCCGCCCGAGCGCGCCAACCTTGATCTCCAACTGGTCGCCGCTGTAAACGCACTCGCGTGCAACTTTGGTCAGCGTGGCCTGGTAGCGAATATTGTCCGGATTCTCACGATCTTTGCCCTTGTAGATGCGGTAGGATTCCGTGCCCGCCCGAATTCGAACGGCCGGGCAATATTCTGAAAGTGCGTTTCTGGTGTTTTTCAACGCTGGCTTGGCGTTGGGATTGGTCCCGGTATTCGGGCTGATCGAAGCGATTTGCTGTTTTTCTTCTTTTTTCGGCAGAATGTTGCTCAAAATACCGTCTGGTCCCGAAGTCTGGCAAGCGCTCAATGCGGTTGCACAAGTCAGTGCCAGTGCGGCTTTGTAAGAAATCTTGAGACGACTCATTGGTATCACTTGTACAACCTTTACTCATTTACGCAGTTTACGCCTACCGGCTATAGCAGGCAGGCCATGAATTGGCGAGACCTTCCGGGTTTCTGTCGGTTTTTTAGTTGGTTTTCCGCCGTCGTTCCACTAGGTTCCCGCCATCCCTATCAAGCACATAAACCACCCCGGGTTAAAGTAGATCAATGAAATATATTAGCACGCGTGGGGAAGCTCCTGCACTTGGCTTCTGCGATGCGGTTCTCACGGGTCTTGCTCGCGATGGCGGACTGTATGTTCCCGAAACCTGGCCGCAATTGGACGATAAAACCATTCGTTCACTTGCTGGTAAATCGTACCAGGATATTGCCAAGACCGTCCTGCACCCGTTTATGGCAGATGAAATATCCAGGCAGGATTTTTCAGAAATGGTCGATGCGGCCTATGCAAGTTTTTCGCATCCCGCCGTTGCCCCGCTCATCCAGACCGGACCCAATGAGTTCATTTTGGAACTGTTCCATGGCCCCACCATGGCGTTCAAGGATGTTGCCATGCAATTGCTGGCCCGTCTGGTGGATCATATCCTGGCAGACCGTGGCTCCCGCCTTACGATTGTTGGCGCAACGTCTGGAGATACCGGTGGCGCAGCTATCGAAGCCTTTCGCGGACGCAACAATTCCGACATCTTCATCCTGTTTCCCGATGGTAAAGTCTCCGACGTTCAGCGTTTACAGATGACCGGGGTTGCTGATGAAAATGTCCACGCCCTGTCCGTCAAAGGCAATTTTGATGATTGCCAGGCCCTGGTGAAAGCCATGT
>CAJQPW010000001.1 GCA_905480295.1 uncultured Rhizobiaceae group bacterium | reverse complement strand
CTTTATCTGGGAAGCATCCTGTGGGTGATCGGCTACGATACGATTTATGCCCATCAGGATAAGGAAGATGATGCTCTGGTTGGCGTTCGCTCCACCGCCAGATTGTTCGGTGATCGAACCAAACCCGCATTATTGCTGCTTTATTCCGGTTCTGCCGCCCTGTTCGCCCTCGCCTTTGCGTCGGTCGGGGCAGGCTGGCCGGCCTTTGTCGGACTGGCCGCCGGATTCCTCCACATGTTGTGGCAAATCCGCTCACTGGATATCGATGATGCAGACAATTGTCTGACGCTGTTTAAATCCAATACCCGGTTCGGCTGGATTCTGTTTGCGGGAATCCTGCTCGACTGGCTGGTATAGCAGGCGCAGCGCGACAATCAGGTTCTGGCAATAATCTCGTGGGCTTTCAGGCGAACCGTTGGCCCGACCATGCCGATTTTACGGCGACGCATGAAATTCGGTCGATTGGGGATCATTGCGGCGCGACGACGGCGCGGCTTTGGCTGCCGGGAGGTGATGCCTGAATGATCCTTCACAATTGTCGCAGTGCCATCTGCATCGATCAACAGCATCGGAAGACCCAGCTTCTTAGACCAGGAGTGCCAGTCTGCTGCAGCGTCTTCCACGGCGTCAGACACGCATAATGGCACGCTGAGTTCCGCATCATGATGCAACAATTCAAGGGTGACCGTGTTGGTTCCATCGCCGTTTTCGTATGCCCGTGCTGCAACGCCCAGAAAAATTCTGTTTGGCAGCGCCATGGACAGGGGCAGGCCGCAATCCATGTCACGTTTCATCACTGCGCCTTTGGCGTTCAGCGTGAATTCGACGCGGGTTCCGTGGGTTGCTCCCGACAGCTGGGGGCCTCCACGGTCATATGAAACCTGTTGCGGGAGTGCGTATGGATCAATGCGGAGGTCCCGTTCCGCCCATACTGGTTTTTCGCCCCGCATGCCGGTGTTTGCCTGATTGTTGGCAATCATCGTCTATGCCTTCCTGTAAACTCTCAAGAGCCCGCCCTTAAAAGGCTTTTGTGGGTCTCTCTTTCTTTTCGCAGGCTCGTTAATCGGCTCTGCGTTACAGGTGACAATAGGCCTTGATTTCTCCAAACCGCTTAAAAATCGCGGTTAAGAAATCTTCACTGATGAAGAAGGTTTACGAATACTTCGCCTGGTAACAGACTGGTAAGGTTGCGCAATTGTTAGCCGATTACCTTGCCGGGATTCATGATTTGGTGAGGATCGAGCGCCGTTTTGATGGATCGCATCATATTCAGCGCTGTTGGGTCCTTCAATTTTGCCAATTCGTCGCGTTTCATCTGGCCAATTCCGTGCTCGGCTGAAATCGAACCGGAAAAGGAAAGCACGACACGGTAAACCGCCGCATGCACTTCTGATTCATAAGCGAAGAAATCTTCAGCGCTCCAGCCTGGCGGTTGAGAGATGTTATAATGCAGATTGCCGTCCCCCATGTGGCCGAAATTGACGATGCGGGCATCGGGCACAATATCAAGCACCGCCTGGTCAGCGACTTCAATGAAGTCGGGAACGCTGCCAACGGGAACGGAGATGTCATGTTTGATCGAGGCCCCTTCTGGTTTCTGGGAACCGGACATGTCTTCACGCAAGGTCCAGAACAGCCGTTGCTGCTCAAGCGAGTCTGCAATCGTTGCGTCCTGCACGATTTCGGCTTCGAACGCGGTCTGCAGAACATGTTCCATGGCCTGGCGGGCTTCATCATGGGAACGGGAAGAAGAAATCTCGATCAGAACGTACCAGGGGTATTTGTCCTGGATCGGGCGCCGGATTTCATTTTTCGCATGTTTTAAGGTGAATTCCATGGCGATTCCCGCCATCATCTCAAACGCGGTCAACGCATTGCCAGCGGCATTCTTGGCCATGTTGAAAAGTTCAAGCGCAGCGCCGGGAGACGGCACTGCAGCATAGGCAACCTCACGGCCGCGTGGTTTGGGAAACAGTTTCAAAACGGCCTTGGTCACGATCCCCAGCGTGCCTTCGGCACCAACCAGCAGGTTCTTCAGATCATAACCGGTATTGTCCTTACGCAGCCGGCTCAGCCCGTTCCACACCTCACCGGTCGGCAGCACAACTTCCAGACCCATGACAAGGTCGCGCGTATTGCCATAGGCGAGAACGGCGGTTCCTCCGGCATTGCTGCCGATATTTCCACCAATCTGACAACTGCCCTGTGCGCCCAAAGAGAGCGGAAACAGGCGGTCTACCTCATCTGCGGATTGCTGAATGGATTGCAGGATGGCGCCGGATTCAACCGTCATCGTATTGGTGGCCGGGTCGACGTCGAGAATCCGATTCATCCGGCCCATGGATATGATGACTTCATCAAGGGCCCGATCTGCCAGCGGCAGTCCCGCCCCGACGAGCCCCGTATTGCCGCCCTGCGGAATAATCGCCGTGTTGGTTTCACATGCCAGCTTTACAATCTGCGACACTTCTTCAACGGTGCCCGGTCTCAGGACCAGCGGTGAAGGTGCGTTGTACCGGCCCCGCATATCGGTCGTATAGGGCGCGATCTCGGCAGCTTCGACCAAGGCATGGCGGTCGCCAACAATCGATATGAACTGTTTCAATGTCTCGCTGTTCATCGTCTCGCATTCCATCCGCCAGGGCTTCGGAAGTCTGCAGATCAGGTCCCGAATGATCGACACTGGTGTACCCGTTTCCCCAACAAAGGCAAAGCGAAGATCAGGGCGTAAAGTTTTGACGTTAACGTCAGATTGTGCCAATCAATCCCCACCCTTTTCGAGTGGAGAATGATTGATGTATCGCGCGCCTGTTTCCGAGATTTCCCATGTGTTGAAACAGGTTACCAGGCTCGGCGATATCATGGCACAGGAACAGGCCGGGGACTTGAGCGAAGACCTGCTGGACGCGATTCTTGAAGAAGCAGGCAAATTCGCCAGTGAAGAAATTGCCCCCCTGTCGCGAACAGGGGATGCGCAGGGTGCCGTATTGGGTAACGGTGAGGTGACGATGCCCGATGGATGGGCAGATCTCTACCGGCGTTGGGCCGAAGGGGGATGGAACTCCCTGACCGGTCCGTCGGCCTTTGGTGGACAGGATCTGCCCATGAGCCTGCAAACCGCAGCCTTTGAAATGTGGAATTCCGGCTCCTTGGCCTTCGGCATTGGCCCCACATTGACAATTGGCGCGATTGAAGCGTTGAACATGCATGCCAGCGAAGAATTGAAACAGGTCTATCTGGAAAAACTGGTTTCCGGCGAATGGATGGGAACGATGAACCTGACCGAACCGCAGTCCGGTTCGGATCTCAATGGTCTCAAGTCGAGGGCTGAACCCACAGGTGACGGGCGCTACCGGATATTCGGGCAGAAGATTTTCATCACCTATGGCGAGCACGATATGACCGACAACATCGTGCATCTCGTGCTGGCGCGTCTGCCGGACGCACCTGCCGGTCAACGTGGCATATCGCTGTTTCTGGTGCCGAAATACCTGGTGTCTGACGAAGGTCAACCAGGCGAACGCAATGATGTGTACTGCCACAGCGTTGAGCATAAATTGGGAATTCATGCGTCGCCCACCTGCACGATGATTTTCGGGGATGGCAAGTTTGGCGAAGAAGCGGGCGCGTTGGGCTGGCTGATCGGTGAGGAAAACCGTGGCCTGGCCTGCATGTTCACGATGATGAACAATGCCCGGCTTCTGGTCGGTATCCAGGGCGTGGCTGTCGCTGAATCCGCCACCCAACATGCGCGGGCCTATGCGTTGGATCGCCGACAAGGGCGGGCAGCGTCCTATGACGGTGATGGCATGGCACCCATCGCCCATCACCCCGATGTTCAGCGCACCTTGATGACCATGTCGGCGCTGACGCAGGCGGCGCGTTGTATTGCTTACAGCTGTGCCCATGCCCTTGACCAGCAGGCCGAAGAGGACGGTGCCGGAGCAGATTGGCGCGACCGCGCGGCGCTGCTGACGCCGGTGGCAAAGGCGTTTTCGACCGACATTGGGTGCGAGGTGGCGAGCATGGGCGTGCAGATTCATGGCGGCATGGGGTATATCGAGGAAACCGGTGCGGCACAGCTGTTGCGTGATGCGCGCATTGCACCGATCTATGAAGGCACCAATGGCATTCAGGCCATCGACCTTGTTACCCGGAAACTTCCACTGAACAACGGCCAGGTTATCGAACGCTATTTGATCGAGCTGGAATCCATTGCCGATGACGTGCAGGCATCAAACCGGGTTGAAATCAATTCAATGGCCAACGGGCTGAAACGCGGGCTTGCCGATTTGCGGGGCGCGACGCAGTTTTTGCTGGATGCCTTGAAGGCCGACGAGAAACAGATCGCCCTGTGTGGTTCCACGCCCTATCTGCGGTTGTTTGGTCTGGCCGCCGGGGCGGCCTATCTGGCGCAGTCGGCCATGGTTGCTGATTAAGCTGATGGCAATGGTCGCGCGGTAACAGCTGGATTCATGGCCGGTAACCTGCTCAACGAAACTGCAGGCCTGCGTGCCACAATTGAGCAGGGAGCCACCAGCCTGCTGAACGCCGGTGAAGCCATGCTGCAGAACCAAGGATAAGGTTATGTCTGATATCGAATTGTCCCGGGCGGGTCGTGTCCAAATCATCCGCTTCAACCGGCCAGAAAAGAAAAACGCCATCACCCGCGCCATGTACCAGGTGATGGCCGATGCCATAAACGGGGCAGGAACCGACGAGGATATTGGTGCCGTCCTGTTGTTGGGCCAGCCGGAAGTCTTCACATCGGGCAATGATCTGAAAGATTTCATGGCGGTGGCAACGGGCGCAGAACATGGCGAGGAAGTCGGTCACTATCTGCTGGCGATCGCGACTTCCAGGAAACCACTGGTAGCAGCGGTTGACGGACTGGCGGTGGGAGTCGGTTGCACAACTCTGCTGCATTGCGACCTCGTCTATGCAAGTCCCCGCGCGTGGCTGCAGACCCCGTTCGTGGATCTGGGACTGGTGCCGGAAGCGGCATCCAGTCTTCTTGGGCCCCGATTGCTGGGGTATCAAAGAGCTTTCGAACTGCTGGTTTTGGGTGAACGCTGGACGGCAGAACAGGCGCTGCAGGCCGGGTTGGTCAATGCTATTGTTGAGCCACAGGATCTGGAAGCACAGGCGCTGCAGATGGCCAACCGTCTGGCAGAAAAACCACCGGAAGCACTCGCGCTCTCTCGGGGTCTGTTGCGCGGTGACCGAAATGACGCGGTTGAGCGACTGGCGCAGGAAGGAGAGTTGTTCAAACAGCGCCTCAAGAGTGATGAAGCCCGCAACGCATTCATGGCGTTCATGCAGAAAAAATCAGGCTGAGCCTGAGGGTTCAGCTACCGAAATATGGAACGGGCACCCTTGCTCGGTTTCTTTTCAAACAGCGCCACCACTTCAATATGCGGTGAATAGACAAACTGATCCAGCGGCACCACGCGCTTTAGCCGAAACCCGCCATCGATCAGGTGGCGGCTATCCCGTGCCAGCGTGCCGGGGTTGCAGGACACATAAGCAATCCGCCGCAGATTGGTTTTAGCAATTTGGATCACCTGGTCTTCTGCGCCGGCACGGGGCGGGTCGAGGCAAAGCCCATCGAAGGGTTTCAGATCGGCGACAGTCAAAGGCAGATCGTGCAGATTGCGCCGCTCTACCGTAATTTCCTTCAGCTTTGCGGGACCACTGGCAGCCTGCAGGGCCTTCAGCATATCGTCTTTCCACTCCACCGCATGCACGCTGGATCGTTCGGCCAGTCGCAATGCAAAGGTGCCGCCGCCGCAGAACAGATCAGCCACCCGCTTGCTGGGCCGCAGGTGGTCGCAGACCAGCCGTGCCATTTCCGTTTCGACCGCAGCGACGGCCTGAATGAAATTGGCAGGGGGGAGGGCCACATGGGCCCGGCCAAAGGTGACCAGTGGTTTTTCCTTCTCAATCACGCTCTCGCCATTCACGCAGCCGCGCAGGTAAGGTGACTTTGCCATCGCCCGAACGAAACTTGCCGTCATCGTTTCACTGGGCTGCTGTGGCAGGGTGAAATCCAAGTCCATGCCGTTGTCGCAGGCGTTGATTGAAATCTGAATTTCTTCATTGCCACGCAACATGGTTGAGGCAATGGCCCGCAGGGGCGAAATTTGCGCTGCCAGTTCCGGCAATAAGATGGTGCAGGTCTGCAGGGTGACGAGATTGTCGCTGCCACGCTCTTTAAACCCCAACAGCACGCCCTTGCCGTCCCGACGGGCAGAGAAGGTCACCCGTCGGCGCGAGGATGGTGCGGAGGCGAAAGTTTCGTCCACGGCCACATCAATGCCGGCCTTCTTGAAGGCGAGGGCGACTTCGGCACGCTTCCACTGCAGCAACATCGGCAGGCTTGCATGTTGAAAGGTGCACCCGCCGCAGGTGCTGAAATGCGGACACGGCGGTGATTGTCGTTCCTTCGAGGGCGTGAGAATTTCGCTGGTCGCAAAATGCGGCCCCGGGCCGGAAATGCGAACCGTTTCCCCTGGCAGAGCGCCGGTCACGTAGATGGGTTTGCCATCGATACGTCCGATGCCATCACCTTCACTGCCCAGGTTTTCGATTTTCACTTCAGCCATTGCGAGCCCCACATAACAGATATTCCCCGTTGCCGTCGCTTCCTTTGATAGGAGAAGCAAGAAAATTCGTAACCCGCCAGCCGGGGAGTGCGGAAAACCAGTCTTTTATCTCGTCCATCGTCTTTGCTATCAGGGCTTCGTCGGTAACAAGGCCACCTTTGCC